>JASFEV010000069.1:0-17703 GCA_050124655.1 Desulfobacterales bacterium
GGTGCCCCTCATCGAATTTAAATCCATAGCCATCACCCGACCGGGGCTGGTGTCCGGCATACGAATTTGCTGGCGGCTGGTCATCATCGCACTGCTGGGCTTTCTTTTTGTGTTTTCAACCCGATCCTCAGAGATCAAAGCAGCCGTGGAATGGTTTTTAAAGCCGTTTGGATTTTTGCCTGTCCCGCATATTGCGACGATGTTGGGATTGATTGTGCGTTTTATTCCCGTCATTCTGAACCAGGCCAAAGAGACCGCCGAAGCTCAGCGGGCCCGCTGCCTGGACAACCGCAAAAACCCATTAGATCGTCTGGTGCGGCTGGGCTTCCCGCTGATCCGCAGAACTTTCGAGCAGGCTGACAGGTTAATCGTTGCTATGGAGGCCAGGTGTTATTCTGAAAATCGTACCGAGCCGGCGCTATGTGCAACCCGCAAAGACTGGATGGCCCTTTTCATCCTCATCGTCATCAGCGGTTGGGTTTTGTTCATCTCAGTTTTGCTGTAGACGCTATTGAGGTCGCAACGATCTGATGAGAATTCTATCGACCCATCTATTATCATTTCCTTAGATCTCGCAGCCCTGCTTCCAAAACAGCCCTTTGACATTATTATTTAATGAAAGCGCTTGGAAAAGGCACTGCTCATTTAAATAGCAAACGGTTTGACAAGGTAAGTCAAGCCAGCCCATAGTTGACACGCGTGAAACTCTATAGTAAGGCGTGGGCCGAATTATTGCGTCTCGCAAAATAGACAGGCGCAAACAAGGAGATGACCTGATTAAGGCTTTATCATTTTTTTGATCTTCATCGAAGGGAGAATCTTTGAAAATCATTATTGTCGGAGCGGGGGAGGTCGGCTTTCACATTGCCAGTCATCTGGCGCTTGAAAACAAGGACGTTGTGGTCGTCGACAAACATTCGGGTGCACTGCGACGCGTTTCCGATAATCTCGATGTGCAGGTTGTCAACGGCTCGGGGAGCAGTCCGGTCGTCCTGGAAGAAGCCGGAATTCAAAACGCCGAAATTATATTGGCGGTCACCAATAGTGACGAAATCAATCTGGTGGCTTGCCTGGTGGCAAATATCATTTCGCCTTCAACCAAGAAACTGGCCCGCGTCCGGAATGCTGATTTTGATCATTATCATGGCAATTTTCGGAAGCAGGCACCGCATATTGACACCATTATTAATCCGGATATTGAAGTTGTAAAGACCATCCACCGGATGATGAGCGTTCCGGGGGCAGTGGATATCGGTGAATTTGCCGATGGGCGTCTTAAATTTGTCGGGGTGAATTTAGATGATGACTGCCAGCTGGCCGGCGCACAACTTTCTGATCTACCGGAGATCATTGGTGAGGCCAGACCCTTGATTGCTGCCGTCGTACGTGAAGATGAGCTCATTATTCCCAGAGGAAACGACAGCCTCAAGTCCGGGGATCTGGTCTATTTCATCAGCGAAGAAGACAAATTGCTGGACACCCTTTCGCTTTTCAATAAAGTTGCCCAGCCCCTGAAGCGGGCCCTGATCATCGGCGGCGGACGCATCGGCTACCGATTGGCGCGTTTATTGGAAGAGCACTCGATTAATTGCAAAATCATCGAGCGCGATCCGGAGCGCTGCACATACCTGGCCGAACGCTTGAACAAATCGATCGTGCTCAGTGGTGACGGTTCGGATCAAGAGCTGCTCTCAGAGGAAAACATCCAGGATATGGATGTTGTCATTACATTAACCCAGGATGAAGAAACCAATATCCTGGCCTCCCTGCTGGTCAAACGCATGGGCGCCCGCAACACCATTACCCGCATCAGCAAATTCAGTTATTTCCCGCTGACGGATGCCATTGGCATCGAACAGGTCGTCAGCCCGCGGTTATCTGCCATCAACACCATCCTCCAGCACATTCGCAAAGGGAAGGTGCTATCCGCCATTTCGATTAAAGGTGAACAGGCCGAGGTGATTGAAGCCGTAGCTCTGGAGACATCCGACATCGTCGAGAAACCGCTGCGTGATATTTCCTTTCCAAAGGGCGCCATGGTGGCGGGCATTATCCGCGCAGAAACCATTATTATTCCCAGCGGCGAGAGCGTCATTCAACCCAATGATCGGGTCATCATTTTTGCCCGCAAAGAAGCGATATCTAAAATCGAAAAAATTTTATCCGTAAAGCTGGAGTATTTCTAGATGCGCTGGCGCTATATCCTTCACACCGTCGGGGTAATGTCCTTTTTCTTCGGGCTGACCATGATCATTCCCCTTATTGTCGGGTTGTACTATCGTGACCAGAGCGTGGCGCCGATGCTAAAATCTTTAGGAATCACCGTTTTCAGCGGTCTGGCACTTCATTTTATTTTCAGAAGCGGCAAAGCCGAAGTCATCAGCCAGCGGGAAGGCATGGCGATTGTGGCCATCGGCTGGACTGCTGTTGGTCTTTTCGGGGCCTTGCCGTTTTATTTTGACAGTGGATTTGAGCGTTTTGTGGATGCGGCCTTTGAATCTGTCTCCGGTTTTACCACCACGGGTGCATCGATTTTAACCAATATAGAAGCGGTTTCAAGAGGTCTTTTATTCTGGCGCAGCTTCATCCAATGGCTTGGGGGGATGGGAATCATTGTATTGTCGGTGGCCATTTTGCCCTTTTTGGGCGTTGGCGGCATGCAGCTTTACAAAGCCGAAGTTCCCAGTCCGGTGCCGGATAAATTAAAGCCCCGTATTCGGGATACGGCCATGATTTTGTGGAAAGTATATGCCCTGATTTCACTCATGCAGGCTGTTTTACTTCTGCTGGGGGGCATGAGCCTATTTGATGCCATATGCCATACCTTTACCACCATGCCCACCGGTGGATTTTCCACCCAAAATGCCTCCATCGCCCATTATGACAGCATTTATTTCGATTGTGTGTTTATTTTTTTTATGCTGATGGCCGGCATTAACTTTGCGCTGCATTATCAATTTTTAAGGGGCAAGCCGCTGGCGTTTTGGCAAGACTCAGAATGTCGTTTTTTTCTGGGTACGGTCCTGGTTTTGACCATTGTCGTCACGATTAACCTATACGGTTCGGTGTATGCGAGCGTTGGCAACGCTTTGCGTTATGGCGCCTTTCAGGTGGTATCCATCATCACCACCACTGGTTTTGCCACGGCCGACTATGAGCTATGGCCGGCCATGTCCCAGCTGATTATCCTGCTGTGCATGTTTATCGGCGCATCTGCTGGATCTACCGGCGGCGGCATGAAGTGCCTGCGGATCATGCTGTGTTTTAAGTATTGTTATCGGGAACTATTTAATTTGATTCACCCGCGGGCTGTTTCTCCCATCAAAATCGGCGGAAAAAGCGTGCCGGATGATGTCATGCGCAGTGTGGTCGGATTCCTGGCATTATACATGGGCCTATTTGCCCTGAGTTCGGTGGCTTTGGCAGGGTTGGGAGTGGATTTTACAACTTCGTTTGCGGCGATTGCCGCCAGCATTGGCAACATCGGTCCGGGGTTTGGTATGGTGGGCCCGGTAGAAAATTATGCTCTGATCCCTGATTTAGGCAAATGGCTGCTCATCTGGTGCATGTTGCTGGGCAGACTGGAAATTTTTACGGTCATCATACTTCTCGTTCCCGAATTTTGGCGCAAATAATCTGAACCGGTTCCCAAACCCTCATCTTTTGTCCGAGGGCGGTGTTGCTCATCGGAGAAAGCTGCTTGCGTACTATATGTACGCGGCGCAGTTTTCTCCTCCTCGCGCCTATCCCTCGAACAAAATCTAAAGCTTTTGAAACCGGTTCAAATCAAATTTTCAAATCGGTGAGGTCTTTGCTTGTCTGGTATTTAAGGTAGTACGAATTTGATGAATTCTGAGACATAATCGGACACAGCGTGGCCCAATCCCGTTCTATAGAGGCCCTTAAGCGTAATCTATTATTTTTGAGATAGTTTTAATTTAACTATACAAAAGCTAAAGCTTTTGGAACCGGTTCAAATCAAATTTTCAAAATCTAAAAATTTTAAAACAATTCAATTATCATTTTATTACTACATAAACTTGAAATAGGATTAACGGGAATCATCATTTCGGTGAGGTCTTTGCCTGTTTAGTTCTAAGATATTATGAATTTGATGAATCTGAGTAATAATCAGACAGAGCGGGCTCAACCGGTCAACCGGTTTACTTTTTTATTGACAAATTTTCGTGAAATGGTTAATTAAATTCGTTTAAAGAGAGGGCCGTTAACTCAGTCGGTAGAGTATCTGCCTTTTAAGCAGAGAGTCGCTGGTTCGAGCCCAGCACGGCCCACCAACAATAAAACCGTTTCACGGTTCTATGTTGCGTCCCCATCGTCTAGTCTGGTCCAGGACATCCCGCATTTCATGCGGGACAACGGGTTTCATAATCCCCTTGGGGACGCGAATATGAAAAATAGGATGCTCAGTCTCAATTGCGTCCCCATCGTCTAGCCTGGTCCAGGACACCGGCCTTTCACGCCGGCAACAGGGGTTCAAATCCCCTTGGGGACGCCACAACGAATTACTGAGAGGGATATCGGCACAGGCCGGTGTCCCTTTTGCTATTTCGATGTCATGTCCAGAATCGCTGGATGACAACAAACGCTAATGCCACTTGCTCCTTCGGCCGGCGAAGTTGACAAACCGGGCTGCATTGAGTATTTGAGTATCGTTTCGGGGATCGAGCTGGAAGCCGAAAAGTTTACTAAGCAGGCCAGGTCGGACGATATCATCAATTATATCAAAATATTTAAAAACAATATCTTAAACGGTTTTATTCATGAATGGAAATAAATCGGCAGAATCGACGAATATCCTGATCCTGGGTTTAGGCGGTATCGGCTATTATCTGGCCAAGCGCCTGGTACATGAAGGCTATGCCATCACTACCATTGAATCGGATGGCAAATTGATCCGCGATGCCGATGGGATTTTAGATGCGCGACTGATGCAGGGCAATGCCATGAGCATCGAATGCTGGCGGGAAGCCGGTGCTGCAAAGATGGATTATCTCATCGCCGTCACCGACAACGATGCTGTCAATATGATGGCCTGTTTGATTGCCGACCGCTTCGGCATCCCCCGCAAAATAGCCCGTGTCCGCTCCCTGGAGTGGGGGGGCGAAGACTCTTTACTCAACGCCGATGATCTAAAGATCGATCTGATCATCCATCCTGAAGAGCTGGCAGCCCAGGAAATATTCAGGTTGATTAAGCTAAGGGCCGGCAATGAAATCATCGATGTGGCCGAAGGACAAATACAGGTCATGGCTACCCGCATTCATGAGAAATCACCACTGGCCTACCGCAAACTGAAGGATATCTCAAAAGAGTATCGTGAATTTCCATTTCGGGTGGTGGCCGTTGCGCGTGGAATCACCACGCTGATACCCGGTGGCGAACAAGAGCTATTGCCGCAGGATCAAGCCTTTTTTATGGCCAGCAGCTTAAACCTGCCCCGTTTGATGGGCATGACAGGCGTTGAACAGCAGAAACGCCATCGGGTGATGGTTCTGGGTGGCGGCCTGGTGGGGCGTCGCCTGGCAGAGCTGCTCGACAAGAGCGTCGAGGTACGGCTGATCGAAAAAGATGAGCGCGCCGCCCAGGAGCTTTCCTTTGAACTTGCCGATACGGAAGTTTTGCAAGGTGATGGGTCGGATTCAAATGTGCTGTTATCGGCAGGACTATTGGACATGGACACCTTCATCACCGCTACCGGTGAAAACGAAACCAATATTATGAGCTGTGTGCTGGCCAAACACCTGATGAATTCACCAAATGGTAAATCGCGCGGCAGGCAGGGGAAATGTATTGCACTGGTGAACAAAGAAGATTATCTGGTACTGGCGGCGACGATGGGATCCGATATTGCGCTGAACAAAAAAATTCTGGCTGGCAACGAGATTCTCAAATTTATTCGTCGTGGTGAGCTGATTTCAGTGGCCCATCTGCACGGTTTTGATGCCGAGGTGGTGGAGATCGCTGCCGCCCCGAAATCACCAATTACCCGCAAGCCCCTTTCCAAACTGGACCCCGTTTATTATGGCAAAATAATGATCGGAAGCATCTATCGGGATGGCGTCTGGCAGGTGGCTGTCGGAGACACGCACATTCAAGATAACGAGCGCGTGATCGCGGTCTGTTTATCACCGCACTTGAAAGACGTCCAGACATTATTCTCTGCCTGAAACCCGCCTGCCCCCGTATTTGTTGTTTCTGGATTAAAATTGTTTAGTGTCCATCCATAAATGGTAGATTTTGGTTCAGGCCAAGGCCGCAGGCTTTTTGCAACCGGAGGCGTAGTAGATCTACGTCGAGGATTGCAAAAAGGCGAGAACGCCGGCCTGGGCCAAAAGATGCTTTTTAGGGATGGACACTATCGTTTCCAGAATGATGGGTAGAAAATAACCAAAGCTGAAAACATCTCCAATCGACCCACCAGCATATTCCAGGCTAAAAACCATTTTCCCACATCCGAAATGTGGGCATAATTTTCAGATGGGCCCACAGCACCAAATCCCGGGCCGATATTCATCAGCGTTGCAATCACCGAACTCATGGCTGTCAGATAGTCCATTTGATCCACCAGCACCATAAAACAGCCGCCCCCCAGCACCAGAAAAATGTTGACGATAAAATAGCAGACGGCCAGATCCACAATTTGAGATTCGACCGGACGCTGATTTAACCGGATCGACATCACCGCCATGGGTCGGAAAAAAATACGTTTAATGGCCGCCACGCCGAATTTGCAGATGAGGACGTAATGAACGACTTTGATACCGCTGGTGGTTGATCCGGCGCAGGCGCCGATGAAGCACACCGCAAAAAGGAACATTTGAGCTGCCTGGGGCCATTTTTCATAATCGGCCGTCGTGAATCCGGTGGTTGTCAAGATAGAGGTCACCTGGAAGGTGGCGAACCGAATGGAATCAATCAGGCTGCCGTAAGTCTGTTCTTTCCAAAGGATCCATGACACCATGCCGCAAAAAAAGAGCATAAAGCCCACATACCAGCGAAACTCGGTATTGATTTTGACAACCCGCCAATTTCCCTGCAGCATATGGTAGAACAGCATAAACGTCATGCCGCCCAGGAACATGAACAAAATGATCACCCAGTCAAAATAGGCACTATTATAATGTCCGATGCTGGCGTTCCAGGGCGAATAGCCGGATGTCGACACCGTGCCGAAGGAATGGCACAATGAATCGAAAAGCGACATGCCCCCCAGGCACAGCAAAAGGGTTTCGAGCAGATTAAGCGTCATATAGATGCCCCACAGCCAGATCATGGTATCCCGGTTGCGAGGAATAAATTTTTCCCGGGTGATCACCTGACCAGGACTCGACTCGGCGCGGAATAAACGCAACCCGCCCATGCCATGGGGCAGAAAAATAACGGTTAACGTTAAAAATCCCATTCCGCCCAGCAAGTGTGTTTGGCTGCGCCAAAACAACAATCCATGCGGAACGACTTCGATATCGGTCAAGATGGTCGCCCCGCTGGTGGTGTAGCCGGACATCATCTCGAAAAAGGCATCGGTGAAAGCGGGAATCGATCCGTGGAGCATAAACGGCAAGCCGGACATGGCCGAAATCAGGACCCATCCGAAAACAGCAATAAAATAGCCGTCTTTAAGGTTTAATTGGTGGGAGCGACGAAAAAGCCACCACAGGGGTAATCCCAAGCCAATGGTGATGATCCCTGTGATGGCAAGGGCGTACAAATCATCTTCTTTGTAATACAGCGAGCAGATGACCGGAAACACCATCGAAGAACCGGTAACGATCAATAATTTTCCCAGGACATTTGCTATAGACGAATAATTCATATTTAAATTGAATGAACCATATGCGCTCATCCTGTTCAGATTAATTGCAGCAGCTTTTAAGAAAATTCACCAGAAAACAACGCATGGAACGATGGAGATCAAATTCGCAACGAAGCTGAACAAATTTAGCGGATCGCACCGGACGATTTTTTTTTTCTTTTTTGCTTTTTATTAATGCGCTTCAGGCGCTTTGCAGACTCAGGGTAAAGATCCGGATAAAATTCCTTCCAGCGCTTCAGCATCCAGTTCCATTGTTCCGGATGTTTACGAACCGCGCGCTCTATTCGATCCGTGATTCGCTGGGTATTGGTTTGCAAATCAAACCGCAGGTCATTGGTTCGCTTGATTTGAATAGGGGGTTCAACTTGTGAGATCAGTTGGCCTTTTGGGTCGCGATAACTGAAAGCGGGCAGAATCGGGCTTTTGCATCGCAGGCCCAGCAGAGCAGCTGCCGGCGTAGCCGTCGCCCGACGGCCGAAGAAATTTACCTCCACGCCGTCAAATCTGCGGCTGACATCCATCAATATAGTGACCATGCCCCCCTGCCGAAGTGTTTGCATCATTTCCGGCAGGGCACCTTTTTTGTAAATAATTTGGTTGCCAAAGCGGGTGCGCATGTTATGAATCAAGCGGTTCAAGCGGGCGTTTCGCATTTTTTTTGCGACGCTGGACAGTGGTAGCCCTAACACACAGGGGACGGATTGTGCCGCCATTTCGTAGTTACCTAAATGAGCCGTAACGAAAACAATACCTTTTTGCTTGGTCAGTGCGTTGATTATAATATCTTCACCTTCGATGTGTACCTTTGAGGCGAGCTCTTGTTGTGTGAAGCAAGCCATTTGCAGAAGCTCTATTAAACTAATTCCAAAGTGTTGAAAAATGCGTTTTGACATGCGATCGATTTGCTCTGGCGATGATAGCAGCTGCGAGAATTGTATATTTTTCCGCACGATGCGCCGGTGCTTCTTGTCAAATTGATACAGAATGGTTCCCAACGCGCGACCCAGATACAGGATATGGTTATTGGGTATCTGTACAATCATGCTTTTTAGAATGCCACGGGTGCTGTTTGATTTTATGGATCTTTCCCCGTGAGGTCTATGTTTTGGATTTGTGCTCATGATTTTCGGCGAAATGGCATTCGGGGCGAATGACTGTGATTTCGGCTACAATTGAATGCAGTGACGCTCTCGAATAACAAATAAAATCCCAACTGTCAATGTTGGATTTTAAAATAATTTCAGATGATTGTCGAAATATTCACGACGATCAGAAATGTTTAATGCCGCATCTTTTCATTTTTAGCACAGAATCCGATGGAGAGCGACAACTATTCGATATTCAGCCATATGGTATTGCAAGCCCATAAACGCAGTGCGGTTACAAAACCGAATTTTTGTTTGACACCCTGGCGGGAGTTTATCTATATATACTCCGCCATTTAAAAGGTTCAAAAATTCATATCGCCCGAATGCTTGTAAACAATTCGACTTTTGCTGCCGGCGAAACGAGATTGAAATTTTTGCGCCATCCTGTTATGGGTGTCGCTTAACATTTTATGCAGCAACGTAATTTTAAATCCCAATATGATTTCAAACAAGCTTAGCTGAAAATGAGTGAATTGATTTAGGCTTGATTCTAATCAAGGAGTGTAAAATGACAGAGCCGTTAAATCATCTCGAATATTATCGCTTACCATGGAATTATGCCGACAATGGCATATCCTGGCTGGAGCCCACAACCGACTGCAACCTGCGTTGTGAGGGCTGTTATCGCGATCCCCGGGGACCGGGCCATAAAACCCTGCAAGAGGTCAGAGCGGACCTCGAGGTTTTTAAAAAACTTCGCAAAAGCGACTGCATGAGTATCGCCGGTGGCGATCCACTGGTCTACCCTCAAATCGTTGATCTGGTGAAAATGATCAAGGACATGGGCTGGAAGCCCATTATCAACACCAATGGATTGGCACTCGATGAATCATTGCTCAAAGATCTGAAAAAAGCCGGTGTGTTCGGCTTTACCTTTCATATCGATACCAGCCAAAAGCGTCCCAAGGTCACTGCCGAAACCGAAGCGGAACTAAATGATCTCAGACTTCATTATGCCCAAATGCTGGCAAAGGTTGGTGGAATTGCGTGCTCATTCAATGCAACAATCTCTGAAAAAACCATTTATGAAATTCCCGAAATGGTCAGCTGGTCTCAACAACATGCCGATATCGTCCATACGATGGTGTTTATTTTATTTCGGTCTCCTGAGATAACCGGTGATTTTGATTTTTTTGCCGACGGAGAAAAAATTGCACTCTCAGAGACCTATAAAGATTCGGAATGGGGTGGTTCTCATACGCTGATGGCGGCGGATGCTGTCGCCAAAATTCGCCAAGCCGATCCGCAATATGAACCCTGTGCCTATTTAAACGGGACTGCCAACCCCAGTTCCTTAAAATGGCTGCTGGCAAATCGTGTCATATTTAACGGGGATGTCTTGGGGTATTTTTCACCCAAAATTATGGAGATCATCCAGACCTTTACCCATCTGTTTTCAGGGACCTATCTAGCCTATGCCGAACCTCGAAGTACAGCTAAGGGAAAGCTGTCGGCATTCTTAGGGGGATTGATAGATCGGAAAATGAGGTCCGTTCTCTTTAAACTGCTGCGCCAGATGATCAGCAAACCGCGTACCATTATGCAGCCGGCTTATATTCAGAGCTTTATGATTATTCAACCGGTGAATTTCGAATCTGACGGCCGACAAGACATGTGCGATAGCTGCCCGGATATAACGGTTCACGACGGCAAACTGGTTTGGAGTTGTCGCCTGGAAGAATTAAATCAATATGGTGCTTTTGTCCAAACCGTGCCCAAAAGGGAAACAAATCCGTCTTGATATTTTTATGGTGTTGTCGCTTGGGCGCTGACAGGATCGACCGCTCAGCTCCAATAGGGCCCTATCGATAGGCACCCCGCAGATAAAGCTTCCAGAGGATGACGCACGTTGCGATAAGCGGGTAACGCTTCAAGGACGCAGAGACCTCGACTTTTACGCCCGAGTGGCGTTCTATTTTCCACAGAATATAATCAACACCGCCCCGAAAGGTGAGCAGCCCCTTTAAAAGTCGCAAAACAGAAAGAACCTTGCCCTGCCAGCGGCGCACCCACCAATCAAAACCACTCTTCCTGCGGACACGGTCCGGTATGGTTAATGCGTAGATGACCGTTGTATCGCCATTTTGGATAGCGACCGCCAAGGGCAGGGATTCCAGGCCTGAGCGCGTTATGTGCTCATAATATTCCGGTGTGGCCGCCAGCAGACGGACTAATTTTTCAGGGCGCTCGGCTCTGAGTTCAGCGCGATAGCTCAGTTCTAATCCTTTACGCCAAAAATCTCTGGCGGTAAACGGAGAGGAAACCTGGGGCAGCACGCGCGAAATAAATGTAGTCACCGCTTGCGCCAGTGCGGATTGCACTCGTTGGACCACCTGCTCATCGCGGGCGTATAATAGGCCCACCGGCTGGGCAAACCGTGCCCAAATATAAGAGTGAAACCAACGGTTGGATGTTCCGGATTCAAAATCGGACAGGGATAGCACTGCATATTTTGCGCGCACCCTGCGATTTTCGAACGGCACTTCTAAATAATAGACATTGGGTGGCAGCCATTTATTAAGGGTGGCCAGCATACGGCGAGGTTCAAATGTGCGATAACGATCCACTAACACATAGAGGTCCACCATCCCCCCCCGGTCATCGCCGGTGCGCAGACATGATCCATAAAATAGAATGGCGGCAATACGGTTTTCATAAGTGGATAACAATGTATCCGACAGGTTTTTGATGGCTGGCGTAACCGGCTGCCGAATCTGGCGGTTGATGTACTCTTTTAGTGTTAATGAGAAAGGCATATTTACAACTGTAAAAAGGATGCTTGCCCGCCGTTGGTAATGATGACAGGCGTCTGCTGGCAGTTGGGATGGTAAAGTTGTCCGTCCAGATTAAATCCACTGTCCAGCACCAGTTGCACCTCATCGACATTATGGCTGAAATAGCCGTTTATCGGATCTATCAAAGGGGTCATCTGTTTTCTAAAAAACGACCATGCCACCCGGAGCAAATGACGCGGGCGGGATCCCAAGGCAAAATAGTGTAATGGTTTTGGCTCAGAGTCCCAAAAAGGACGCAGACCGAGGAACAGACGTTCCAGCGTGGTGATTAGCATTGCATAATAACGGCGCTGTTCGGCAGGATTTCGGTTTAAACGGGTGGTGACGGGCACAGGGAAAACGAGCCTGTTATGTTTGAAAATTAAAGCGATCAAGAATCGAACTAAGATCGCGCCGGCGACGAATTCACCGCGCATTTTATTGGCATGGCTATGCTCAAAGCGGTAGCGTGTTGCCTGGTATATTCCGGCTGCCCCTAAAAACATTCCATACATGGGGTTTTCTTCATTTGGCACCTGGACGCGCAGCACCGCTCTTTTTGCAACAGCGGCCGGGATATCCTGCGTGTGTGACCATTTGAAAAGTCTTTGCAATGCTTTCGGGCGTGAGCCTTTTAAACCGATATCACCGGCGATCATGCTGGTCGTGCCGGCTGACGGCAATACCGCAATCAACGGCATTGTTTCAAAAAGCTTGTGATGAAAAATCGCCGTTAATGCTGCCTGGACCGTGCCGTCACCGCCATTGATGACAATCGTATTGATTTCCCGGCGCGCAAAATCAGATAGCGTTTCAGACACATCCGTGGGGGTCTGGGCCTCCCGTTGTAAGATCTCGCAAGGTGCTGCGGTGACGACTGCACGAATTCGCTGCAAACCTTTGCGGTTGCCGCCGCTCAGGGGATTGTGGAGCATACCGATGCGTACGGCGAGTGCGGGTGCCGCTGGGTATCTGCCAAAAGCAGAAGATGAGTCGTTTTTTGTATTTGATCGGTTCATCCGTTTTCTTGTGGCCACGGTCATGCCTGTCTTCTGCCCATCTCGATGGAATCCCCAATCGTCCGCCAGGGCCGAAAGACGCCATTGCTCCATTGCAAAAAAAAGTTTGCTATTATATACGGGAAATAGGTTGTATTGTAAAGTTACCGCAGAACTAAGTAGTTAAAATCCACGACGTGCGATCCAGACTTATGAATCCTGAAGAAACCTTCACTTTGGCGCATCTTTCCGATCCACATTTGGCCTACCATCAAGACATTCGATTTGTGGATTTATTCAATAAGCGCTTTTTCGGTTATATGAAATGGCGACTGAAACGAAGCGCAGAGCACCATATGAATGTACTCGGCAATCTGTTTGATGATATCAGGGCCCATCAGCCAGATCACATCGTCATTACCGGAGATCTCACCCATCTGGGCTTGCCCGCAGAATATGCTCAGGTAAAGGACGTGTTAAATTCGCTCGGTCCACCGTCCCAGATAACGGTCATACCGGGTAATCACGATGCCTACGTCGCCAGCGCCCTAAAAGGTTGCGTGACGCATTGGAGCGACTACATTGTTTCAGATCAAACCGAATTCAGCCATGACGATTTGATTTCAGTTGACGCCCTTTTCCCGAGCTTACGGGTACGCGGCCCATTGGCGCTCATCGGTGTCTGCACGGCCCGACCGTGTAACACCCTATTGGCTGTCGGCAGCATCGGTAAAAACCAGCTGCAACGACTTCGCAAACTGCTGATTAAGACCGGCCAGCAGGGCCTGTTTCGGGTGGTATTGATTCATCATCCACCCGTATCCGGCGTCGTGAGCTGGCGCAAAAGGCTAACCGACGCCAAAGCGTTTCGTACCATCGTGGCGCAACATGGCGCCGAACTGATTTTGCATGGCCATGCCCACCGCTACTCGCGCCAACAGCTAAAAACGCCGCAGGGTCATGCACCTGTGATAGGGATTTCATCGGCAACCGCTGCCGTTGGCGACTCGCAGCGACGTGCGCGATATCATCTATACCGGCTGTCTCGCGCAACCGATAAACTGGAAGTGCGGGTTACGGTGCGCAGCTATCTAAACCAAGAGGATCGCTTTGGTACTGAGGAAGAATTTGTTTTGCCGTAACGTAAAGGGATCTTTTTTTATTACTCAGCAAAGACGTGCAAAGAACGATTTGACATGCGAAGCGTTCCGTCGTTTTATTCTAAAAGCGTGCATTTGAGGTCATTTTTCGCCGGAATGCATCTAACTTTTTCAAAATTGTACCGTGCCTCTAATAACCCTGTTTTTTAACTAAAGTTTGAACAAAATACCAATCATCGACGGAATCTACATCGACAGCTGCTTCCGGGAAAGGCAGGATGACAACCCCGGCTCGGATTCCGATTCGCCTTGACAGATACGCGAGCGCGTCATGAAGTGAGAGCCTACCGGTGACGTACCGTATGAGTGCCCACCAACCCAGGATGCGAATCATGCGCAACGGCTTTTTGCGTTCCTGTTCGATCTGACGCCAAAACTCAGCGGCTCGGTGTGACCGTGGATTTAAAAAACCAAACAAATTACAGCCACTATAGGCACCATCATTGAACTTTATGGCTGTGCGTCGGGTCCCGGGAAATGCGGATATAACCCCATCATAAGGTGTCAGGCCGGCGGCGACATCGCATCCAAGCTGCCGGACTTCGTTACAAAAGAAATCAACGATCTGTGCGGTGAGCAATGCATGATCGGCGGTGGTCACCAATATCGGCGAACCATTGGATACAGATTGCAGGGCGTGGTACGTGCTTGCGCTGGGTGTTGAATGGCCTGCGATATGTTGCACCTTACCCGTATCGATAAGCGTTTTGAGCTCGGGCATTTGTGCGATTAAGGCTTGGGAGGGGCCACATAAAATCCGCGGCCCCACCTGCCGGGCAGCGGCCAGTGCCTCCAGTACCCGATAGACCATCGGACGGCCGCCAATCGGCGCAAATGACTTGCAGGTCACCCCGGCGGCTTCGGCCACCGGATCCTTACCTGGCCGCTTTCCTGCAAGAATAATAGCCGTAAATGGGCTGTTTGTTTCCGTCATGGTCTCCTTAAGGCGTTTTCAGATCTTTACTGTAAACACGATAGCGTTTGTGGACGATACCGCTGATGGATTCAATAATATTGCGCATTCCCATATTGTCTTCTAAAATAAATGACATCTCAACCTTCCTGATACCTCGCTTGATAGCCTGTACCTGGGCGTCTTGAATCATCATGAAAGCCAGTGCTGCGCCCAAGAGGCTATCCTGATATTGCCGGCGGACACCCATAAAAGGAATGCGCGCGGTTTGCGGAAATCGAACCTTCAGGCGCCATAACAATTTTAACCAGCCAAATGGCAGCAGGCGTCCGTTTAAATCACGGATGGCCTCGTTGAGGTTGGGTGCCACCACAAGCATGGCAGCCGGAATCCCGTCTACTTCTGCGATTTTGATAAGCTCATAATCCACCAACAACTTAAAATTTTTGCCAAGCTGCTCAAATTCCTTTTTTGTAAACGGAATAAAGCCCCAGTTCTGAGACCAGGCGTCGTTGAAAATATCGCCGATGATCTTCAGATCCGCGTCGAAATGGCTTTTACGCAGGGAGCGTATTCGTACACGGCCCTCTGCTCGTCGGGTAATGGCTTGCATGGCAGGCGAGGCTTTAAAATCACCGTCAATGATATATGCCAACAGATCCTTTGCTTTCTTAAAGCCATAGTTTTCGATATGAGGGGCATAGTATGGCCGGGCATGGCCCATCATCAAATACGGCGGTGTATCGAAGCCATCCACCAGCAATCCCGGCTCCTGGTTTATGGATAGACTGTAAGGGCCAAGAACCCGCTGCATGCCGTGGTTGACCAGCCAGGTCTCTGCGGTGTTCAAAAGCGCCCCAAAGGTTTCAGCATTATCTTCGGCTTCGATCATCCCGAAAAAACCCTCATATTCGCGGCCCTGGTCGATGTGCAGCTGATCGATCTGGGCGCTGATGCGGCCTACCGCCGTGCCGTTACGATCGGCGATCCAGGATTGATAGCGGGCGTGCTCGAAATAGGGATTGTGTGGTGATAAATGTTCTTTGCGTTCCAGCATCAATGGCGGTACCCAGGCGGGATCATCCGCGTAAATGGACCAGGGCAATCGGATGAATTGACGCATTTTTTGCCGGTCGTTGACGGGACTGACGTGCAGCATCGGCCTATCTTTTCCTTCTTGAGCTGTATCGACTGCCTCGCAGGTATACAGGCAGCTGATGTCCTAGCCCGGATTGCGTTCCAGCGCGACTGTGCCAAATGTAAAAATGTTTTTCAAGCATTATCTTTGCCGATTGATAGCGCGGCCATTTTGGGTGATCCTGCAAATTTCCAATGCACTCATTGGAATAATGATAAACGACTAGTCAATTCCACTTCAGCGAATGACTAGATTAACAAAGACATTCAAAAGGCCCGCCAATCATTAAAACGGTGAACCTTTTATCGTCAGTACAATTCGTTTTTTTGAAAAAAATGTCCCATTTGGCCTCGGGTCGGCCGAGAAATCGGGCAATTTTGCCAAATGGGGCCCAAAAATGAAAATTTTTTTATTTTTTTTTATAAAGTTAAATTTTCATCGATTGTTTCCAAAAGAATACAAATTGACCATATTGTGTGTCCATTTAGATACACCCCTGATACGTAAATTCAGCCGGTATTTTCAAATTGAGCTGGATTAATGATTATATTGCAGTAATTTTAGATAGTTGAATTAATTAAGGTCTCAGCATCGGATTTTGATGGTTTTACGGTCGTAGTCGCCAAAAATCGACTCCTCTTAATAGGGCGAAAATGCTGTAAGTTAATAAAATTATAATAAATTGTTTGACATCCAAATTTTATTTAGATAACTATCTATGCAGATTTTACTTTCCTTACCATAGGCTGCAGATAAGAAAGGCGACACCCTGAATTTGAGGTAGGTGGTAGAGCTATATTCTGTTGGTTTAACTTGTTTGGAAAAATTGGAATATCAAACGAGGAGATTGATGAAGTGACTATGGAAGCAACGCCGACTAAAAACAATATACCCTTACGAGCTGGAGACTTTTCCACATTACCTGAGGCGCTCAACTATGCGGCTCAGGGTCAAACCGGTTATAATTTCTATGATGGGCGCGGCAAATTATCTGCTGTTCTTCCGTACTCAAAGTTGCGTGATGAAGCCCAATCGCTGGCGCAACGACTGAGCGGTTTAGGGCTGGAGCGCGGTGCTCGCATGGCGCTGGTTGCAGACACCCATCCAGATTTTATTCGGTTTTTCTTTGCCTGCCAATATGCCGGACTTATACCCGTACCGCTGCCGGCATCGATTCATATGGGCGGACGCAAAACGTATGTGGATCAGCTGCACCGACTCCTTATCAGTTGCCATGCCAATGTCGCCATGGCGACTGAAGATTTCTTTCCATTCCTTAGTGAAGCCGCCGAAGGACTTGGCTTGCGTTTTTGCGGCACGCCGCAGGCGTTTGAAGAACTTCCGCAAGCATCGATTCCGTTGAGCCCGCTGGGTCCCAAAGAATTGGCGTACATCCAGTATACTTCCGGAAGTACAAAGTTCCCACGGGGCGTTATGATTACCCAGATGGCTGCTCTCAACAATCTGGCCGCCATCCTTAAATCGGGTTGTCAAGTCCGACCGGATGATCGGGGCGCGTCCTGGCTGCCTTTTTATCACGACATGGGCCTGGTGGGACTCGTGTTAGCACCGCTGGCAGCTCAATTATCGGTTGATTATCTAAGTACCCGTGATTTTGCAATGCGTCCCAGGCTGTGGCTGGCATTAATGAGTAAAAATCGGTCCACGATTTCTATCGGACCTCCGTTTGGGTATGAATTATGCCTGCAGCGGTTGCGTCAAAGTGATATCGAAAAAT
>JASFEV010000070.1:0-17690 GCA_050124655.1 Desulfobacterales bacterium
GCCCTACCTTTGTTTTCTTGCAACGGCACCTGCTGTGGGTCCGGCTATCGTTGACACACCAACCAACTGTTGGCATATTGAGAGATATGCGAGGCCACTTTCCGTCTCATTTTTCACAAATTAACCTTTAATTGGAAGGATTCATTATGGCACCTGTTGAACTTCCGATTCCGTCACATTTCAATCCAGAAAGCGTGGGTGAAGTCTGGAAAGTTCCTTATCAGCAACGGGCTGAAGATGCTGAAAAATGGGCTAAGCAGCATAAACTACAACCGGCCTCCCGGGATAAACTCAAAATTTGTCTGCTATTGATCGATGTTCAAAATACGTTTTGCATTCCGGATTTTGAGCTTTATGTGGGCGGGACTTCCGGAACCGGTGCCGTAGATGATAATCGTCGGTTGTGTGAGTTTATGTATCGCAATCTCAACTTTATCAACGAAATCTGCGCCACAATGGATACCCACCAGGTTGTTCAGATTTTTCACAGCATATTTCTGGTAAATGATAAGGGGGAACACCCCAACCCCTATACGCTCATTACTCCGGAAGATGTCAAAGGCGGTATTTGGACATTCAATCGTGAGCTGTCTTCCAGTCTTCAAATCGATGAAGATTACGGCCAGAAATATCTACTTCATTACACCCAGAAATTGAAGGAAGGCGGCAAATATGATCTGACGATATGGCCCTATCATGCCATGCTCGGCGGAATCGGTCATGCATTGGTTTCAGCCGTCGAGGAAGCGGTTTTCTTTCACAGCATCGCCCGTTTGAGTCAACCCGATTTTCAAGTTTCTGGAAGCAATCCATTTACAGAGAGTTATTCAGCTCTCAGCGCGGAGGTATTGGAGGGACCCGGAGGAGAGCGGATCGACGATAAAAACATCATGTTTACTCGAAAATTACTGGATTATGATGCCGTGATTATTGCCGGACAGGCCAAAAGCCACTGCGTGGCGTGGACAATTGAAGATTTGTTGAACGAAATCATTGGTTCCGATAAGCAGTTAACTGAAAAAGTGTATCTGTTAGAGGATTGTACCTCACCGGTGGTGATTCCGGGCGTTATCGATTACACCGAACAGGCCGACGACGCCTTTCAGAAATTTGCCGATGCGGGAATGCATGTTGTGCGTTCTTCTGATCCGATCGCGAGTTGGCCCGGAATCAAATTATAAGATCTATGAATAAAGCAGTTGCCATTATCGGCATCGGGCAAATGGGCGGGGTTTTCGCCAGAGGTTTTCTGCGCTGCGCATATCCGGTGTATCCGATCACTCGGTCCATGCGCCTGGCTGATGCGGTCGTGCAAGTCCCCGATCCGGTGCTGGTTCTGGTGGCAGTGGCCGAAAAAGATTTGCCCGCAATTCTTTCCCGAATCCCCGAAGGCTGGCGCGGCTGCCTCGGTCTATTGCAAAACGAGCTGCTGCCGGGCGATTGGAGGCACTATCATATCAGCAGCCCTACGGTCGTATCGGTCTGGTTTGAAAAGAAAAAAGGACGGGCGGTCAAGGTTTTGATCCCTTCACCGGTTTACGGCCCGCAGGCCGATATCATCAAAGACGCCCTGGCAAGCCTTAGCATCCCCTGCCAAATACTGGCCGATGAAGAAGCCTTGCTTTTGCAACTGGTGTTAAAAAACCTGTTTATTTTGACATTGAACATCGCTGGTTTGAAAACCGGTGGAACGGTGGCCCACCTGTGGCAAAAAAACAGCGCACTGGCTCGCAGGGTGGCCCTGGAGGTTATAGAACTCCAGGAGTGGCTGGTCCAATCGGACCTGCCCCGTGAGCGCCTGTTGGCAGATCTGGAAAAAGCCATCCAAGCGGATCTGGAGCATAAATGCGTAGGGCGTGCAGCTCCGGACCGATTAGAGCGTACGATTAAGATTGCAGATCAAGCCGGATTATCCGTGCCGCAGATCAGGTCTATTTATACCCTTCAAAATCAATAAAATTTCCCCAAAATAATCTGTTTAAGCCATGCAATCGGTTTTGAACCGGAGCGACGCATATTGACAAACGGGCTGACGATTTTTGTCTTCTTACGCTGCGGCGCAAGAGACGCGCTAAAATTTAACCATTTGGTATTTATATAAATAATTGAAAAAATGGTTAACTGGCACATATTTTGCCTGCTCCAATTCTGCTGATGGGTATGCTTGTCGACAAATAACTTATCTTTTTCTAATAAATGACCGATATTATACTATATAGAACCTCAATCGTGCCTGAAAATGAATGAGAAGCGGGCATTGAATTTTCCAACGGAATGATAGGCAAGGTCACGGAGTTGAAAAGCGCGGAAAGTCCACAGTTAATACGGTATCGATGGATACAGATTTGAAGGATAAACAACCCACATACGAAGAATTAGCAACCAGGGCCAAAGTGCTCGAAGAGGAGTTACAGCAGCGCACCCAAACGGAAACGCAGCTACGCGAGCTGGGGGAGCAGTACAAGCTTATATTTGATAAAGCCCGGGATGCCATTTTTGTTATCCAGGATGACGTGATTAAATTTGCCAATAGCCGGGCACGGACCGTATTGGGCTATTCGGATGAAGAATTGTCAACCACCGCCATCGCTAAACTCATTCATCCTAAAGATAGAAAGCTGGTGATCGCCAGGCATCAGAGAAAGCTTAAAGGTGGTAGCGTACCCGGCACCCACTCCTTCAGGGTTATCAGCAAGAAGGGCAAAGAATTGTGGGTGGAGCACACCGCTGCACGAATTCGCTGGGAAGGGAAGCCGGCCACTTTAAATTTTGTTCGCAACATCACCCAAAAAAGGAAACTGGACGCCCAACTTCAGTTTACCGCCAAACTGGAAGCGATCGGCACCCTGGCCGGCGGAATTGCGCATGCATTCAACAACCTTCTGATGGGCATTCAGGGAAACGCCTCGCTGGAGCTGATGGATATGGATTCAAAACATCCACACTATAACACCTTTAAAAAAATCGAAAAGGCTGTTCAAGAAGGTGCTGAACTCACCCGGCAGTTGATAGGATATGCGCGCAAGGGCCGTTACCGCTCCAGAGCGATTGCCATAAACGACATCATTGAAAATACCTCCCAGACGTTTCAAAAAATGAAAAAGGAAATCACCATCCATTGCGACTTCACCCAGAGGCCGCATGCCATCGAAGCAGACCAGGGGCAAATGGAACAAATTCTGTTAAATCTGTATATCAATGCGGCTGATGCAATGCCGGATGGGGGCGATATTTATATAAACACTAAAAATGTGACCCACCGTGATATTAAGAGCGAGCTTTATGAGCCCCGGCCGGGCAAATATGTCAGGATCACGGTTGCAGACAACGGCATCGGGATCGACAAAGAAATACAGCATCGAATTTTTGATCCTTTTTTTACGACCAAAAAAACCGGCAAAGGGACCGGCCTCGGACTGGCCTCGGTTTACGGGATCGTTAAGAGCCACGATGGTTATATTAATATAGAGTCTAAAAAGGGATGCGGAGCCACATTTTTTATCTATTTGCCGGAGGCAGATAAGAGGAAAATAAAGTAATAAAAATGCTTGCACATAATTCCAAATTAAATCTGGTCAGAATTGGCAGCGATATTACGATCAGCAGCCTTAAACAGATCGGCAACGGCTTACTGGCATCTTTTGCCGGTATTATCGTAGAGATCGATTTAGCGCATCATGAATCCCCCATGATTGACAGCATCGATGCTCAACTGTTGACGCTGATTTTGGGTGAGGAATATATCGGAAATACCCTCGGTATCACCGATGCGGATCTAAAAATAGATGATGGAGATGAATTTTATAACTCGATTCTCGGCGGGAAAAATCCCAACAATGATGTGGCGGTTGTTTCCACCAAAAAGCTGGCGCCTACCCATATGGTTTCTGAAGCCGAGATCGACCTGTTTATCAATCGAACGACCAAGGTGGCACTGCACGAAGTCGGTCATAATTTCGGTTTGACCGATCACGCTTCTTTTAAACAGGCAGCAGATGGGTCCCTGTGCCCCATGAGCCGGGGTGAGTTTAATAAATTTGGTTATCGGGGCTATGTGCGGGCCATTGTCGACGGCCGCGGTTATAGCTTTTGTGATGAATGCAAGTATTTTTTACGTACGGTATACGGCTGGCCACGCTTGCAAAAAGGTATTATCAAAGACGGGCTCATCTCAAATCCTAATTAAAAAAACCCTCTCAAATATATTCTCTCGGGAAAATCCTTTTGATATGGCATCCGGCGAAACGCCGACATGGCTATTTATGCCCGACGATGTGGCCGAACAACATTCGGCATCCTGTTTAGAAAATAAACGACAGTTGCTTGAAGCCTGAACAGTGGCCTTGAGACGAAAAGCAAAACATGTCGCTTAGCGCATACGATGGTTATCGATGAAGTCCCGCATGCCGCCAAAGACAAAATTCTGTACCAACTCATTTGTGAAAAAATCGTGAGGAAAGCCTAGTTCTATCTGGCTGACATCATTGAGTCTTCGCAGCTTTTCTTCATCAAGAGAGAACTCCACGCAGGCCAGATTGTCCTTGAGCTGGGACAAACGACGCGCACCGATAATCGGAATTACCACTCCGGATTGCTGACGCAGCCAGTTCAACGCCACCTGGGCGGGTGTTTTATCGATGGCTTCAGCGATTTGTACCACAGCTGTAGTAATCGCCTGTTTGCGTTCATTTATATCGACCAGGGGTGCCATCATGGGATGTTGCAGCCGCTTTTCTTCACCACCTGAATGGCCGCTTGACGCATATTTGCCGGTCAACAACCCGCCGGCCAGCGGCGACCAGGCCGTAACGCCCAAATCCAATTCACGGGCCATCGGCAGCAGCTCACGCTCTGACGTGCGCTCAATCAGGCTGTATTCAATCTGCAGACCGACAAACGGGGTCCAGCCACGCAATTCAGCCAGCATATTGGCCTGCGCGACAATCCAGGCCGGTGCATCCGATATGCCGATGTACAAAACCTTACCCTGGCGCACTAGATCGTCAAAAGCGCGCATGACTTCTTCAACCGGTGTCGTAAAATCCCAAACGTGCAACCAGTAAAGGTCAATGTAATCGGTTTTGAGTCGTTTCAGGCTGGCTTCAACAGATTGCATCATATTTTTACGCTGATTTCCGCCTGCATTAGGGTCGGTTCCGGGCGCCGTATTGGTGTATTTGGTAGCCAGCACGATTCGCTCGCGATCTGAAGCGATGAATTCACCCAGAAAGCTTTCGCTCGTACCGTTGGTATACAGATCCGCGGTGTCGATAAAATTGCCGCCCGCTTCCACGAACGCATCGTACACCTCCCGGCTCTCTTCTTTTGACGAGCCCCAGCCCCAATCGTCTCCAAAGGTCATGGTCCCCAGACATAGCTCGGAAACTCTCAGACCGCTTTTACCCAAAAGCTTATACCGCATGGCAAATCTCCTTTCTGGACCTAAATGGGAACGCGGACAAAATGTGATGTTATAAAAAATATGAACGTATTTTCAATCGGCAAGTCAATCGGCTAAAAAGGGCGTTGGGATCGAATTTTGTCGCCGCGGCAGGGATTTATTGAATGTTATGCTGTGTGCCGTCAAAACTGTGCTGGCTGGTCTGTATGTTGTCCGGGATCTGTGGTTCAATCTGTGGTGGGGATTGCGGCAACAGGGCCTCTATCATCTGGGTACGCTCCAGCGGGGAAAGATCGCGCCGCAGCCGTTCTGCTTTTTTGCTTAAACCGTCGTCCTGCCCTATGCGCTGCCAGAAAGTGAGCATCCCCTCAGAAGAGTACGGGGAGCGCTCCATAATGAGCATCGCTATCTGGGTTGCCTCTCTTTCCTCCTCCACACTGTATTCACGATCAAGTGCATCCAGATCGGCCAGCTCGAGGTAGGCCCATTTCATCCAGCCGTTGCCCCCGATCATAACGACTCCCTGGGATGCAGTCATGATGGCTATGCTGGTCGCCATTTCGGCCACATCAAAGAATATATCCGTCCACAGCGTAAATTGTACCGGATAGGTGTGCCGGGCCAGCACATGGGCAATCTCACAGGACATCAAGGCCGCAATTTCATCGTCGTTTTCAGCAGCATCCAAAAAGCCCGACCATACAAAGACATAATTTCCGTGAACCGCACGGACATCCACCGTATCCGGATCGTTAAAAAGGTAAAGATGCCAGGGAAGATGATCAGCTTCAGCGGCCTGTATGAGCTCATCGAATATAGTGACCAGCCCATCAAGGCGCTTGGGGTCGGAATCCAGTTGGTAATCGTCACACAAATCATCGTAAATGCGTTCGCCGAATGCGGCTTCGCCGGGGGCCAACACATCGATCTTGGGGATGGTGCCGGGTTCAAAGGTACGCGTTTTGACGGTACAGGCATTTACCGAAAAAAGGATCCAGGCAGAAATGAAAACGGCAAATGTGATACGGCGTATCATATGAGCCAGGGTCTGTGAGTGCAGCACGTCGGCGTACCTTTATTAAGCGATGTAATGAACCGCTTTTGCGTAACAAATAGTGCTGGTAAGAAAAGACGGTTTGAATTCAGCCGCCTGCGGTCAAACGAATCAGCTGATTGGGCGGTCACTCTGTAACACGATTGCCGACCGCTGAAAAGCATAAAATAAAAAAAGGACTTTCCTTAAAGTTTTCATGATTTTGGCCGATAAATTAAAATAACATTATCAGCAGTTTACATTCGGTGCGCCACCCACTCTTTTAACAAAGGAGAGCGTAATTATGTATTTGAAATTATTTAAAATGTTTATTTTTTCGGTGTTGGCTGTCCTCATTGCATTTCCGGGCTCGTCGTTGGCTTTTAAATCATTGACGCGTGATCAGCTGGTCTATGATGCCATTGAATTATGCCCGACCCAGCTGAAAGAATATCTGCGCAGCAATTTGTCGACGGTTTCATCAGGGATGCACTTTCAAGAAAGACACCGTCATGGCCCTTATTCGATTAATCCTTATGACACGGAAATAATTTTCCAGAATTTGATCAAGGATTTAAAAGAAGGCCGACATGATGAGTTCAATACTGCCCATGCCTTTGGTGTGCTGGCCTGCTTTTTAGCTGAAACCATTTCACCGGATAATTACAAAACACCGTCACATCTGATTCCGCTACAGGCAAAATACGATGGCTTTCAGCGCATTGATGCGGCCAGTGTAAAACCCCACATCGCCGGCTTGATAGAGAATTATCGTGTCCCCTGCCGAATGAGAATGAAGAGTGAAATTACCGATCTGCTCTATAATATCGCGCTGAATGAAATTGTTGACTATTGGGTCAGTGCCTGGGAAGCCAGTGGTTTTCAGTCCGGGACGCTTGCCCGCGCCGGTCAGGAAATAAGCCATAAAAATCTGGTGCTAAACTTCAAGTTGGTCGGCTGACGGCCAGCAAGCTAACGGGCAGGTTCTGTCCGTCAACGAACGGCAAACACATAAAAAACAGAATTGATCACAAGATCCCGCTCTCAAGCGGGATCTTTATTTTTTGATGCGTTTAAGATCTTCCCAGGCATCGGTGAGCATGGCATTGGGCACGTAGCCATCTATCCAATCCCGATAGGCACGGATATTGATCTGCTGGTACAGCGGGATGCCGACGGCTTCTTCGTACCACAGGTGTTGGAGGCGGGTATAGATGTCTGTGCGTTTTGCCGGTTCAACGGTAGCAATGCCGGTCTCACACAATCGGTCGACCGTATCATTTTTATAGGCCATGAATCTGCCGTAAACACCCTGCGAATGCATAAAGGTGTATAGAAAGTTATGCGGGTCCGCATAATCGGCTGCCCAGCCGGTTATAAAAATCGGATAGCGATAACTGCGATACTGAACCAGATAATCCTTCCACTCGACGTTGCGAATTTCGACGCTGAATTTGGGATTCAGCGACATGATGTTTTCAGCGAGCATCATGGCAGCCGCCTCACGCATGGCATTACCGGAGTTGTAGGTGATCACCATTTTGAATCCCTTGTCCCAGACCTGGCCATCCCACGCTTTTTGCAGGTGCGTCCGGGCCTGATCCAAATCAAATGCATAATGCGGCACATCTACATGATAGGGTAATCCTTCAATGTTCGGACTGGTGGGCATGATTACCAGATCATTAAACACATCCCGGCGATAGGTTTCGCGATCCATGGCGTGTAAAAAAGCCTTGCGGACATGGATATCGGAGAAAAAGTCCGGTGGAATACCGTTGCCATCGAGGCGGCCACTGCCGATATTGGGATTACCGGTCGGGTCGATTTTCTGGCAGAAAAGCGCAAAAGAGACCGATAACTGCGGAACGTTGAGAATTTTTAATCCCGGCATGGCTTTCACTTCAGGTACATAAGGAATGTCCACCGTCACCCGGTCTGCATCACCGTTTTGCAGCATGAGTTTGCGGGTGCTCCATTCTTTTACGTATTTGACAATAGCCCGCTTGAGCATGGGCTTGGCGCCCCAGTATCCGTCAAATCGCTCGAAAACAAATTGCTTGGAAGGCTCCCAGGACTTTAGACGATATGCGCCGGTGCCGTTGGCAATTTTTGACAACGGTTCATAGCCGGGTGCCGGATTATTAAATTTTTGCGCCTGATCGATACGGCCGTTCCAGCAACCATTGGCGATAGCCCATTCCTGATCCACGACCACCGCAGAGGAATTGGCCAGAATTCCCATCAGTGGCGGATAAGGCCGCGGCAACCGCAGGATTACGCTGTCCCCCCTAATGCTGATGGCATCATCGATCATTTCAAAAATACCCGGCCGGATCTTTCCGTTGTCATCGCGGGTCGAGCTTTTGCCGGTCAAAGCTTCCAACAGCATCCACATGGGACCACCGTCCGGGTCCGCAATCATGCTGCGTTTAAACGAGTAAGCCACATCCTGGGGGGTTAAATCAGCGCCATTGTGAAATTTGACGCCCTTGCGGATGGGAAACGAATAAAGGGTTCCGTCCGCCGAAATGCCGCCGTTTTCCAGCGTCGGTACCCGGGTGGCCAAAACGGGAATAAATGCATCGGTTTTGGAACCGTCATAAAAGACAAGCGTTTCGTAAATATTCAAAATCCGCTGGCCGCCGGTGGTATCGTAACAGGCCGCCGGATCCAGGGTGCGCAGGGTACCGTAGGTAGCCAAAATGAAGGTATCCGGATTTTTAACGCCGGCCGGTGCCTGCGAAGCACCCAGAAGCAAAATGAGCAGGTATATGATGAATTTTATAATAGATTTCATTGATGCAGGATTATTATAAAACAATCTCAAGATTGCATTAATTCTCATTCAAAAATTCAGCCTTCTGTTACGCCTTTATAGAAGGCCACATAATTTCTGATCTGTCTAGCCTTATCCTTAGGCTCCGGATAATACCAGGCGGCATCATGTTCGACGTCATCACCGATGACGATGTGGTAATAGCTGGCCTGACCTTTCCAGGGACAGGTGGTCTGTTTGTCACTTTGTTGAAAATATTCTTTTCTGATGGATTCCGGCGGAAAGTAATGGTTGCCTTCGATGACAATCGTTTGATCGCTTTCTGCCAGGACCAGGTCTTTGCGTACGACTTTCATGGCATGTCTCTCTTGAATGTCTATGGTTTTGTCGGCTTATGGTCACAAGCTGTAAATTTTTAGCACGGCACCTATGAGCTATTTAAAAGATAATATTATCGAGGACGAGGACGAGCACGAGTACGACGACGATGATAGGCAACCTTTTCGTCCTTGTACTCGTTTCGGGGACGATTAGCTGCCGTTATCCGGACAAAGCTTGTTCAATATCCGCGATAATGTCATCCGGATCCTCGATGCCCACCGACAAACGCAGCGTATTGTCGGTAATTCCCAGCTCGGCCCGCTCGGCGGCTGAGATTTTCTGATGTGATGTGGTTGCCGGTGAGCAAATGATGGTTTCCACGCCGCCGAGGCTGAGGGCCGGTGTGATGACCTTCAGGTTTTTTAAAAACGTCTGCGGTGCCGGGCCAGCCAATTCAAATGCCAGCATACCGCCGAACCCCCGCATTTGTTTTTTGGCCAGTGCATGTCCCGGATGGCTTTCCAGGCCGGGATAATAGACCTTTTGGATGCGCGCGTCTTGTTGCAAATGCTCGGCGATGATCTGGGCATTGCGGTTGTGTTTGTCGACCCTTATGCCCAGGGTTTTCAAGCTTCTTTCCAGCAGATAACAGGTCATGGCATTCATGCTGCCGCCCAGATTGGCGGCGGTGGCCGCGATTTTATCGGCCAGATCCCGGCGGGTAAGAACCGCCCCGCAGCACAGATCGCTGTGACCGCCCAGATACTTGGTGCCGCTGTGGGTAACGATGTCGATACCCAGATCCAGCGGGTTTTGGTTGATGGGGGTTGCAAACGTGTTGTCGATGATGCTCAGGGCATTGTGGTCTTTGGCGATCTGAGCGGTGGCCGCAATGTCGGTGACAAGCAGCAGCGGATTGGAAGGTGTTTCAATATAAATAATCTTGGTATTGGGCTTTACGGCCTTTTCAATATCAGCTGCTTCGTTGTCGACAAATGTAAATTTGATGCCGAAGCGCTCAAAGTCTGCGGTCACGAAATGATGCGTGCCGCCATAAATATCTTTTTGCAGCACAACGTGATCCCCGCTGCTGAGAAAAGCAAGTATGGCGGTACTGATGGCGGCCATGCCTGAGCTAAACAGCAAGCCGTCTTCGGCATTTTCTAAAGCGCAGAGCTTTTCGACCACTGCTTTTTGATTGGGAATGTTAAAGTAGCGCGGATAGACGTTTTCGTCTGCATCCAGATATTCAAAAGACGAAGAGGTAAATATGGGTGTGTTAAGGCCTCTGGTGAGGGGATCTTTACCGGTACCACTGTGAACACAACGGGTGTTTTTTTGCATGCCATGATCCTTTTGATATGGGTTAATTATGATGAATGTTTGATTGGGTCTCAGAAATGCCCTTTTGCCGTCAGCAATATCAATTCCACCGTGCCGTGGCCCCCATATTTGGGATTCCTGCAGCAAAGTGCAGCTGATAAATCACCGTATCGGGAATCCTAAATATGGGGGCGCTGCTAAATTTCTCTGACTATTATTAAGATATCGCTGCCGGCAAAAGACATTTCTAAGATCCCATCTGACAGTTACCCGTGAAATGGATAACGCATCTATGAGTTTGTTTGAAAATTAACCACCTTTTGTTCTGTCCCATATTGAATCCGGCTCTGTGACGGTTGGGTTTCGGCGACCACGCGGCCGGCCTTGACCACCGATAAGCGGGCCGGGCAGAGACGCAGCGCATCCAGCACGCTGCCGGCATCTAAAATGACTAAATCCGCCCGGCGACCGGGCGCAATACCATAGGACTCGGCAATGCCGAGGGTTTTGGCCGAATTGATGGTGATTGTATCAAACATCTGCTGCATTTCATCAAAGCCGGACATGTGACAGACATGAATGGCCAGCTGGGCAGCCGCCAGCATATCGCCTTTGCCCAGCGGATACCAGGGATCCATGATGGAGTCGTGGCCCAAACTGACATTGATGCCGGCGGCTAATAATTCCTTGACCCGCGTAATCCCGCGGCGCTTGGGATAAGTGTCGAAGCGTGCCTGCAGCACCGTATTATCAAAAGGATTGGCGATAATGTTGACACCGGCCCGGCTTAGCAAACCCTGTAGTTTGAATGCATACGCGTTGTTGTAGGAGTGCATGGCGGTGGTGTGGCTGGCTGAGACGCGATGCTCAAATCCGCGTTTGATCGCCTCGGAGGCCAGCACTTCCAGAAAGCGCGAATGCTCATCGTCGGTTTCGTCACAATGCACGTCGATCATGCGGTCAAATTCTTCCGCCAGCGCATAGACGATACCGATGGATGCAACGCCGTCTTCCCGGGTCCATTCACAGTGGGGAATGCCGCCCACCAGATCGGCGCCCAGCGTTAAGGCTTCGCGCATCAGATCCGGCGCCTTTGAATAGGACAGGATGCCGTCCTGAGGAAAGGCCACGATCTGAATATCGGCGATCTCGCTGAGTTCTTCCTGCAGCTCCAGCATGTATTTTAAAGCTGTCAGGCTGGGATCGCAGATATCGATGTGGGTGCGGATATAAAGCGTGCCTTGCGCAACCTCCCACTCGACAGCGCGCCGGGCGCGATCTTTGAAATCTTCAAATTGCGGATAGGCTTTTTTATACTCACCCCATACCTGGATACCCTCCGGATGGCTGCCGCTGATGTTATACCGCGGGATACCGGCGGTCAGGGCGGCATCCAGATGCAAATGCGGATCAATAAACGGCGGGCAGACCAGATTACCGCCGGCATCAATTTCGGTTTGGGCTTGAGCCTTCAGGCTGGGTCCGATTTCGGCAAAAGTGCCGGCACGAACAGCCAGATCGACCAGTTCGTCTCCATCAACCAGGCGGGCATTTCTGACAATGAGATCCATTTGCAGGTCCTTTTTTCTGATGAGGTGCCATATGCATTTGATATCTTCGTTGCCGGCCCAAATGCGGCGGGCCATATCCGAAGCATATTGCAGGGAGCGTCATTGGACAATTTTGAATCGATGGTATCACCACTAAGAAAAATTGGTATGTGGTGTCAACCCAAAAGTAGGGGGAGGCAGTTTATAGGTGTCGGGTGTCGGGTGTCGGGTGTCAGGCTCCTGGCTCCTTGCTTCTGGCTTCTGGCGAGCAGCGAGTGACCAGTAGCCAGCAGCCACTAACCTTTAAAGAACTCAACTGGATGAAAATATACTTCACAGCATTTGTAAACGATTTGGAGATGTGACCCTACGCACCCAGACCGCTCAAATCATGTATCTGCCGCCATTGGACATAGGGTACGCTTTTGATCTGCTGCAGATCGCTGGCGGGGATGCAGCCAACATTCGAGTTGGGCATATAAAAACATTGTTGGCCCTTGTGGGGACCTTCTTCCAGTATCCAGCCTTCTTGAATGGCAACCTTTTTGCCCACAAATTCGGCTGCGCTGGAATCATATTCGTTGTCACTTGACGGTTGAAATACGGCTTCAAAATACATAAATTAACTCCTTTACAGAAAAAAATCGGCAGAGACGATAAAGACGCTGCCGTTTGATGTTACCGATTTTGAAAAATCGTATTTAAAAATTTTAGATGCAGAACAACCCCCTTCCCGCAGCGCACTGATCCACGCGGGCATAAAATTGTTCGATCCGTTATTGCTATTTTGTGACGCGGTGATAAACCTATCATTTGATGAATCCGCTCCGAGTATGGGGCCTCACCGCTTTTCATAATACAACAAATTATGGAATTGCGGTATAAGTGGTTGTAGAAAAAAACGCTTGAATATCGTAGCGTTTTTTAACAACCTCTATAAAAACCAGCGACAATACGGATAAAAAAATAAAAGTCAACATTTTTTTATCATTCAAGCAATATAAATTGAATCGATCTTGTTGTAATCATCCTCTTTGTGCCATCAACCATTAAAGGGTGCCTCAAATGAAAACAAACACCGACGACAATTACACATCTAAAATTCAGACCGCCGATGCGGCGGTTCGTATGATCCGGGGCGGTCAAAGAATTTTTATTGGCTCTTCTTGCGGAGAACCCCAGCGTCTGGTCAATGCGCTTATGGATAATGCCGGCTATTATTCAGATGTCGAAATTGTGCGCCTGCTCAGCGTCGAAGGATCTCTTTTAGCACTGATGGCCGATGAATATCGAGGGCATACGTTTAATCTGCGATCCATCTACCAGGGCTCTGACCAAACTACGGGTCTGCGTGCCAATAAACGGTTTATTACGCCCATGAACCTGTGTGCGGTTCCTAATTTGTTCAAAAAAAGGCTTTTTCCGCTGCATGTGGCCTTAATTCAGGTATCGCCGCCGGATGAACATGGCTGGATGAGCCTGGGCATTTCCGTGGATGTCACCCTGTCAGCGGCCCAATCCGCCGATATGGTCATCGCCCAGGTAAATCCAAAGATGCCCCGCGTGCCGGGGCACGGTTTTATCCATTTGAATGATGTGGATGTCATTGTTGAATACGAAGAGGAACTGTTGCGCGCCTATGATCTGCCCGAATATGAATCCGCGGCTGAAATTGCGAGCATCACAGCGAATTTGGTAGACGACGGTTCCACGGTTCAACTTGGCTTGGCAGAACTGTCCAGGCCGATCGCTGATGCCTTCGCAGACAAAAACGATCTGGGTGTTCATACCGAAATTCTAACCGATGATTTAATGGAACTGGTGTCCAAAGGCGTGGTGACCAACCGCTTTAAAAATTTGAACGAGGGCAAACTCATCGCCAGCGGCGCCATTGGAAGTAAAAAATTTTATCAAGCACTGCACAACAATGTGGCTCTTGAATTTAGACCGTCTGATTATGTCAACCATCCGGCTATCATTTCGCAAAACCATAAAATGGTCGCTATTAATTTTGCGCGCACCATGGATTTGACCGGTCAGGTTTTTGGCGATGCCCTGCCCCAGAATCATTTTTCGGGGGTCACCGGTATGCTCGATTTTATCATGGGCGCCACTATGTCGCCTTTGGGCAAATCGATTATCGTCGTTTCCGCCAGAAGTATGGACGGCCAAACCAGCCGGATTATTCCCAAGTCAGATGTGGGATCGATCCTGGTCCCCAAAGGCTATGTTTCATATGTGGTCAGCGAATATGGCATGGTCAATCTTTTCGGCAAAAATGTTGAGGAAAGAGCGATGGCGATGATCAGTTTGGCCCATCCGGATTTTCGCGATGAGCTTTTTCACACAGCCCAGGAAACCGGAATCATCGATCGCAATCGATCGCTGAATGAATCCTTATTTGGAGTGTATCCGGCCAGAATGGAAGAAGAACGGGTCTACGATGGTGTCGAAGTGACCTTTCGGCCGGCAAAACAAGTCGATGGCCGCCACATTCAGGAGCATTTCTACGACATGGATGAAAAAGATGTCCAGACCCGCTTTTTCAGTATACGCAGAAGCTTCTATCGCGAAGATATGGAAGGCATGTTTCAGGTCGACTATATCAAAAACCTGTCGATCGTTGCCGTTACCGGTGAAGTCGGTTTTGAAAAAATTATCGGTCTGGGGATGTATGCACTGGAAGAGGGGACTGTTGCGGAAGTGGCCTTTTCGGTCTCCAAAGAATGGCAGGGCAAGGGAATTGCCAGCGTCCTGTTGGAAAAAATTGCCGAAGCCGCCCGCGAAAACGGTATCACCAGCCTCGTGGCCTATATGCTGTCTACCAATAAAGGCATGATCAAGCTGTTTAACAGACTGCCTTATAAAATAGAGACCAAAATGGAAGAAGGCATGCTGGTGATGCGCTGCAATTTTGAAAAAGAAGCGGGAAGCTAAAGAATCCGCCTTTCAGAGAATGACATGGCCGGCTTTAAACCTACAACGGATCGATGGTGCGATGATGCCTGTTCGAAATAACGACATTGCCGACATTTTTGATCAAATCGCCGACTTTTTGGAGATCGAGGGGGAAAACCCTTTTCGCATACGAGCCTATCGCAATGCCGCCCATTCGGTCAACGGCCTGGGGACAGAGTTGAGCGATATGGTGGCCGCCGAAGAAGATCTGACACAGCTGCCGGGCATCGGCAAAGATCTGGCCGCCAAAATCCACGAGATCCTGGAAACCGGTACAGCCCAGGCGCTAGTCAAGCTGCAAAAACGCATTCCCCAAACAGTGATTGAGATGTTAAAGCTTCCCAATCTGGGCCCCAAGCGGGTGCGGATTTTATACCAGAAGCTCAACATCAAAACCCTGACGCAGCTGTCAACAGCGGCCCGCAAAGGGCGCATCAGCGCGCTGGAGGGATTTGGCCCCAAAACGGAAAAGGCCATTTTAGAGGCCATTGAATCCCAGGCGCAAAAAGAAAAACGCTTTAAACTGGCAACCGTCAAGCCCATCGTTGCGAGCCTCATTGATTTCTTAAAGAAGCAACCCGGGGTCAACACGGTGGCGGCAGCCGGCAGTTACCGGCGCTCGCGCGAGACCGTCGGCGATCTGGACCTTCTGGTCACCGCCCGCAAAAACAGCCCGGTCATGCGCCGCTTTCTGGAATTTGAGGCCATCGACAAGGTTTTGGCCGGCGGCACCACCAAGGCCAGTGTCATGTTAAGGTCCGGTTTGCAGGTGGACGTTCGATTGGTGGAGCCCGCCAGCTTCGGCGCTGCCCTGCAGTATTTTACCGGCAGCAAAGACCACAATATCGCCATCCGGCGTCTGGGGCAGCAGCGGGGCCTGAAGATAAATGAATACGGGGTGTTTCGGTTTGAAAAACAGGTGGCCGGTCGCACCGAGGCATCGGTTTACCAGGCTCTGGATCTGCACCTGATACCGCCGGAGCTTAGGGAAAATCGCGGCGAGATCGAGGCCGCCGCCGAAAACCGGCTGCCAAATTTGATCGAACGCAAAGACCTTAAAGGAGATTTGCACATTCACACCGCTGCCAGCGACGGGCACAACAGTCTGGAAGAAATGGCGCGGGCGGCCAAACAGCAGGGGCTAAAATATATCGCCGTTACCGAACATTCGGGCCGGCTCAAGGTTGCCGGCGGCCTGGATGCAAAGCGCTTGAGGCAGCAAAGCGATGAGATCGAGCGACTCAACGATCGCCTGAAAGGCATCCAGATTCTAAAGGGTCTTGAAGTTGAGATCCTAAAAGACGGTTCCCTGGATCTATCGGATGATGAACTGTCGCGGCTGGATCTGGTGGTGGGAACGGTTCACAGCCATTTCAACCTGTCACTTGAAAAACAAACCGAGCGCATTCTGCGCGCCATGGACCAGCCCTATTTTAGCATGCTGGCCCATCCCACCGGCCGCAAAATCAATCAGCGAGAGCCCTATCAGGTCGATCTAACGCGTATCATTCAGAAAGCCGGCGAGCGTGGCTGTTTTTTGGAACTGAATGCCAATCCCAAGCGCCTGGATCTGACCGACATCTATTGTCAGATGGCCAAAGAGTTAGGCGTTCTGGTATCCATCAACTCCGATGCCCACAGCATTGACGCTTATAACGACCTGAAATTTGGGATCGGTCAGGCGCGGCGCGGCTGGCTGGAAAAAAAGGATGTGCTCAACACGCGGTCCCTGACGCAGGTGCGTCAGCTGCTCAAGAAAACTATGGCTTAGTTGGGTATTCGGTATTGGGTATTAGTTTATTGTGACTAACAGCTGATTTCATGCAGCCAGCTTCTGGCTGCTCGCTTCTGGCTTCTGGCTGCCGAATCACCCTCCCCTCAATCCCCTCCCATAAGAGGAGGGGATACAAAGGGCGGGTCACCGCGCCCGCCGTTCAGCGGTTGGCACAGAAGCCGACCCCACATTTATTTTTATCATTTTTGGGGCTATCTAAAATTGGTGATATGTTTAAAATTTCACAAGTTTTTATGGATAACAAAAGCGTGTGAGTCGTTGGAGGTATTTGTAATTTATGAAGGTAGAGCCATTGGCTTATCCTACCTCACATCCATTATACTACTGACAATTAATCATCAAAAAGCAAAAATGGTATCCAGGGCATTGCCTTTGGTTTAGGTAATGGTAAAAGAAGATGAACGACAACGGCTGCGTGGTCAGAGACCGTGGGGGGCACGCCGTTTGGGGCATTGGGATTGAAAACCACCTGGCTCTGATCGGGAGACCCAAAATCCCGTTCAAAGATGTAGTCGATCCGCCGCGCGTTG
>JASFEV010000071.1:0-17390 GCA_050124655.1 Desulfobacterales bacterium
TTCGCTATGGCCAGCACGACCAAGCCCCTAACCTGGGCCAAAAAGTTTACCGGCGTCTGTTTGATCCGGGCTTTGACGGCTGCTGGATGGGATGCACTGTGGCCTGCTCGCACGGCATTAAAGATTTTGTTCCTTTAACCGGACCTTACAAAGGCCAAAAGGTCTTTGTCGATGGGCCCGAATATGAAACCATTGCCGGCTGCGGCTCGAATCTGGGTATTTTTGACCCGCATACAGTGGCAGAGATGAATTTTTATTGTGATGCCTACGGTCTGGACACGATATCGGTGGGCACCGCCATTGCCTTTGCGATGGAGTGCTTTGAAATGGGATTGATCGACTCAACCCATACCGGCGGTATGGAGCTGCATTTCGGCAATCGTGATGCTGCTTTGGAAATTGTGCATCAAATGGCGATCGGCGAGGGCTTCGGTCAAATCGTTGGCCAGGGCGTTCGCAGAATGAAAGCTATTTTCGCCAAGGATTTCGGCGCAGACGCTAAAATTATGCAGGACATCGGAATGGAGGCTAAAGGATTGGAATTTTCGGAATATATGACCAAGGAATCATTGGCCCAACAGGGCGGCTACGGCCTGGCCCTCAAAGGCCCCCAGCATGATGAGGCCTGGCTGATATTCCTGGATATGGTGCATAACTTTATGCCGACATTTGAGCAAAAAGCCGAGGCACTGCACTGGTTTCCCATGTTTCGGACCTGGTTTGGGCTTTGCGGTCTTTGCAAACTGCCCTGGAACGACATTATCCCCGAAGACAACAAAGACACAGCCGAGCCGGCCAAAGTCATGAAACACGTTCAGTGGTACGCAGATTATTTCAGTGCCATCACCGGCATTGAAGCCGGTCCCGACGACCTCATTAAAATGAGCGAAAGCGTCTATAATTTTCAACGGATCTTTAACCTGCGAATGGGCTTCGGCCGCCGTCAGCACGATGACCTGCCCTACCGGGCGGTGGGACCCGTCACCGAAATCGAATATGAATCTCGGGTCGAACGCTACGATAAGCAGTTGGTCGAAACTTACAAAGCGGATATTGATGGGAAAAGTACCACTGAAAAACTGGCGATGCTGCGCAAGTACCGCGAAGAACAGTATGAGAAGCTTAAGGATGCTGTTTATAAACGCCGCGGATGGACAACCGATGGGATTCCCACCCAAAAAACCGTCAAACGCCTCAGCATCGATTTTGATGACGTTCTGGAACTGCTCAAGGCCAGTGGAGTAAATTCATGATTCAGGTGGCCGGCAAGCAGATCGCCTGGCGGGAGGGCATGACGGTTTCGGATCTGCTTGATGAGCTCGGAGATCCCCACCCTTATGCCGTTGTTCGCATAAATCAGCAGTATGTCACGCGACCCAACTTCGCGCAGACACTGGTCCCTGATGATGCCGAGGTCTATTTGATCCCTATGGTTGCCGGCGGCTGAGCTGACGCATGCAAAGGGCAGAGTGCAAAGGCCATAGGGTAAAGAAATGAATGCAAGATGATAAACAATGCATTATGCGCGATGCGCCATGTCTTATGCTCTATGCCCTATGCGCTTTGCCCCATGCTCAATGCACCATGCCCCTTCCCCTAAGCTTTACGCGCCATGCTCTATGCCCTATACGCTTTGCCTGAAATCCTCCTCCATGGGATTTGCATTACGGTTAAGGATGTGATATTCTTAATAATCATCGACTATATCCCCTCAAAAAGGTGAAAAATCGCTGTACGCGATTTGCATATCTGAACTCAAGTTTTGCGGGTTGTGTCCCGATATTACATGTGCAGTCAAATGGCCCGCCCTGCGGCCTTGTTCTTTGTCAATCAGAGAAAACTTCAGGCGCACAGACGTCACCATAGCGCTACGCTGCGTTATCTTTTCAAGGGGATGTTGAAAGCAGCCACCAGGGTACAGCACAATGTCTTACCCTCTGATTTTGCGCGAAAAATCTTGACTTCTCTTGAATTATGGTTTTAATTTTAATCATCTGAATCGTCTCTTCTGAAAATTTCGTTGCAAAAAAAAGGGGCAGGATATTATCATGCTCGTATTTCGAAATCTGTTAGTGGCGGTGGCAACGGTGTTGGACTATGTGCTGGTCTTTTTCATGTTCATCACGATCGCCCGAGCCGTATTGTCATGGGTAAGTCCGGATCCTTACAATCCGATCGTGCGTTTCATTCATAACGTCACAGAGCCGGTTCTGTATCAAATCCGCAAAAGACTGCCGATGATGTACGGCGGGATTGACTTTTCTCCAATTGTTGTAATTTTGATCATAATCTTCCTGCGAATATTTGTGGTCAACAGTTTGGAAGGTTTGGCTCAATCCATCGGATAAGATGAAAGGCAGGTGTGCACCAATGAAAATTACCCCTCTTGATATCCAACAGCAGCATTTTAAAACCCGATTCCGCGGATTTGACATTCGAGAGGTTGATGCATTTCTTGAACAAATGGCAGAGACCTTCGAAACGTTGCAAAAAACAAATCAGAATCTAAGTGACGAAGTCCGGCGGCTGGAACTGGAAATTCAGGGATATCGAAAACGGGAAGAAACCTTCAAAAGAGCATTGCTGAATTCTCAAAAAGTATTGGACCAAATGAAGGACAATGCCCGTAAATCAGCCGAACTGATTATCGCTGAAGCTGAAGTGAAAGCAGAAAAAATCCTCAATAAAGCTCACAATCGCCTGGCGCAACTGCATGAGGACATATCAGAGTTAAAACGGCAGCGGACGCAAATCGAAGTCCAGATCAGTTCAATCATTGAATCCCACTCCAGATTACTAGAAATCAGTAAAGAAGGCATTAAAGAATCGGACGAAGAAGACGACAAAATCAAAATCCTCAAAAAGTCAAACTAAACATCCGATTCCAAAAACCGGCTATTTCTCTAAAACCGCCTGAAATGAATGCACGGGTGCCCACCGCAGAATGAACCGTAGGCGCTCGAATCTTAGGCCTTATCTACAGGTCAGCTTTCGTTTCAGGCGGTTTTATCAGAATTCATCCAATGATTCTCTAAATGATTCTCTGATAAAATATTTTATGTGTAGGTAGTACCCTCATTTAAAAAGAAGAATTACAGATATGGCGCGGTCGATCTGATAGAACTTGCAAAAACGGATGTTCCGATAATAGGAGTGGTCAATGGCAAAAATTGATGCATTTTTCAAACTGATGAATGAACAGGGAGCCTCCGACCTTCATCTGGCTTCCGGTCAGCCTCCGGCACTTAGAATCAGAGGCGATATCGAACGGATCAAATATAAAGTCCTCAATAACGATGACCTCAGGGCCATGCTGTATGAAATCGCTCCTGAACATAAAGTTAAAACATTTGAGGAAAGCGGAGATATCGATTTTGCTTACGAAATCCCCGGCCTGGCCCGTTACCGCGCCAATTTCTTTATGCAAAGAAATGGCGTGGGCGCCGTCTTTCGTGAGATACCCAGCACGATTATGACCGCCGAACAACTCGGCCTGCCGCCGGTGGTGTCAAAACTGGCCACGCTCCCTAGAGGTCTGGTACTGGTAACCGGACCCACCGGCAGCGGTAAATCAACTACCCTGGCATCCATCATTGATGTGGCCAATCGCGCGCGCAAGGATCATATCATAACGGTCGAGGACCCCATCGAATTTGTCCATCAAAGCCAGGCGTGCATCGTCAACCACCGCGAAGTAGGTCTGCATACCGAAACATTTTCCAGCGCGTTGCGTGGTGCCCTGCGTGAGGATCCGGATATTATTCTGGTGGGCGAAATGCGGGACCTTGAAACCATTTCGCTGGCCGTCGAAGCCGCTTCAACCGGCCATCTGGTTTTCTCCACACTGCATACCTCCAGTGCCTATAAAACCGTCGACCGCGTTATAGAGGTGTTTCCGTCTCACGAGCAACCTCTGATCCGTTCAACCTTGTCCGATGGGCTCCGGGCGGTGGTCGCTCAAACCCTGTTTAAGCGCATTGATCGTAAAGGTCGAATCGTGGCCTTAGAAATTTTAATCGCCAATCCAGCGGTTCGCAATCTGATCCGGGAAGGCAAGACGCATCAGATACCGTCTATGATTCAAACCGGGAAAAAATACGGCATGATACTGCTAGATGATTATATAATGGATTTGTTCCAAAGTGGTAAGATCAGTGCCGATGAAGCCTACGCGAAGGCCAATGAAAAGGCGAGATTCAGACCCTTGCTGAAAGCACCGCCAACAGACTTTACCGAGGTCTGATGGATACGATAGGAAAATTTGGTAGATGCTGTAAAACATTAAATCTTAACCACGAAGGTCACGAAGAGCACAAAGATTAACATAAAATTCTTTATTCTTCGTGCTGCTTCGTGTTCTTCGTGGTAATATAAGGAAAATCATCTGGCTCGCTAACGTATGATTTAAAACAACAAAGGCCGTAACATGAAAAAACAGGAAATCGACCATCTTCTGGTAAGAATGCTGGATTATCATCGGGATGTCTCCGACCTTAATTTTACCGTGGGAAAACCAATGCAGGTGGAAAGTGCCGGTGAATTAATCCCTGTTGATTTTAAGCCGAGTTTCAAGGCATTAACGCCCTTTCAGACAGAAGTCATCGCTCTGAATCTTATCAACCAAGACCGCCGTCTGACCAAAGCCCTGCTCCGCCAAGGATCTTGCGACATGTCTTACGCCTTACCCGGCAAAGCGCGCTTCAGGGTCAACATTTTCTCCCAAGGCACTAATATCTCTATCGTTTTGCGTAAACTGGAGTCTAAAATCCCGACCATCGAGGAACGCGAGCTGCCCAAAACCATGTTTCAGATTGCCAAAGAAATCAATGGCATCGTCTTTGTCACCGGCGCCACCGGTTCCGGTAAAACCACTACTTTGGCGGCCATACTCGATGAAATCAACGAAAACAAATCCGTGCATATCATCACCCTGGAAGATCCGGTTGAATATCAGCATCCCCACAAAAAATCCACCTTCAACCAACGGGAACTAGGCATGGATTTTGACAACTACGCCAATGGCTTGAGGGCCGCTTTGCGGCAGGCCCCCAAGGTGATACTGGTCGGTGAAATGCGCGACCGCGAGACGATTGAAATCGGCCTGCGGGCCGCAGAGACCGGTCACCTGGTATTAACAACCCTGCACACCGTAGATGCCGGCTCAACGGTCAACCGTCTTTTGGGAATGTTTACCACTGAAGATGCTGAACAAATTCGCATCCGCTTGGCCGACACGATGCGCTGGATTGTCTCCCAGCGACTGCTTCCCAAGGTCGGCGGCGGTAGAGTGGCGACCTTTGAAATTCTGGGTTCCAATTTGAGGGTCAAAGACCTGATTTTGAATGGAGAATCGCAAGGCAAAACATTTTACGACATCATGGAAAAGGGAAATGCCTTCGGCATGATTACCTTCGACCAGCATATTATCGGCCTATTTGAGCAGGGCTTGATTACCCAGGAGACAGCCATGGGCTATTGCTCGCAAAAAGGCGTCGTAGGTCGCGGAATCGATTCCATCAAGAGCGCCCGCGGAGAGGCGACTACCGATATCGGGAATCTGGAAATTGATCGGCACTATGCCAAATCCGTCCATTAATAAAGTTAGCCCGTTTCCCGTTTGCCCGTTTGCCGGTTAAAAAAATCAAACTCTTTCATTTAATTGCGGGCTCAACGGGGTAACCTAAAAGTAAGATGGAAGCTGGGCGTCCCAATCTAAAAACGTATCGCAATTTTTGGTAAAAAGGTAGAATAAGGAATAAATGCAATGAATGTTATATGTAGCAATTGTCAAAGCAAATTCAAGGTATCAAATGAAAAGATTCCCGCCGGAAAACGCACCACCATTGCCTGTCCGAAATGTAAAGGCTATATTACCCTGAAGCCTCAAAGGGGTTCCGCGGGCGGTGGCGCTGCGAGCGCCTATAACGCAGCTGAGAAACCATTTGATTTTATCGAAGAAGACGGTCTGACGGCCCTGGTATGCGAATCCAATCCATCGGTCCGCAGAACGATTACCAATGCACTGGAGGTTCTGGATTATCAAATCACCGAGGCCGAAAGCGCCCGTGACGCACTAAAACGCATGCGCTATCACAACTACGATCTATTTGTCATCAATGAACTTTTTGATACTGATAACCCGGAATCCAATGGTGTATTGCTGTATATTGAAAGGCTGAGTATGGGCGTGCGGCGCAATATGTTCGTCGCTTTGATCAGCAACAGATTCCGAACGATGGATAACATGATGGCGCTGAACAAGAGCGTCAACTTAATTATCAACATTAAAAACATCGACGATATCGGTAAAATATTAAGCCGCGGAATTACGGACAACGAGTTTTTCTACCGGATTTTTCAGGGGACGCTGCGAGAGGTTGGTCGCGCCTAATACGTTTTAAAGGAAATGGCCCTTTTTCCGATATGCTTCGTTCTCCGCGGGTTTCTGCCTTCGACGTACACATAAGTACGCCTCAGGCAGAAACCCTTGTGCGGCCTTGCCTATCGAAAAAATTTCTCATTTCCACAATCCGCACTCAAATTTGACGCCCTAAGAATCAGATTTATAATTTATCAGAACAAAATAAAATATCCCTCCTATTTAGAAAGTTTGAGTTTCCGACGGTTGTAGAAGTGAAGATGAAGATTGAACAAATAGCGGATGATCTTTTCTTGATTCCGTTGACACCGCCGATAAAGGGTTTTAATGATTTTATAAGTGCCTGGCTGTATCGCGGAAGAACCACCTGTTTGATTGATGTGGGCCCGGCGGCCTGTGCTCCGGATCTTTTGCGTGCTTTGCAGGAATTAAAGGTCCGTCAACTGGACGCCATCTTGCTCACTCATATTCATCTGGACCATGCTGGTGCCATCGGCGAAATTTCAGAAGCCTTTCCAGGCACCCCTATCATTTGCCATCAGGCTGCCATCCCGCACTTGGTCGAGCCATCGCGTCTTTGGGAAGGAACAAAAAAAGTTCTCGGTTCCATGGCCTTATCTTATGGTCCGATAAAGCCGGTCTCTAAAAATCGGCTTCAGGCGGCTGACCGCTTTCAGACCGAATCCATAACGCCGATCATCACACCCGGACATGCGGCGCATCATGTCAGTTATTACACTGAGAAATACCTGTTTGCCGGCGAAACTGGAGGCGTCTTTATTTCGTTACCAAAGGACCAGTTTTATTTGCGCCCGGCCACCCCACCGAAATTCTTTCTCAACAATGCGCTGCAGAGTGTCGAAGCCCTTATTGCCTGTCGCCCCCAAATGATCTGCTATGGGCATTTCGGCGTCCATCCCGATGCGATTGAAATGCTACACATCCATCGCCGTCAACTTCAATTCTGGGAGCAGTTGCTCAGAGAAATTGCCAATAGATTCGCTCAAGCCGATCGTGTCTCCGGGTGCTTGGAGCAACTCTTGCAGGAAGACAAACTGATGGCCACTTTCGATCAATTGCCGCCCGATATACAGGCGCGCGAAAAATACTTCCTCCAAAACAGCATCACGGGATATCTGGGTTTTATCGATTCGGAAGGATAGGTTGGAATAGATTCAGAGGTTTTGGATTGCGGGTTACGGAATTTTGGTTGTTTGAATTCCCGAGGACAAGTACAAGGACGACGACGAGGACGAGGATTTTATGCTCCCTATCGTACTCGTCCTCGTCCTCGGTTGTTTTCTAATTGAGCCGCATTACACAAATAGTGGGCACCAACGCCCGCTGCATAAATCAGTAGCCAGAAGCGAGAAGCCAGAAGCTAAAGAAGGTGACACCTGACACCTTAGGATGAGGATTGATTGGCAATGACTTTGAGGCCTGCCAGTGTCAGTGCCGGCTCAACCACTTCAATCGTTTCGGAAACATTGAATAGAAGTTCAGCCAGACCACCGGTGGCAATGACCTTGGGTTTAGTGCCCATCTCCCGTTGCATGCGCCTTACGATTCCATCCACCAGGCCGGCATAGCCGAATATAATGCCTGACTGAATGCTCCCGATGGTGTCTTTGCCGATGACTTTTTTCGGTGGGCTAAAAATTTCCACACGTGGCAGCTTGGAGGCTTTTAAAAAGAGGGCTTCAGACGCAATCCCTATTCCAGGGCTGATGGCCCCACCCAGGTATTCGCCCTTTTCAGAAATGGCGTCGAATGTCGTGGCTGTACCGAAATCAACCACAATCAAACTCTTGTGGTACCGTTGGAAGGCGGCCACGGCGTTCACAATTCGGTCTGCACCGACTTCCCCCGGATTTTTTATCAAAATGGGCATGCCCGCACAATTTTTCGCATCAACCCACGTGGGTGGCTGACCGATATACTTGCGGCAAAAGGCGTCCAAAATGGTGACCATTGGCGGAACCACGCATGAGATAATGGTTTGTTCAATATCAGCCAGATGGATGTTGTCCGCGGTAAACAGGCTGTTGACCAACACGTTGAATTCATCTTCAGTCGTATTGCGTTCGGTATGGATACGCCAATCGTTTCGCAATTGGTCATCCTGATAAACGCCCAGGACCGTGTGGGTATTGCCGACATCAATCACCAGAAGCATATCATTTTATCCTTGCACAATTTTCAGGCATCTAAATTCCGAGGTTCAGAATTTCAATTGTTGAAGATAATTAGCACGCCTCTGGCTGCTGGTCACTGGCTGCTGGCTGGCGGCACTGATCTCGGGCTCAAAGCCAGTAGCCAGAAGCGAGCAGCCAGCGGCTAAAGCACGGAAGAACTGAACTTTTGAAAGTTATCCTTTGAACCTTTATGCCCGGGAGGCTCAATCTTCCTGTGCTGCCCGCATGGCATCCAAAATTCGAATCGTGGCCCAGGTGCTGGCGACATCATGAACCCGCACGATATGCGCGCCGCAAAGTACTGCCGCCGCAACCGCAGCCTGGGTGCCGGTTTCAACAATTGGCATATCCGGCGGGATATCGTCGCTATGCGCGTCTTTTAGCAATTTGCGGATAAATACCTTGCGAGAGGGGCCCACCAGAATCGGCGCGTCCAAGGCGGCAAAGGATGGCAACTGTCGGATCAGTAAAAGATTATGCGACACCGTTTTGCCAAAGCCGATCCCCGGATCAATGATGATGTTCGACTTTGCAATACCCTGCAGCTCAGCCCGTTTAATCGCGTCCTTTAAAAAATCGGATATCTCGCCGATCAGATCCGTATAGGATGGCGACAATTGCATGGTTTTGGGGCTGCCCAGCATGTGCATGAGCACCAGTGGTGCACCACAATCTGCGGCTACTGCGCCCAAATCCGGGTCAAAGCGCAGCGCAGAGATGTCGTTGATAATCGATGCTCCGGCATTGATCGCCCGCTGAGCAACTTCGGCTTTCATTGTATCAATGGATATGGGGATGGAAATTTCAGCGGCCAGTTGCTCAATGACTGGAATGACCCGTTCGATTTCCACATCAACTGGAACCGGGTCAGAAAAGGGCCGGGTTGATTCCCCTCCAATATCCAGGATGTCGGCGCCCTCAGCTGCCAGTTTCTGTCCTTGAGCCACCGCGGCTTCGGTGGTGAGAAATTTTCCACCATCGGAAAATGAGTCCGGCGTTACATTCACCACACCCATGATTCGTGTTCGATGGCCAAATTCCATATCGAAACCGGCCCATGATAGCCGATATGTTTTGGGGAAAGCCGGCATATCAGGATGGATCGGCGGCGGATTCAGTGGTGGTTTCTTGATCGTCTAAAGGTCTTGATGGAAGCTCGATGCCGGGCCGCAACTCCTGAATCAACTCATCCAACTCTTTTCCAAGAACGGTTTCCTTTTCGAGCAGCACCTCCGCCAGCTTGTGAAGGATATCCAGATTTTCATTTAATACGGTTTTGGCGCGTTCATAGGAATTCTTGATCAAATTATTGATTTCGTCGTCAATTTTTTGGGCCGTCGCTTCGGAGTAGTCTCTGTGCTGGGCAATTTCACGACCCAGAAACACCTGTTCTTCACCCTTGGCGTATGATAGCGGGCCGAGATTGTCGCTCATACCCCAGCTTCTGATCATCTGTTGGGCAAGATCAGTGGCTTGTTTAATATCGTTGGCGGCACCGGTACTGATACGATTAAAAACAATTTCTTCCGCCACCCGTCCGCCGAAGGCAACCGCCAGCTCGCTTTGGAGTTGATCTTTATATTTAAAATCCCGTTCTTCAGGTAAAAACCAGGTAACGCCGGCAGCACGACCACGCGGTATAATGGTAATCTTATTAACGGCATCGGTTTCGGGTAAGAATCGCGCTACCAGGGCGTGTCCGCCTTCATGATAGGCGGTAACCTTTCGATCTTCTTCCTTGATGACTTTAGATTTGCGCTCAAGACCCATATAAACTTTGTCTTTGGCATCCTCAAAATCGACCATGCCGATTTTTTCTTTATTTCGTTTGGCTGCCAGCAAGGCCGCTTCATTGACCAGATTTTCAAGATCGGCGCCGGAAAATCCGGGTGTTCCCTTGGCCAGGATAACCGGATTGACATCCTTGTCGATCGGCGTTTTTTGCATATGGACGCGCAATATTTTTTCACGGCCACGAATATCGGGCATTGATACAACGACCTGCCGGTCAAAGCGACCGGGTCGCAGTAGTGCCGGGTCCAGCACATCGGGCCGGTTGGTAGCTGAGATCAAAATCACGCCTTCATTGGATTCAAATCCGTCCATTTCGACCAGCAGCTGATTCAGTGTCTGTTCCCTTTCATCGTGGCCGCCGCCCAGTCCCGCTCCACGGTGACGCCCGACGGCATCAATTTCATCAATAAAGATGATACACGGCGCATTTTTTTTGCCCTGAACGAACAAGTCTCTGACCCGGGAGGCACCTACGCCGACAAACATCTCAACAAAATCAGATCCACTGATACTGAAAAAGGGTACCCCGGCTTCACCTGCAATAGCCCGTGCCAAAAGGGTTTTGCCACAACCGGGGGGTCCGACCAGAAGAACCCCTTTGGGAATACGTCCACCCAGTCGTGTGAATTTTTTGGGATCTCTAAGAAATTCTACAATTTCAATCAATTCCTCTTTAGCTTCATCGATCCCGGCGACATCCTCGAAGGTCACTCTTTCGGACTGATCCGACATCAAGCGGGCTCGGCTTTTACCAAAGGAAAGTGCTTTGCCGCCGCCAGCCTGCATTTGGCGCATAAAAAAGATCCAAACGCCGATCAAAACGATCATCGGAAACCAAGAGACCAGAACGGACATATACCATGGATTTTCAGATGGGGGTTTTGCGCTGATGACAACACCTTTTTGACGTAGAATCTTGATCAAGTCGCTGTCCTCAGGCGCAAAGACTTTAAGCCGATTGTTGTCGACATCGGTTACAAATAGCTCCTGGCCCTGGATAACCACTTGCCCTACCCGTTCATCGTCCACCATTGTCAGAAAATCAGTATAGCTAATGCTGGTTTCAGCCAGATGCTGTTTACTGAAGAGATTATACAGCATGACCATCATCAGCATGATGACCAGCCACAACGCCAGATTTTTATAGAATGGATTCAAAGACCATTACCTCCTATGAAATTGAAGATTGAATATTGAACATTGAAAATTAAAAATACTGCATCACTAACTGTTAAGTTGACGAATTCCGTTAGTATTCAATTTTCAATCTTAAATATTCAATACCTTTATAGTATCCTTTACCTAATCATAAATTTCAAGTATCAAATATCGCCCGGCGCTAAAGATGCGCACACGTCTTTAAACTAAAGTGAAATTAATCATCATCGCGCCTTAGGCAAGCAAAAGTTCGGCTTTAAGCACGCGGCGAGTTTGGGAGTCGATTTTAACTGCGTTGTCCAGCCGGTGCCCCGCAACCCAGATGATTTTGTCGCGGCTGAGAACGATCGGGCATTTCATGCGTTCGATTCTGGATATTTTGTGATCGATAAAAAATTTCTTTAGCTTTTGGTGACCACAGGTACCTAACGGTGAGAATCGATCGCCGGGGCGAAAATTTCGGATGATCAGTGGAAAGCGTAGTTTATCCCTGTCCAAATAGGCCGTCTGAAGATCGTTTGGACGCCAATCTGAAACTTGATCGAGTGGCATTTCACTGAAACGGATCATCATTCCGGTTTCTTTGATCAAAATTTCACCGTCCATCGCGAGATGATAACTGTAATCCGACACTATTGGGGATAGGTATCCGCCGGCAGTGTCACGGTTCTTTTTTCGGACCTTCGATACGACCAATCGATCAGAATCCCTCCAGACACGGATGCCGTTCGGAAGTTCGCAGATGCCGCCCTGCAACCCTTGTTTCGCTAAATTCAATATCGCTTCGATATGAACAAAGGCAATTCGCCGCAAGTTGCCTTTCACCTGCAAAATGGCTTTGCGGATCAAACGCCTTTGAACTGCGACCGGTGTATGCTGGAGTTGGGCAATGCTCAGTTCGCGTCTGCCTTGTTCCTCGAATACAAGTGCATCTTTGTAGATCGACTCTAAAAGATTTTCGATCCACTCCTCTTCTGCAGATAAAATAGCGGCTAGCCGGTTAAGTGAATCGACACATTTTGGATTGTATTCAGTCTGTAAATTGGGAATCAAGCGGGTTCGAATCTTATTGCGCAAAAATTGCGAATCCCGATTTGATGAATCCACGACATATTTCAGATCCTGGGCCACCAGGTAATCCAGGATATCCGCATGTCTCAAATTGATTAGGGGTCTGATAATCTTGTCAGGTCTCGTCGGCGGCACACCGGCCAAGCCCAATGGACCGCTGCCGCGCAGCATCGCCATCAATACCTGCTCGGCATTATCATCTGCATGGTGCCCGAGTGCAATTTTCTCATAGTTGTATTTCGCGGCAGTGCGGTGATAAAACCGATAGCGCACCTGCCGTGCCGCCTCCTCAAGCGACAGATGGTGTTTTTCTTGATAGCGGCGAACATCTCGTTTCTCTAAAAAGAGGGGCATTTCAAATTGTTCCGCTAAAGCAGTCACAAACGCTTGATCGCGCTCGGACTCGTTTGGGCGCAGGCTATGATTGAGGTGTGCAATGGCCATTCGCAGTCTATATTTCGGTGCGAAAGTTCGCAGGATATGAAGTAGAGCCACTGAGTCCGGGCCGCCGGACACACCCACCAGCACCGCATTTCCGTCTTGGATCATGGAATGGGCGCGCAGGGTTTGATCAACGATTCGAAGGATTTTTTTTTCGATGGCGGAGTTTGATGTGACTGGGTTTTGTGTTGACATGAAATTTGTAGTTTAAACGTAAATTTGACACCATGAAACGGTCGCCGAGCGCACTGCTCTGGTAAAAATTCTCATTCCTTTCAATTATCTATGGCAGCGACCTTCAGAAGTCAATATAAAACGCCGCTTGCCGCGTTTGGGATTGCGGGTTGCGGGTTGCGATTGTTTGGTGGTTTGAGTTCTCGATTTTTTTATTGAAAAATATGACTTATGCAGTATGCTATGATTGGTTGTGCTAGGCGGGGAGCTAGCGGTGCCCTGTTCCCGAAATCCGCTTATGCGGGGCTGAATTCCTTCTTGAGGGTCTTACACATAGAACGATGCAACGCATTTTGATCGGGCGCCACGCAACAAACGGTCACGAACCTCGTCAGGTCCGGGAGGAAGCAGCGATAAGTGACGCAGTTTGTGTCGTGGACCGATACCGGTCATATCGATGCCTTGCGAATTCTATATAGATTCGACAGCGGGTGCACAACCATTTTTTTTGGTCTTTGATGCCAGCCGTGTCGGATTGCATGCCCATTTTGTATACCTAATTCAAGTCGATTGAAGTCTGTGCTGGGCACATGCAGCGCTCAGATTGATGATGCTTGGCAGCTGGCCTAAAAAAGAGGGCTAAGCCCCTTGCAAATTATGGCATAAAACCTTGCCGACGCGTTCTTGACATCGTTTTAATGTGCATTACTTTCCAATCGGCATATTTCATTATGTAAAAAAATCAGGAGAAAACGCCGGCTTATGTCAGAAAAAAAGAAAATTAAGATCCAAGTTGAACCAGACGAAACAGCAGAAGGTGAAGACATCGAAAAAATTGATCCCGACGATAAACAGTCAGATGTCGACAAGCATGAGGCAGCGGGAAAAGACAGTGACGGGCCGGCCGATCCTCTGAAAGAGTTGGAGGCCAAACTGGCCGCCAAAGAAGAAGAAGCCCAAGAAGCACATGACCGCTTATTGAGAGTCTCAGCCGATTATGAAAATTATAAAAAACGGTCCGCCCGCGAGATGGAGGATTTTCGCAAATATGCCAATCAATCTTTGCTCAAAGAAATGCTTTCCGTAGTCGATAATTTGGAGCTGGCGATTAATGCCGCAAAAGAAGAAAAAAATGCCGATAAAAAATTGATTGAGGGGTTGAACCTCACCCGCAATGAGATGTTGCGGGTATTTGAAAAATTCAATGTCAAACCCATAAAGGCGCGCGGCGAAATCTTTGACCCGGCGTTTCACGAAGCGGTTATGCGGGAAGAAACCGATGATTATCCTGAAAATACCGTCATGAGTGAATTTCAAAAGGGGTATTTGATTCACGATAGGCTTCTAAGACCTGCCATGGTGGTGGTTGCTACACCAAAAAACAACGGTGATTAACAATCATTTATACATTCAAATTTGCGTAACAAAGGAAAGTCAAGGAGGTAATGGAAAATGTCTAAGGTTATCGGAATTGATCTCGGCACCACAAACTCATGTGTTGCGGTTATGGAGGGTAGTGATGCCAAAGTCATCACCAATCCGGAAGGCGGCCGAACAACGCCTTCGATCGTCGCTATTTCAGAAAGTGACGAGCGACTGGTGGGCCAGATCGCAAAGCGGCAGGCAATCACGAATCCTGAAAATACGGTTTTCGGGGTTAAACGTCTGATTGGTCGCAAATACGCCTCACCGGAAGTACAAAACGATATTAAGATCCTGCCTTACAAGATCGAGCAAGCTCCCAACGGCGATATCCGCATTAGCATCAAGGGTAAGCAGTATAGCCCGGCGGAGATCTCCTCGTATGTATTGGCCGATATTAAACATTCCGCCGAAGAATACCTGGGAGAAAAAGTAACCGACGCAGTCATTACGGTACCGGCCTATTTTGACGATAGCCAACGCCAGGCAACTAAAGATGCTGGCAAGATTGCGGGCTTGAATGTATTGAGAATTATCAATGAACCGACAGCGGCTTCACTGGCCTATGGACTGGATAAGAAAGGCGAGGAAAAAATCGCCGTATTTGATTTGGGCGGCGGAACATTCGATATTTCAATCCTTGAAATCGGAGAAGGGGTTTTTGAGGTTAAAGCCACCAATGGTGATACCCATTTAGGCGGTGAAGATTTCGATTTGAGGTTGATTGATTATCTGGCAGATGAATTTAAAAAGGATCAGGGAATCGATCTTCGCAGCGACAAAATGGCCCTGCAGCGATTGAAAGAGGCCGCCGAAAAGGCCAAGATGGAACTGTCGACCTCAATGGAAACGGATGTCAATTTGCCTTTTATCACCGCTGATGCCAGCGGTCCCAAGCATTTAAATATCAAACTTACCCGAGCCAAACTGGAAGCGTTAGTGAGTCATCTGCTGGACAAATTGGAGCTGCCCTGTCGAACGGCTTTGAAAGATTCCGGCCTGTCGGCCAAGGATATCAACGAGGTGATCTTGGTCGGCGGCATGACCCGCATGCCGGCTGTTCAGGAGCGCGTAAAGAAAATTTTTGAAAAAGATCCGCACAAAGGCGTTAACCCAGATGAGGTGGTCGCACTGGGGGCTGCCATCCAGGGCGGCGTGCTCAAAGGTGATGTCAAAGATGTCCTGTTGCTGGATGTGACGCCGCTTTCGCTGGGTATTGAAACCCTCGGGGGTGTAATGACGCGCCTGATTGAAAAGAATACCACCATCCCGACAAAGAAAAGCCAGATATTTTCGACCGCTGCAGACAACCAGCCGGCGGTTTCGATTCACGTTTTACAGGGTGAACGTGAAATGGCGGCCAACAACAAGACGCTGGGTCGCTTTGAGCTGGTCGGTATACCGCCGGCTCCCAGAGGCATCCCCCAAATCGAAGTGACCTTTGACATAGATGCCAACGGTATCGTTAATGTCTCTGCAAAAGACCAAGCCACCGGTAAGGAGCAATCCATTCAGATAACGGCATCTTCGGGTCTGTCGCAGGAAGAGATTGACAAGCTGGTTAAAGATGCCGAGATGCATGCTGAAGAAGATAAGGCTAAAAGGGAATTGGTTGAAGCCCGCAACTCGGCCGACGCGTTGATTTACTCTACGGAAAAATCAATTTCCGAGCTGGGTGATAAGGTTGACAGTGAAACCAAAACCAATGTTGAAGCACAAATCGCGGAGCTGCGCAAGGCAATGGAAGGTGAAGATGCCGCTGAAATCAAACGGGTCAGCGACGAGCTCACCAAAGCTTCCCACAAGCTGGCTGAAGCCATGTACCAGCAGGCATCGCAAAACGAACAGCAAGCCGGTGCCGGCGCTGGAGCCGGTGGACAGGCCGCCGGTGACAGCGGTGCAGCGGATGAAGATGTGGTTGACGCTGATTTTGAAGAGGTCAAAGACGAAGACAAAAAGTGATTTTGCCTCACACATTTCCAAACCCGCGGAAGGCCCCTTCCGCGGGTTTTTTTCAGTGTTTACAAGTCGTATAAAATTCGTATTATAGAGTATTATTTGGATTTTTTGCTGTTTGGACCGCAATTTACAAAGGAGGAATGCACATGGAAGTGACAAAAGTTCTTTGGCCCACAGATTTTTCAAGCAGCTCAGAAAAGGCATTGCCCTACGTAACATCATTGACCCAAAAATATCAGGCCGAAATCCACGTCCTGTATGTGATTGAGGATATTGCCCACCATGATGGCTGGTATGGTGATTTTGATCAATCACATGTAAAAAAATTAATGGAATATGCCGAGAAATCAGCTACCAAAAGGCTGGAACAGGTTTGTGAAAAGTATCTGGATGGATGTCCGCTGTACATTAAGCACATCGCCATTGGTGATCCGGCTCAGGAAATCTTAAAACTGATCGACAAAGAAAAAGTGGATATGGTGGTGATGGCCAGCCATGGCGAAAAAGGTCACTATCGCTTCGGCAGTGTGACAGAAAAAGTGGTCAAAAACGCTCCCGTGCCGGTGACCACCATTCCCATTGAGGCGTAATCCGGTTGTAGAGGTTAGATGGCGGCTTATTTCTGGTCGCCAGCTGCTAATTTATGAAGGGGCGCTGATTCCACCCATTTTTCCAATTCGGATCAATAGGAAAACAATCGAGTACGAGGACGAGTAGGAGGACGAGTACGATGGATATAAATTCTTCGTCCTCGTCGTCGTCCTCGTGCTCGTCCTCGAAACTCAAACCACCAAATT
>JASFEV010000072.1:0-17116 GCA_050124655.1 Desulfobacterales bacterium
CGGTAAACCCCTCTTGCATGAGAATTTTTTCCTGTTCGACGGCATCTTCCAAAGAAGTAAATCGGCCGACCCTTACCCGATAAAAGATTCGATCGCCTCTGTCATAAACCGCTATATGCGCATTTTTATAGCGTTCTGCCAGCTGCCGCCTCTGCCTTTCAGCATTTTCGCGACTTAAAAAGGCGCCGACCTGAAAGGTAAATACGCCGGAATGATAATCATCGGCCGTGTAAGTCGAGGCAGCGCCACCGGAAGCTGATGTCCGTCTACCCAACGCGACCACTTCAACCCGGGCGGTGCCGGGGCCGACAATCCCTATTTCTTTGGCAGCCGTATAAGACAGATCAATGACTCTGCCGCGCACAAAGGGACCGCGATCGTTAATTCGGACAACAGCGCTGCGGTTGTTTTCCAGGTTATTCACCTGCACAAAGGTACCCAGTGGAAGGGTTTTATGCGCTGCGGTCATGGCATACATGTTATAAATCTCACCGTTGGATGTTTTTTTCCCGTGGAAATCGCGTCCGTACCACGAGGCCAATCCGCGTTGGCGAAAACCTTCAGAATGGGGTAGCGGCTGATACCATTTGCCCAGTACTTTATAGGGTTTTGGTTGACCGGGTTTGCTGGGCGGGGGTGGTTGATATGTCGGGGCATCGCTCGCACAACCGTAGCCCCAACACACTAGGCAGGTGCAGGCCAGAATTAAACAAAAGTCGCTCAAACGGATGCGTAGATGTCGTATGCCGTGCATAACCATCAATGCTTTAGTCGGTAAGATCGGTCAAAGCCGCTAGTTGTGTGGATTCAAACAGGGAAACCCCGTTATCTATACGAGAGACCAAGTCGTTTTTCTGTCCAACCTTTGATCATAGCGGAATGAATTATCAGTTCCGCTCCCGTTTTAACGTTTGCGCTTTTGGGCCTGCCTTTTGCGTGTCGGCCGCTTTTTGCGATGAAGCGCCAGTTCCAGAACATCTTTCATTTTATCGACAAAATGAAAGCGGATTTCCTTTTTGATATTCGCAGGGACATCCTCGAGATCCTTTTGATTCCAGGCGGGCAGAATAATTTCCTTAATACCGGCCCGGTGGGCAGCCAGTACTTTTTCCTTAATACCGCCAACCGGCAACACCTGCCCTCTTAGGGTAATCTCACCGGTCATTGCCAGATCCTTATGGATCGTTTTGCCGATCAGCATCGAGGTCAAGGCGGTCAGCATGGTAACACCGGCAGAGGGACCGTCTTTGGGTATCGCGCCGGCGGGCACATGGATATGGATATCATGCGTGTCAAAAAAATCTTCATCAACATCCAAGGCTTTGGCATTGGAACGGATAAAACTCAAGGCTGCTGTTGCCGATTCTTTCATGACATCACCCAGCTGACCGGTGAGGGTCAATCCCTTTTTACCTTTCATCGCAGTGGCTTCAATGAATAAGAGTTCACCGCCGGTGGGTGTCCACGCAAGGCCGGTGACCACACCCGGTGTTGACACTCTGGACTTGGTTTCAGAGGTAAAACGGATCGGCCCCAAGTAACCGTGGATATCGTCGAGGTTGATGGTTACCGCTTTAGCCTTGCCGGTGGCGATCTTGCTGGCCACACCACGGCAAACATTGGCGATTTCCCGTTCCAGGTTGCGCAATCCGGCTTCACGGGTATAACCGGAGATGATTTGTTTGAGCGCTCCCTGGCTAAACTTTATTTGCTTGGCCTGTAAGCCATGCTCATCCCGCTGACGGGGGATCAGGTAACGCTTGGCGATTTTGAGCTTTTCATCCAGAGTGTATCCATGCAGCATCAAAACTTCCATACGATCCCGTAAAGCCGGCGGTATGGTATCTAAGATATTAGCAGTCGTAATGAACATCACCTTGGAAAGATCAAAGGCAACGTCCAGATAATGATCGGTGAAAGAAAAGTTCTGTTCGGGATCCAGTACTTCCAGAAGTGCGGAAGACGGGTCTCCACGAAAATCACTGCCCACTTTATCAATTTCGTCGAGCATAAAGATCGGATTGTTGGATTCAGCCCTTCGCAGGCCCTGAATTATTCTACCCGGCAGCGCGCCGACATAAGTCCGCCGGTGCCCGCGAATTTCAGCCTCGTCTCTGACACCGCCCAGGGAAATGCGATGAAACTTACGGCCCAGTGCCCGTGCAATCGATTGCCCCAATGAGGTTTTACCGGTGCCGGGGGGGCCGGCGAAGCATAAAATAGGCCCCTTTGATTCGGGTTTTAGCTTGCGGACAGCCAGATATTCAATAATGCGCCGTTTGGGTTTCTCCAGCCCATAGTGATCTTCATCCAGAATTTTTTGTGCTTTTTTGATGTCGACAGCGTCCGGGGTGCTCTCGTGCCATGGTAAGGCAGTGATCCAATCCAGATAAGTTGATGCCACGGTATATTCGGCTGAAGACGGATGCATTCTCGACAGCCGATCCAGTTCGCGCTCGGCTTCTTTGCGGGCCTCAGTAGGTAAATTTTTTTCTTCAATTTTGACTCGGTATTCTTCAATTTCAACCTGGGATTCATCTTTTTCACCCAGTTCCTCTTTGATGGCCTTGAGCTGTTGCCTGAGATAATACTCTTTTTGACTCTTATCCATATCACCCTTGACCTGGCTTTGGATTTTATTGCCCAGTTCAAGGACGCTCAGTTGATGATTTACCAGACGGGTGACTTCCTTGAGGCGTTCCTTTACATTTTGGGTTTCAAGGACTTTTTGCTTTTCCTGCGGCGTCGCATTAATGGTGGAGGCAATCATGTCTGCCAGCGTGCCCGCTTCGGGAATCGATTTTGCCATCTGGCCGATTTCCGGTGGCAGCCCCGGGGAAAGCTCAACGATTCGAATAAACTGTCCGACAAGGTTGGACATAAGGGCTTCGGTCTCCTTACCCTTGGTTTCGTCTTCTTCCAACACCTGGACGCGCGCGCGCAAATAAGGCCTGCTATTTTCCCATGATTTTATTTTGAATCGATGCAGGCCCTGAACCAGGAGCTGGGTTCGATTGTCCTGGGTCTTGGCCATTTTTAAAATAAGGGCACTGGTGCCGACCGAAGCCAGATCCTGGCGGTCCGGCTTGTTACCCTCTTCAGGTTTTTTGGACACAACCAGCCCGATGATCCGATTCTGTGCCATGGCCTCATCGACCAGTCGTACTGATTCACCCTGCATCACCACTAATGGCAGTACCATTTTGGGGAACAGAGCGGCATCAAACAAGGGCAGAATCGGAAGCAGTTCGGGTATTTTTTCAGAATCAATCTCAACCGGTTGTCTTTGATCAGGTTGGTCTGTCATACGTTCCTCCAGAAAGGGTCGTCTGGTTTTTACTCAAATTGACTTTAAAATCGGCAACCAATAATTCACAAAACCATTTAACAGATTAAAATCATCCGTCTGCTATGGGTATCTTATGGGTCTTTTCAATCGGCAACTTGGCCAGTCGAATCTCGAGCAGGCCATCGTTATAGCCAGCCGATACGACTTCGGGATCGATGGGGGCTGGGAGATAGAGAATTCTTTCAAAGCGGCCGTATTGAATTTCAGCAAGCCGGTAGGTGGTCTCATCGGTATAATGTCTGGCGACTCGATTACCCTGAATCCGGACGGCCTTACTGCTGATTTCAACTTCCAGGTCATCTTTATCGACTCCGGCAACCTCGGCGACAATAATGATTTCCTCCGGCGTTTCATTCATGTCCATCGGTGGTTTCCAGGAACGCTCGGCAAGCGTGAATGCCGGGCTCATTGATCGAAACATGTCTTCAATCGTTTTCTCCAGGTTAGAACCCAAATGACCAAAATCTTCGGCAATTCTAATTTTAATAAATTCCATCGCCGGCTCCTAAATTCTATACAAATGGTTTAAAGGATCGCGGTTATATGGGAAACTCCAGTTGAATAAACCTGATATGGATCTCACCACGAAGAGCACGAAGATCACAAAGGGAAAACACGTAATTTTGCTTCTATCTTTTCGTGTCCTTCGTGCCCTTCGTGGTTATGGTTGTCTCACTTGACCTTCTGCATAACCGACTTAATAAATTGAGTCAAAATAACACTGATTGCATGCTTTGTAAAGCTTGACAAGAATACAACTATGATTACGTTCAGGCAACTGAATTACTAAAAAAATAGAGAGGTTTAGTTATGGCGATCGTAAGATGGGATCCGTTCCGAGACGCTGCCGCTTTGCAGGATCGTATCAATCGAATTTTCAATGAATCCTTCGGTGTCTCGCGCGAACTGGATGATGACAGCGGTCTTTACGACTGGCGGCCGCCGGTGGACATTTATGAAACCGCTGACGGCTTTACCCTCAAGGTGGAACTGGCCGGTGTTGCAAAAGAAGATGTATCGGTTGAAGTTAAAGATAATGTCCTCATCCTGAAAGGCGAACGACTTCTTGATCCGGCAATCAAAGACGAACAATACTATCGGAAGGAGCGGGCCTTTGGCAAATTCCAGCGGTCTTTCACATTGCAAGAGTCAATCAAGCCCGAACAGGTTAAAGCATCCTTTAAAAATGGAATTTTAACGATCACCGTCCCAAGGCCCACGGAAGAAAAAGCCAAACAGATCACCGTCAATATCGATTAGAAGCAGTTTCAAAACCCCGAATAAGAAGATTGCCCTTTAGGCATAAATGCCGTATGAATCGGTTATGTCCACCGACAACAAGCCGACAGATAAACTTGTTATCGGTTCCCAGTATTTCTTGTATTTCGGTGTACTGGGAATTTATTTGCCCTTTTTCAACCTCTATTGTTACCATCTAGGCTTCAGCGGCTTGAACATCGGAATTTTATCGGCCGTAAGGTCGGTTGCCATGGTGGTTTTTCCTCTCGTCTGGGGTGCACTGGCCGATCGCCTCAATGCCCGCCGCCCCATTTATATTCTATGTAGTTTCTGCAGCGCCCTCATCTGGATGCAGTTTCTTTTTACGGTCGAATTTGGTCCCATGCTGATCATCACTATCCTTTACGGTATGTTCTATGCCCCGATTATTTCTTTTCTGGAAGCATTTACCATGGACATCCTGGGAGAGGAGAAAAAAAGTTATGGCCGTATCCGTGTATGGGGATCCATCAGTTTTATCCTTGTTGTGCTGATACTCGGCAAAATCATCGACCTGTATTCGGTGGCGATCATTATTGTTCTTATTCTGGCCGGATCCCTGATGTTTTCTCTGATCTCCACTCAAATCCCTGGCATCCGAGCGACGAAAAAGAAACCGCAGCCCAAAAGCGTCAGGAGTCTGCTGGACAGCCGGGTCCTGGTGTTTTTGTTCTGCGCGTTTTTAATGCTTGTCAGCCATGGTGCCTATTACGGTTTTTTTTCGATTCATTTGGAAAATATGGGATTCGGCAGCACTTTTATCGGAGTAACCTGGGCATTGGCCTCTGCCGCTGAAATTCTGGTGATGATCCGCTCGAATCAAATTTTTCGCCGTTTTTCGCTGGAATCCGTCTTGATCTTCTCTTTTATAATCGCCGCCCTACGGTGGTTTGTGCTTTGCTTTGTTCAATCTGCAGCGGCCATCTTACTTTCCCAGGTTATGCATGCTGTTACCTATGGCACCTTTCATATTGCCAGCATCCTATATATTGACCGCCTGACACCCGACAAAACCAAGACTTTAGGGCAAGCCGTCAACAACGCCGTCAGTTATGGTCTGGGTTTAATGGTTGGTTTCTTTTTCAGCGGCTACGTATATGAAATGAGCGGCTCATTTACCTTGTTTTTAATGAGCAGCCTCATCGCTTTATCGGGTGGACTGTTTTTCGGGGGGTATTATCTGATCGATCGGAAGCGTAAAGCTTAAAAAAGGTTTCAGGATTTATTGCTCCTGGCTTCTCGCTTCTGGCTAATTTTTGTATCGTTGAAAGCAGTTGTTATTAGTGTAATAAGGCGCTAACAAAAGACAATCGATTACGAGGACGAGAACGAGGACGATTAGGTCCATAAAATGTTCGTCCTCGTCGTCGTCGTCCTCGTACTCGTCCTCGAAATTCCAACCCACCAGACACCCGCAACGCGTAACACCTAACTTTGAAGCGGTTGACTGACACCTGAACTCTCAGGGGCGGAACTATAGAGCCTGAAACCTATTTTTAATCACCCCTACGTGGGAAAAACAGATACCTTAACCAATGACGCAATGTATTATCGCCCAATAACTGCCTGTCCAGTTGATCAATTTCGGCATACAGATTGGAGGAATTTGAAAACCATTGCTGGCGGGTCGTAAATGATTTTTGCGGATCAAGGTGTTTAACAACTTTGGCTGGATTCCCGCCGGCAACACAATCTGACGGAATGGAATTTACGACTACGGACCCGGCACCGATGATGCTATTTTCACCGATGGACACGCCTTTACAGACAATAACACTGTCACCAAGCCAGACATTGTCAGCAATGTTGATGGGATCCGTTTTACCAAAAGCAATCCGGTTATAGACATCATGCCAGTCGGAATCGGTAATATAAACCCGGCTGGCCAGCATGCAGTTGTCACCGATATGTATTTGAGACGCCGAACTGACTCTGACACCTGGACAGACAATACTATAATCGCCGATTTGAATATGTCCGCTGACCTGCTGGTCCGACCAGACAGACAGCCGCACCCGCTGATCGGAAGTCGCAACCATGGTGACATGATCACCGATAACAATGGGCGAACCGAATACTTCCACATACCAGGGCTTGATAATGGTAGCGGATTTTCCCAGGGCGGTAAAATGCGGTTTTAAAAAATGGGCGCTGTAAAATCCTTGAAACTTTAATAACGCTCTTTTGATGACATATGGGCGATGATCTCTCCGCAAGGATCTTAATCCTTTGTAGCCTCTAGCCCGAATCGACAAACGGCGATAGCCCGGATGTCGCCCAGAATCGATGGCTGAACAACGCACTGGCAGGGGTTAAATTATAGATTGCATCTGCGGCAATCAATGCGACCGCATTGGTCCAGGTAATTTTATCCTCCGGCCAAATGGCCAGGTCCGGACAGGTAAATCCACACCAGTAAGTCCCATCCTCATAGCGCCGATCACTAATCCAGCTAAAAACGATTCTAGCCAGGTCCAGGTTACCCATAGCGGCCAGCGCCAGCGTCAGCTCAGCCGTTTCAGCAATGGTGACCCAGGGCTTATCCGATACACATCGCACGCCCTGGTCTTCAACCACAAATTTTTTCCAATACTTATCAATCCGTCTTTGTGCGGCTGCACCGGTGATGGCACCGGCCAGGATGGGGTAGAACCAATCCATCGCAAAACGCGATTTGGTCATATTGAACAGATAGGGTTTGGATTTAATGGCGTCTGCCAGCTGATGACAGGCAATTTCCCATGAAGATACGGAAAATCCCAGTATTTTAGCAATGGCCAGGGCGCACTTGATGCTCATATAAATGGAACTGGATCCGGTTAAAAGGGCCATGCGATCGACATTGCCTTTGGGGCTTATGGCCCAGTAAATCTCTCCATTGGGGGTTTGCAGACTTAAGGCAAAATTGATGGCTCTGCAAAGCGTTGGCCACATTCGCTTTAGCAGGGTGCGATCCTCGGTTATCAAAAAGTGGTGAAACACGCCCACCGCCATATAAGAAGACAGATTGGCGTCTCTGGTTTTATCTTCGGCAACCCCTTGACGGTAAGCCGTGTACCAGCTGCCATCCTTGAGTTGCCGATCGGCCAACCACTGGAACGCACGACTGGCCTCTTTATAATATCCACCCACGCTGAGACCCATGGCAGATTCAATGTGATCCCAGGGATCTGATTTTTGATCCACCGCCCAGGGTATCTCACCATCAGATCGCTGGGTTCTGGCAATAAAGGACGCCACCCCCCTCACATCGAGCTCAGAATACGGAAGCAGATTGCTGCTTGATAGTTTTAAGTCCACTAAACCTTAGGTCCCTTTTTGCATTCAATAAAGGAGCATTCATACAAAGGAATCCGACGATATGCAAGCAGAATATCATTTGGCTTCCCGGTCTGATACCTGAATTTTGCACGAGTTGGAGGCTTTCATATGCAAGGCACTTCAGGGCGAAGCGATAGTGATCTATGCTTCGCCCTGAATAACAAAGCAGATGGAAGCCTCCGGCTCGCCGTATTGTCTCAAGGGTGAAAATTAATGCGATAAAAAGATTTTCATCCATTCTACCTAACAGGTATTTTTTTGTACTTCTATAATTTGCTTGACGTGCTGCGATTAAAGGCAATCTGAACTTCGCATTAATTTTCATGCAATATTCAGGTAATAAATTCCCCATCACCTATTTTGCAGCCATAATGTCGCCGGTATTGTAAACCATTTGTTCTTTTTTCACGTCTTTGCAGACAGTAAATCTTACAAGAGGGTTATTACCAAATGAACATTTAACAGTTGTGGACAATCGTATCTTGAGCCATTATGATGAGAACACTTCTCTAAAGCATTGTTCTCATGGGCGGATAAACCGGCAGATTCTGAAAAATGACTCCATCAACACATAATGCGCCTGGCTCTAAAACCCCTGAACCACAGCTGACACGACTGGTTGAAATAGCCAGAGATGGCAATCGGGCGGCCTTTGATCAACTGATTGATCGATATCAGGGCGATATCTATCGTATGATTTTCTATCGTATACGCCGGCAAATGGACGCTGAAGATTTGACCCAGGACGTGTTCATTCGTGCCTATCGCAGCATTGCCCAGCTGCGTGAGCCAGGCCGCTTTCGCAGCTGGCTGTATACGATTGCCGTGAACCGGGTGAATGACTACCTTCGCAAAAAAAAAGTCAGATCCATTTTCAAATCATCTGATGAAGGTCATGAGGTTCAACCCGAATCAGAGGAGCACCGCGATAAACCCGAAGCACTCGAACAAGTGTTAAAAGAAGATTTTTGGCGGCAAGTTGGCCGGATTGCAAAAAAACTGTCGAAAATGGAACGCGAAGTATTTTTACTGCGCTTTATGGACGACTTAAATATTGTTGAAATTGCTCAAATACTAAAAAAAAGTGAAAGCACCGTAAAAACCCATTTATATAGGGCGCTGGCAAAATTTAAGAAAGAAAAAGGCTTGCGTCAATTTCTTCAGGAGGATTTAAAGTGAGTAATCACAACTCGATTGCTTCCCACCTGGGAGAAAACGACATACTACAGGCGGTGATCGATGACACCGATCTGTCCCAGGGCGTGAAGCAACATTTGAATGAATGCGCCCATTGTCGCCTGCAGAAGGTGCGCTTTGAGCAGGAGTTGGAACGCTTGGGGCAACTGGCCAAACGCTATGCGCCTGAACCCCGTCGACGGGTGACGGTCGACACGGCCAGAGTTCGAAGGCCATTTTTAAACTGGAAATTTGCCTTTGGCGCTGCAGCTGTCGCTGTCACCATTATTATCGTGTGGGCAACGGTTTTAATTCAAACTCAGCAGCCAGGTAGTGTTGGAAATTTAGCACAAAATATGGTAGAAGCAGAAAGATTGATGACAGAGATTGATGTGCTGGTAGAAAATGCACTGCCACCGGTCTACTTGGAAATTGTGGGTGAAACCGACTTGAATCCGGATGAAGAGTTTCTGGAATTTCTTATTCCAGACACTGAAGACAGCCCTCGAATCTCCGCCTTAACAATGAAAGGACCCGCAAGATGTTGAAAAAGGTCTTGATTGCCGCATTGCTGGTCTTGCTGATCAGTCTGCCCGGAGTTATCGCTGCTCAGGATGTACCTTCTGGTAAGTGGTGGTACAATAAGAAAGTGGTGAAAAATCTCAATCTGACCCAAAAGGAGGTCCGTCAGCTGGATGGACTCTATGAAGATAGCCATCGTAAGCTTATCGATTTAAAAAGTGCCGTAAAGCGGGAACAGTTCGAACTCGATACACTTCTGGGCAAAGAACCTGTCGATGACGCCGAGGTCCACAAACAATTCAAGCGCCTTGAAAAAGCCCGCACAGACCTGGCCAACGAGCGCCTGGGATTTGTTATCCGCGTCAGGGAAATTATTGGCGCCGATCGGTTTCAACAACTGAAGACATCCTATAAAGATTGGCGTTAGAGTGACCTCTCGCCCTGTAGTATCTTTCAACCCGCATTTGCAGCATATCAGCGCTTTCAATCCTCCATTTTTTCACGCTTGACTTTAATCCACTCATTGTTTAGTTTAGCTTTCATATACAACATGGTTTAAGCCTTTTAATGAGAACAGGCTTGACCATCATGGGATTTGGTCATTTTAGACGAATCCACAATTCGCACAGCAAGCTTTCCTCATTGACCGGCAACCTTTTTCAGGTTGGCCGCATCCCATTAACCCTGGCCTTCGTTAAAAATGGAGGGGCTGATGAAAAGGGTTTATACCAAATTACGCATCTAAAGCCTCCGGCGGCGCGTTTCGCTCGTCTGGAGGCTTTTTCATGCCCGCAAATTTGTAAGGGCTTAAATATCGGTGCGCCGGAGCGGCTATTGGGGAGCTAACCGCCGACCGGCGCTTAAAGTGATCCATTGACATTGCGCTCAAAGTTGCAAGAAAGGAGGAAAAAATGGCTGACAGCGTTTACAAAGTTATCAGATTGGTAGGAAGTAGTCCAAATTCCTGGGAAGAGGCCGCCAAAAATGCCGTGGATAAGGCGAGTCAAAGCCTGAGAGATTTGAGGATTGCGGAAATCCAAAAACTGGATTTGAAGATTGAAAACGGCAAAGTTGCTGCTTACCGCGCGCTGGTGAATCTCTCCTTTAAATACGGCGGCGAGTAGATTAGTGAATCTTTAGTGTGTAACCAGATCATTGTAAAAGGATAAACCTCCGAAATGAACGATAACCGTTTCTTTTGGAGGTTTATTTCTTTCAACATTCCAGCATTCCTATGTGCCGCAGAAGGGATGGGAACCCTGTGCCGTTTTAAGCACAATGAATGCATTATCGAATGATGATTTCGAGGTGTTCAGCCATGGTTAGCGTTCGCGAGCATTACGAAAACCATCTTGCCCGTTATTATGCCTGGATTTGCGGTGGGGCAGAGCTCAATATCGCTGAAAATCGAAACTTTTTTAAGACGCACAAGATTCAACCGCTGGAAACCGGCCGTGCATTCGATTTAGGGGCCGGTTGTGGGTTCCAATCCATCCCGCTGGCTGAATTAGGGTTCCATGTAATTGCAATGGATCTGAGTGCCCGGTTATTGGGTGAATTGAAAAACAAGGCAGCGCACTTGCCCATCGAAACGATGTGTGATGATATATTAAATTTCAGCATCTATGCGCGCGGCAACATCGAGCTGGTGGTCTGTATGGGGGATACGCTGACCCATCTAAAGGCTCTGCAAGATGTTGAGGCCGTGCTGCTGCAGGCATATGCTGCGCTGATGCCCAAGGGTAATCCTATCGTTTCGAAATCTGTCTCAAGCCCTTGAGGGGTTGGATCGCTTTATTCCCGTCCGCAGCAACGATGACACCATTTTTACCTGTTTTCTGGAGTATCAAAAAGAAACTGTTAGGGTGCATGATATCGTTTATGAGAAAAAAAAGGGCCAATGGGCGATGCGTAAAAGCGCTTACCGGAAATTGATTATCTCCCCGCAGTGGATCCAAAATCAATTACAACACGTTGGATTTAATATAGAATTTTATAATGATAAAGAGGGTCTGATTTTCATTGTTGCCCGCAAAAAATAAGTGACCGCTTCCGTTAAAAAGTAATATGACTTTCATAAGAAACAATGGGAGACATTTTTCATTGATTTTTAGCCGCCGATCAAATAGACAGAAAGCTTAATGGGAAACAATCCCAGTTAGAATAAATGGACCCTTAACCACATGTAAATTTCCTGTTTAATTTTGCAGCTCAGCAAGCTTTGACTGCCCCCTCCGACCTAAATTAGTCTGATTGACGATGAATCTCGTTCAATACATTTGGCTGGGCATCTATCTTTTCGCCCTGGCGGCGCTTTTGACTTATGGCCTGAATTGCTGGTTTCTCATTCTGATGTATCGTCTGAATTACCCGAAGGCGGCCAAAAAGCATCAACACATCAAAAATGCATTCTACCGGAGCACGCCACCTCAAAACTGGCCCCACGTCACAATCCAGCTGCCCATTTACAACGAGCGCTATGTCGTCGAACGGTTGATCGAATCCGTTTGCAGAATCGACTGGCCAAGACATTTGCTGGAAGTGCAGGTGCTCGACGATTCAACCGATGACACCCAAATGATCGCCCGTGCCATGGTCGCCGAAATGAAAATGGCAGGCATTGATATCGCTTATATTCATCGCACCAATCGCCAAGGATTCAAAGCCGGCGCGCTTAAAGAGGGACTTAAGAGCGCCAAGGGTTCGCTGGTGGCGGTTTTTGATGCGGATTTTATTCCCGAGCCGGATTTTCTGAAAGAATCCGTGCCCTATTTTCAGGATCCACAGATCGGCATGCTGCAAACCCGCTGGGGCCATATCAACAGTGATTACTCGTTGCTGACCCGCGCGCAATCCATCGGAATTGACGGTCATTTCGGCGTGGAACAGGCCTCACGGGCCTGGGGCGGGCTGTTTATGAACTTTAACGGTACCGGCGGCATCTGGCGGAAAAAGACGATTCAGGAAGCCGGTGGCTGGCAGGCGGATACCCTCACCGAAGACCTGGATTTAAGCTACAGGGCGCAGCTGAAGGGATGGAAGCTGATGTTTGCAACGCAGGTGGTGTGCCCGGCCGAGATTCCGGTAACCATAAACGCATTTAAATCTCAGCAACATCGCTGGGCCAAAGGCTCGATACAAACCGCCAAGAAAAACCTGGGCAAGCTGTTTAGAGCGGATATTTCATGGCTGGTGAAGATTCAGGCCTTTTTGCATCTGACCCACTATATGGTTCATCCCATGATGCTGCTGGTGGTTTTGACATCAATCCCCATGCTTTACACCCAGTGGTTTTTTGACAACCTGGCCTACCCGGTAATGATTTTTACCGTGCTGTGCCTGGCAACCTTCGGCCCGTCATCGCTATACCTTTTTTCCCAGCGCATCTTATACCGTGACTGGAAAACCCGCATCAAATATTTGCCGTTTCTCATGTGCCTGGGTACGGGAATTGCCGTCAATAATACCAGAGCCGTACTGGAAGCCCTTTTTAACATCAAAAGCGGGTTTATCCGTACACCCAAATACGGGATCCGGCAAAAAGGTGAAAACTGGCAAAACAAGAAGTATACCATTCCACTGAATGCCGTATCCATTCTTGAATTGTTTCTCGGTTTTTATTCCCTGACCGGACTTTTTATGTTTCTGTTTTTCAGCAAATATCTGGTCAGCCCCTTCCTTTTAATTTATACGTCAGGCTTTTTCTATGTGTTCTTCCTTTCGGTGAAACATGGATTTGGAAAAACCGCATCCAAATAATTCATCCGCCTCCCCTTTTCACCCGGTTCAGATGGCCATTGTCGTTCTGGGCCTGATTTCCGGCGTGGCCTATTTTTTTAATTTCAGACTTCAATCCGTTTTGGGGGCAACATCCGGTATTGATTTCTATGTTTTTGTATTTTTAACGCTAAGCCTGCTCTATCTGATCGCCATTGCGCTCATCTTTAAGTATCGGGACATGTGGCAGCGTTCCAAAAGTGGGGTGTCTATCATTATACTGTTTGCCGTTATGTTCAGGATTTTTTTGGTGCCGGCCGATCCGACAGCGCTATCAAAAGATATGTACCGCTATATCTGGGATGGGCGGGTACAACAAAACGGCATCAATCCTTACCGCCATCCGCCGGATGCCGATGTACTGAAAAAGCAGCGTGACGACCAGGTTTATCCGAATATCAATCGCAAATCCCACCCGACCCTCTATCCGGCCGGTGCCCAGCTGTTTTTCCGACTGTTTCACATGATCGTCGGTGACAGTGTCTCCGGTTACAAGGGACTCATGACGCTTTTCGATGTGCTGACGCTTTTTGTGCTACTGGCGCTTTTAAGGATTTATCAGTATGAGGACGGTCGGCTTTTGATCTATGCCTGGAATCCATTGGTTGTTTTTGAAATCGCATACAGCGGCCATCTGGAAGGCTTGACTGTATTCTGGATGGTGCTGGCATTTTTTTTCAGCGCCACAAATAAGCGAACAGCGGGCGTTGCCGCCTTAGCGGTTGCTAGTGCAATCAAGCTTTATCCGGCGCTGTTGTTACCGGCCTTGCTAAGCCGCGGTCAACGCATCAAAGGATGTTTAACCTTTGCCATCACAATGGTGTTGCTTTATCTGCCTTTTTTGGGGGCCGGACGTAAGGTTTTAGGGTTTCTACCGATTTATTTACAGAACCCGTATGAAAGTTTTAACCTGGGGCTCAAATTTGTGCTGATGCAGCTGTGGCCGCAAATTGATTATTCGCTGTGGAGCATCTTTTTTTTACTTGGCTTGATGGCTGCCGCGGTGTTTGTGTTCTTTAAAAACAAACACCCAACCCAGACGATACGGTATGCCTTCATCCTGATAGGCCTGTTGATTGTTTTGATGCCGGCATCGCTGCATCCCTGGTATATCATTATTTTAATCCCGTTTTTGTGTTTTTATCCTGCGATTGCCTGGTTGCTGTTTAGCTGCCTGGTGACCCTGTCCTACGTGAAATACGTGACACCGACGGGTATCATGCCGACATGGGTGCTCATGTTGGAATATGGCCTCCTGTTTGCGCTGCTGGCGGGTGGTTTCATCATGAGGTGCATCACTCGTAAAGAGGGCGGGGTTGGCGTAATAAACGGACAAAAAGATGCTTATTTTCTAATGCGTCTTTAAACACTCAAAGGGTATTGCATCGCGCACAGATGATCGATCGCACGACATCAACGATATCCGTTGTAATTCCGACTTACAACGAAGCCCGGGCCATTGGCCAAGTCGTCCGGGAGGTTCCGCGCAATCGAGTTCAGGAGGTCATTGTGGTTGACAACGGCTCCACCGATGGAACTGCAGAGCGGGCTGCAGCCGCCGGCGCCCGGGTGATCTACGAAGCGCGCAAAGGTTACGGATCGGCCTGCTGGGCCGGTGCACAGGTTGCCCGCAAAAGCGATCTTATTGTGTTTTTAGACGGCGATCGTAGCGACGATCCTGCCCAGCTTGAGCATATTGTCAACCCCATCATACGGGACCAGGCGGATCTGGTCATCGGCAGCCGGATCGGCGGCAACCTTGAAAAGGGCTCAATGCCGCTGCACGCCCAGCTGGGCAACCGCTTGGTTGTATTTCTGCTGCGCCTGTTTTATGGTGTCCGGATTACCGATATCGGTTCGTTCCGGGCCGTTCGAAGTCGCGAACTATTTGGTTTAGGCATGGAACAGATGACCTACGGCTGGCCGGTGGAAATGGTCGTCAAGGCTGCCCGCAGCAAATTGCGTATTCAGAGTGTGCCCATTAGATACCGCAAACGCATCGGGATTTCCAAAGTGTCAGGATCTCTGCGCGGCAGCATCCTGGCAACGTATTATATGTTTTTGGTACCACTTAAGTATCTTTTTAAACATTAAACGCATATTTTTCAGCACAAAGAGCACGAAGAAGCACGAAGATAAAACAATATTTTCTGTTTTCCACTCTGTGTCCTTCGTGATCTTCGTGGTACTTAGAGCACAAATAAACAGATCGGATTCAATATCAAATTAGCTTCAGGAGCTGAAATGGTTTCCCTTGGCATCGGTCTAACCAGCGATTGTAATTTGAACTGCGCGCACTGCTACCGCGATCAAGACCACATTGAAAATCTAACCCTGAATGATATTCAAACCGTGTGCGAAAGCATTCCGATCAGTGCCATTGGTTTCGGTACGGGTGAAAATGGTCTAAATCCGGAATATGCCGAAATCATAGAATATTTACACAGCCGAAAAATCAAGCTCAGCCTGGCCTCCAACGGCTACACCCTGTCGATTACGCCTGACGAAAAATTGACCTATTTCAGCGATGTGGAATTCTCGGTCGATTTTCCAGATCAGCAACGCCAGGATGCATTTCGTGGCCAGGGCAACTGGCAAACAGTGATGGACGGCATCACCAGATGCCGCCGTCTGGGGATTCGCGTTTCCATTCTGGCGGTGTTGATGAATGTTAATTATAAAGACCTGGGTAAAATTGCCGCTCTGTCCGGATCTTTGGGCGCTGATTTTAGAGTGAATGTCTATCAACCCATGTATACAACAGAATTTATGCCCAGTTTCGACCAGTATTGGCAGGCTTTTAATTTTCTGTTTAAAAACACCGAAATTATCTCTGTCAGCGAACCGCTGGTGAATACTTTTTTAGGGATCAACGGGCTCAAAGGCACGCCGTGCGGCGGTCACAGCATGCGCCTCACCCCCGACGGATATTTAAAAGCCTGTGTTTATTGGCCGGAATCGGATCTGACCATTGCAGATCTGATCCAACAAAAGGAAGCGATATTCGATTCGCCATATTTTCAACAGACCCACCAGATACCGCAATTCTGTTTGACATGCGAACATGTTGACAATTGCGGTGGTGGTTGTGCCGCCCGGCGGAAACTCAGAAACCGCTTTGATAAGCCCGATGAATTTTGCCCTATCTTTAGAAACAAACCCATCAAGATCGAAGGACGGTTGTCCTCGGCAACCAAACCGACTAGAACCGGGAGTATATGTACGACAATCATCCGGACCATCTTGCATGAAAATGAATGAGAAGTTTTGTTTGTATTTTTTAGCAGAAAGTCACACTAATTGGATGCGTAAAACTAAAAACCGATTAGTTTCAATGGATGATAATCATTTTATCTCATTCATTTTCACCCTGCGGGCGAGCCGGAGGCATCCATCTGCTGTGTTATTCAGCGCGAAGCATAGTTCACTATAGCTTCGCCCTGAAGTGCCTTGCAGATGAAAGCCTCCAACTCGTGCAAGAGTATTATAAAAAAAATTATGGTTAAAGGTACCATAGACCCTAAGCTTCCGCGCAATTTGTATCTTGAGGTGACCAATCGATGTAACCTTAAATGCAAAGCCTGCATTCTGTATCGGGGAAGCTGGGAATCTCCACGCGATTGGACGTTTGAGGAACTGGCCCGAATCACCGATCAATTACCGGCCCTGGAACGAATCGCCCTGCACGGTATC
>JASFEV010000073.1:0-17026 GCA_050124655.1 Desulfobacterales bacterium
TGCGAAAAGCGGCCGCCTCGGCGGTCTGCAAGATCAATATTGACAGTGACGGCCGGCTGGCCATGACCGCGGCCATCCGCAAGGTGTTTGCCGAAAACCCGGCCGAGTTCGATCCCCGCAAATACCTGGGGCCGGCGCGGGACGCGCTTATCAAAATGGTCAAATATAAAAATGAGCGGGTACTGGGCAGCGCTAACAAAGCCTAGAATTGTTTGTAAGACTTCCCCTTTTTTGCCCGATGGCTGTGTTAAAAATCAGCTCCAAATACTCGCGTACTGGCGTGTACGCTCCGTTTTCGAGCTGATTTTCGCCGTGCCCTCGAACAAAATTGAAAGCCTTACAAACAATTCTCGAAAAATTCAAAGCAGGTACGGCAAAATACGAATTAAACTCGAATACGCGGTAAGAATAGAGCGGAGGGACTGATGGCGATTGCTACAGTTGGAGACCGGGTCAACAATGTCGGTTTTATTTCAACGCGCATTGCCGGCACCGATGGGGTGTCGCTGGAGCTCGAAAAATGGGCGAATATCTTTAAAAAGTTCGGCTGGACGAGTTACTATTTTGCCGGAGAGTTGGACCGGCCGCCGGAGCGATCTTATCTGGTCGAAGAAGCCCATTTTACCCATCCCGAAATAAGATCGATTCACAACAAGGTTTTTGGTGTCACAACTCGCGAGCGAGCGCTCTCTAAAAAAATATATCAACTGGCCATCATGCTAAAAGACCACCTGTATGAATTTGTCAAAAAATTCGACATCGATCTGATTATTCCGCAAAACGCACTGACCATCCCGATGAATATCCCCTTGGGCATTGCATTGACCGAATTTATTGCCGAAACTCATATTCCCACCATCGCACACCATCACGATTTTTACTGGGAGCGGGACCGCTTTATGGTCAATTCTGTCTCGGATTATTTAAGAATGGCATTCCCTCCGGTGTTGCCCTCCATCGAGCATGTGGTCATCAACTCGGTGGCGGATGACCAGCTGAGTTTGCGCACCGGCATCTCCGCTCATGTCATCCATAACGTCATGGATTTTGACAATCCGCCGCCGCCACCGGATGAATACACCTTCGATGTCCGGCAGGCCTTAGGTATCGAGGACGACGAGCTCTTTATCCTACAGCCTACCCGTGTGGTTCAGCGCAAGGGCATCGAGCATGCCATCGAGTTGGTGCACCGATTGGGCCGCAAAGCCAAACTGGTGATCTCGCATGCCTCCGGTGATGAAGGTTGGGATTATGAGCAGAGGCTGAAGGAATACTCCAAACTGATGAAGGTCAACACTATTTTCGTAGACGACATTATCGATGAGGAAAGAGGCACCACTCCGGATGGCCGCAAAATTTATACCCTGGAAGACATTTACCCCTATGCGGATCTGGTCACTTATCCGTCGACGTTTGAGGGATTCGGCAACGCCTTCTTGGAGACGCTGTACTTTAAAAAACCGATCGTCGTAAATACGTATTCCATTTATATCAAAGATATTAAACCCAAGGGGTTTAAAGTAATTGAAATTGATGGTTACGTCACCGATAAAGCGGTGGAGATGACCGAACAGATACTGGACAACCCCCAACTTCGTCAGGAGATAGTCGACCATGATTATGAGCTGGCCAAAAAGTATTTTTCATACACAGTTTTACAACAGGCGCTTAGAAACTATATGGTCGCCCACAACTGGCTGGCGCCGGATGAATGCTAAAATTGCATGAAAATTAATACCTGAATTTCGCATGAAAATTAATGAGAAATGAGGCCAGTATGGAAAAAGTAAAAGATGTGCTGATTAAAATATACGGGGAACAGAACGCCGCGCTTGCCCTGGAACGCATTGCACCCATCATTCAAAAGTATGGTGCCAATAAAAGAAAAAAAACATCCTATTTTTCCCAGGAAGACGTGGTTCTGATCACCTATGGCGACTCTCTGAAAAAAGACGGTGAAGCGCCGCTGGCCACTTTGCATGCCTTTGCCAATCAATACTTGAAGGGCGCCATTTCCAATATTCATTTTCTGCCCTTTTTCCCGTACTCTTCGGATGATGGCTTTTCGGTCATGGACTTTTTTGAGATCGATCCCGCCCTGGGCACCTGGCAGGAGGTTGCGGCCATCGGCCAGGACTTCGAGCTGATGTTTGATTATGTCGTCAATCATTTCTCCTCAAAGGGGCAGTGGTTTCAGAACTACCTGGCAGACCAAAAAGGATTTGAAGAATTTGCCATAGAGGTGGATCCCGCAACTGATCTGTCCATGGTTACCCGGCCCCGATCCTTACCGCTTTTATCGGAATACAAAAAAAATGACGGGCAAACGGTGCATATCTGGACCACATTCAGTGCCGATCAAATCGATTTTAATTTTAAAAGCCTGGATGTGCTCGCAAAAATGATCGATGTGCTGTTGTTTTATGCCGATCAGGGCGCCACTATCTTAAGGCTGGATGCCATCGCTTATTTGTGGAAGGAAATCGGCACCAACTGCATTCACCTGCCTCAAACCCATGAAATGGTCAAATTGTTCCGGGCGGCCCTGGACCAGGTGGCACCGGATGTCATCATTTTAACCGAAACCAATGTCCCGCATACTGAAAATATCAGTTACTTTGGCGACGGTCGCGATGAGGCCCAGATGGTCTATAATTTTACCCTGCCGCCGTTGCTGTTTTATTCCTTTGTCACTGAAGATGCCACTATCCTTTCCGAGTGGGCCAAGGGGCTGCACCTGGCATCGACAGATAATACGCTTTTTAATTTTACCGCTTCCCATGACGGCATCGGCGTGCGCCCGCTGGAAGGTATCCTGGAACCCAGTGAAATCGAAAAATTGATCGAGATTGTAAAATCCAATGACGGTCAGGTCTCTTATAAGCGAAATCCCGACGGTACGGATAGCCCTTATGAATTGAATATCACTTACGTGGATGCCATCCTGGGCGATACATCCTCGACCCTGGCTGACAAGTTTCTGGCCTCCCAGTCCATTCAATATGCCCTGCCGGGTGTACCGGCCACCTATATCCACAGTCTGCTGGGCTCCCGCAACTGGGTGGAGGGCGTTCAAGAGACCGGCCGAGCCCGGACCGTCAATCGCGAAAAACTTCAGGTTGAAAAACTGATCTCAGAACTAAATAATCCTGAATCGTTTCGGGCCCGGGTCTTTTTCCCCTATCTGAATTTAATCAAGATTCGTAAAAAACAGAGTGCCTTCCACCCCAATGCCGGATTTGAAATTCTGGATACCGCTCCAAAAGTATTCGGAATCAAACGCTATAGTCAGGATCAAACGATTGTTGCCCTTACAAACATATCATCTCAATCTGTATCGGTTTCCCTGCCCGCCGGCGCAGCAAATGGACCGATGGTGGATCTAGTGACCGGTGAGGGTATCGACACGACGGCCATTCAGCTGAACCCTTATCAGTATTTGTGGCTTGAAGAAAAAAGATAAAGGGAAAACATTATCTATTAGAAACTGGAGTAATGGAGTAGCCTACTCCGCCGAAGTAGCTTCGGCTACGAAGGCTGGATTGCAGTATTGACAAATTTGCAACACTCCAGTACTCCAGATGGCTTTAGCACGCTGATTCTTCAATAAAATATGGTTAAAGGAATGCGATAAATGAATGCGAATACCTTATTGACAAAAGCAAAAGACGGTTTCAGTACCCTGGATGTTTCAAAAAAGTATGTCGACGCTGCGCTTAAATGGCTGGAGGTCTGGTTAAGCGATCCGATGTTTAGCGAATATGTTCACCAGATCCAATATTTAATCGAAAACAAACGCTGGAATTTCTTGCTGGATGCGTTTTACCAGGTCATCCCCTTTGGTACCGGTGGCCGGCGGGGGCTCGTCGGTATCGGTCCCAACCGCATCAATACCTGGACCATCCAGGCCTCCGCCCAGGGCCATTCCCAGTACCTGATGAAAATGTTTGGCGATGAAGCCAAACAACGCGGTGTTGTTCTGACCTACGATGTCAGAAAATACGTCCAAAAAGGAATCTATGACGATTCGGCCCCCAATCCGGTCACGGATTTGGACGGTCGCCAGCTCGCCATTGCTGCGGCTGAGGTTTATGCCGCCAATCAGATCAAAGTGTATATGTACGATGGGACGCGCAGCACGCCCCAGCTGTCTTTTACCATCCGCCATCTAAACGCTGCTTCCGGCGATATGTTCAGTGCCAGCCATAATCTGCCGACCGACAACGGTAAAAAGGTCTATGATCAGTATGGCGGTCAGCTCATACCGCCTGATGATCAGAACCTGGTGGATGAGGTCACCCAGAATGTCAAAAAAATCAAAACTCTGTCGTTTGACCACGCTAAAAAACAAGGGCTCATCGAAATCGTTGGAGAAGAAATTGATGAGGCCTACTATTCGGCAGTGTGCCCGGTATCGCTCTCTAAAGAACGCAACTTAAAAATGGTCTATTCTCCCCTGCATGGAACCGGCTTAACATCGGTTTATCCGATCCTCAAAAAACTGGGTTTCGATGTTACCCTCGATCCGGCAACCTCCAATTTAAGTGGTGCCTTTGAAAACGTCACCTTCAACATACCCAATCCGGAAGTGGTTGAATCCTTTGACCACTCGCTGCCGTTTGCCAAAGAAATGGATGCCGACATTTTGCTCAGCACTGATCCGGATGCGGATCGAATCGGTGTGATGCTTAAACACAACGGCGACTGGCGCTTTTTAAGCGGCAATGAAATCGGCGTCATTCTTTCCCAATATGCCATTTCAAAAATTAAAGCGCAGGGTCGCCTCAATCCGGATAATGTGATCATCAAAACCGATGTCACCACTTCATTAATTCAAAAAATAGCGACTGATAATGGTATCCGTTGTATCGGCGATTTGCTCGTCGGATTTAAATATATCGGTGACCTCATGAACAAAATTGAAGCCGACAATCAAATCGATAAATTTATTATGGGTACCGAAGAGAGCCACGGCTATTTGACGGGCAATTACGCCCGGGATAAAGATGCCGCCTGTGCGGCGATATGGTTGGGCGAGCACGCCGCCGAACTTAAAAACAACAATAAAACGCTTCTGGATGATCTGGACGACATCTATGCCCGCTACGGCTATTGTCACAACTACTTAACAGAAATCAGGTTGTTGGGCGCTAAGGGCATGGAACAAATATTGATGATTATGAACCACCTGCGGGAGACCCGCATCGATGCTTTTGGAGACTTCAGTGTCCAGCAAAAAATTGATCGTCGGGACGGTGAACCGCAGCCCCATCTGTCGCCCACCGACACATCGGCCCGCAATATGCTCGTTTACCATATGGACAATACGCCGGATACAACCAGCCTGCGGGTAACTGTGCGGCCGTCCGGTACCGAACCCAAGATCAAGATGTATTTTGAGGTGTTTGGCAAACCGTTTAAAAAGGAGAATATCGAACCGGAAAAAGAAAAGATGATTAAACTTCGTGAGCGCTTGGAAAAAAATGTGATGCAGTATTGCTATAATCTGCTGGAGGTCGATTTCCCCGATAGGGGCTTTTTGCTGTTCTGGCAACTGCCGCTCGATGATAAGCTAAAATATTTTGAAATCGAAGAGGACATCATCGGTTTAAAAAGCATATCCGATGAAAACGAACGCAAAGAAAAATTGTTCAATTTATTGGAATTTTTAGGCGCTAATCCCATTCAGAAAATCGATAAGGCGTTCAAGGAAAAATATAAAATTGGGATTTTGCAATATTTGGGTCTGCCGGAGCAATAGTTTCTAATTTGGTTACACCATTATTTTCACAGAAGACAGAGGTCAGAAGCCAGAGGTCAGAGTGAATGCGTGAGAAGACAGAATTCCAAAAATACATAGATCAATCAAAATTTCATCTGCGATAAAATCACAGTTTTCTGTCTTCCGTTTTCTGTCATCTGTCTTCTGATTTTATGAGGAGAAATGACCTATGCCCTTCCCTGCCAATAAAACCAAAATTGTCTGCACCATCGGCCCGGCTTCGGATTCGCCGGAGGTTTTGGAAAGAATGATCCGGGCCGGCATGAATATCGCGCGGCTTAATTTCTCTCACGGTGATTTTGAAAGCCACGCGGAAACCATTCAAAAAATTCGCGCTGCATCCAAGGCTGTCGAAAAACGGGTGGCCATCATGGCCGATTTGCCCGGCCCCAAAATGCGCATCGGAGAACTTGAAGAAGAGCCGATTCAATTGGCACCCGATGATCTCTTTACACTGACAACCGAAGATATCATCGGCAACCAGAGCCGTGTGTCGGTGAGCTTCGCACGGCTGCACGAAGCGGTCAAAGCGGGAGACAATTTGTTTTTAAACGATGGTTTGATTGAAATGGCGGTCATGAATGTAGCGGGCCAGGAAGTCGAGTGTAAAGTTCTTGTGGGCGGACAACTCAGATCCCGCAAGGGGCTTAATTTACCGGGCATCGATCTGGGTATCAGTGCATTTACGGATCACGATCATGAATGCCTTAAATTGGCCATGGAAAATGGTGTGGATGCGGTCAGCCAGTCCTTTGTGGAAACCGGCCAAGACATCCACGCGGTTCGCCAAGCCGCCAAAGACCTCGGTCATGATCCGTTTATTATCGCCAAACTCGAGCGCATCAGCGCACGCGATCACCTCGACGGCATCTTGGAAGCATCCGACGGTATCATGATTGCGCGGGGGGATTTGGGCGTTGAAATCCCCATCGAAAGAATAGCCATCGCCCAGAAGCATATTATGCAGATGGCCAATTTGGCCGGCAAACCCGTTATCACCGCCACCCAGATGTTGGAGTCCATGACCCACAGCCGCCGTCCCACCCGGGCCGAAGCCACCGATGTGGCCAATGCCATTCTGGACGGCACCGACTGTGTGATGCTGTCCGGCGAGTCGGCCATGGGCGAGTATCCAGTGGATGCAACCGCCATGCTGGCAAAGATTGCTGCGGCTACCGAGCCGCATCGCACCTATAATCCCATCGAAGGACAACTGCGATCACGCCGTGAAAGCGATCAGATCAATAAGGGCGATTTGATCGCCTTAAGTGTTGATACCACCCTGAAACGGATCACCCCACCGACGGTCATCGTACCTACCCGCAGCGGTGCGACCGCCAGAAGAATCACGCGGTTTAGACTGCCGGTCTGGATTACCGCCATTAGCCGCGTTGAAAAAACCTGCCAGGATCTGCAATTTTCATACGGCGTTCAGCCGGTTTGTGAGCAGGACCATCCGGATGACTGGAAGCAATGGGTCCGCAACTGGCTGCAAATTATCGGAGAAAGCGGTGATTTAGTGGTCATGACCGAAGGGCCTTCAGAAAAACATCCCTATCGCAACAACCGCATGGAGATATTGGATCTGAGCCAGCCATAAAAAATGCGTCTCCGGCCATCACGGATGAGAAGGCATTTTTCGTCTGAGCGATGACAATGCATTTAGTGTCGTGTACCTTAAGTTTCTTTAATAAATATGCGGCGCCAAAACCGTCATTGCGAGCGAAGCGAAGCAATCGCTTCGGCTTTGACGCATGAACACCATGGCTTTTTAATCAGATTGCTTCGTCGTTGCACTCCTCGCAATGACTCTGGCAATTGGAAAAATATTGTAAATAATTTCTGGGACACGACACTAGATTTCTGTCTTCGTGTCCTTCGTGAGTTTCGTGGTAAAAATGAATCTTTTATCGCCTAAGCGATTGCCGCCAGATCAACTGTGGTGTGAGCATTTGCAAAAGACCTGGAAATGATGGACCTGTTAGTCGCCAGTTCTCCCATTATTGTCCTGATCTACATGATGACGAAAAAAAACAGCGTTTCGTCGCATGTAGCCCTGCCGGTTGCGGCTGCCCTGGTATATGGCATTAAACTGATCTATTTCGGCCACGATCCGAATTTAATCAATGCCACTGTGGTCAATGGATTACTGACGGCCTGGACGCCGATCCTGATTATCTGGGGCGCCATTTTCTTATTTAAAACCATGGAGCATTCCGGCGGCATGGACATTATCAGGGCCTGGCTTAACACCATCAGCGGCAACCGCATCGCCCAATTGATGATTATCGGCTGGGCGTTTGCTTTTCTGATAGAGGGGGCCAGTGGTTTTGGAACCCCGCCTGCCCTGGCGGCACCGATACTGGTGGGTTTGGGATTTGACCCCCTGAAGGTGGCCATTCTTTGCCTGATGATGAACACCGTGCCGGTGTCTTTTGGCGCTGTCGGTACCCCTACCTGGTTTGGTTTAGGCGGGCTGGGACTCGCTGACGATATCATTCGGGATATCAGCTTTACTTCAGCCATGATGAATGCAGTGGCTGCGCTGTTCATACCGCTTATTGCCCTGCGATTTGTGGTACCATGGCGGGAAATAAAGCAGAATCTGGTATTTATTTATCTGTCGATCCTCAGCTGTGTTTTGCCGTATGTCCTGCTGGCTAGATTTAACTACGAATTTCCGGCCATCGTTGGTGGCATGTTCGGTTTGCTGGCTTCCATATTATTATCAAAAAAAGGGATCGGACTCGCCCCGGCGTCTGAACAATTCATAGACAAAGCGCCATCGATGCCGATCAAAAAACTGATCACCGCCTTATTCCCACTCTGGGGAACCATCGTCGTTCTTATGGTGACGCGCATAGAGGAATTGGGATTAAAGGGCTTTTTAACCGATGCTACCCCGGTCTTTCAGACCGCATTGGGATCATTTGCAGATTTTACCGTCAGTTCATCACTTGTGGTGGCATTCGTTGGTTATGTTCTTTAGAATTGTTAAATTCACGCAGCAAAAAATGCCTAATTACCCGTCTTCAGGCGACTGGCCGCAGGCCGATCCAACAGCCAGGTTAATTGGCCATGGGTGGGCTTTATGTATTGCACAGGGAACCGCATCGTTTTCGAATCAGCTTCCAGCACGGCCTTGAGTGTATCCGCCTTCTCCCGGCCGGCGACAAGAAATAGGATATAAGCGGCATTGTTAATTACAGGGAGGCTGAGGGTTATGCGGTATGATTGAAATTTTTTGACCCAGTTGGAAACCACCAGCCGCTGGGTCTCCGCAAGAGCTGCTGTGCCGGGAAAAAGGGATGCGGTATGGCCGTCCGATCCCATGCCCAGCAGCACGCAATTAAAGCGCGGCACCTGCCCGGATTCGATGTTAAAAAACCGGCGGATTTCCTGCTCATAATCCGCTGCGGCTTTAGCAGCGTCAGGATTTTCAGCCGGTATGCGATGGATGTTCGCCTTTGGGACCGGTACTTTGGACAGCAGGGCAGTGTCAGCCATGCGGTAATTACTGTCCGGATGATCCGGTGGAACGTGGCGCTCATCGCCCCAAAAAAAATGGATCCGCTCCCAGGGAATCTGTCTGCGCAGATCGCGATCATCGGCCAGCAGGGCATACAGCCTGCGCGGTGTGGCGCCGCCGGACAAAGCGATGCTATGCACTTCTTGGGTATGCAGTGATTCCGCTATGTGCTCGATGAGCAATTCAGCCGCCGCCCTGCTCATGGCTTCGGCATCAGCGATAATTTCAATCTTTTGATTTTTTAAGATGGTATTCATCGATGGGGCAATCTGGTCCATAGGATTAATGGATTCAAAGTAAATTTAACCTCGTGCCGCGAAACCATGAAGAGACGATGGCTCTTCTTTCGCAACGCTCCCTAATACATTCAGGCAGTGCATCCGCCGGAGGCAGACTGATAATTCATTCCGCTTTGATCGGGGATAGATAGCCGTTTTCGATAGATTGAATCCACATGTTCGAACATAAGAACGAAATGACCGCTTCGCAATTTAAAGAGACTGAAGCGACTTGTTAAAGTGAAAAGAAGCATTATGATATAACAATTGTGCCTACTGGGAGTTAACAAATGCTTGCCAAAAAGAATCCGACGACCACAAAAAGCTGGCAGAACCTCTGTCGTCATTACGAGAAGATGAAAGATCTTCACATGCGCACTCTGTTCGCCGAGGATCCCCGGAGATTCGATAAATTGTCCATCCGCTTTAACGACATGATTGTCGATTACTCCAAAAACAGGATCACAGAAGAAACTCTCAAATCCCTGATTGCGCTGGCAGAAGAATGTGACCTATCTAAAGCAATCGACAGCATGTTTGCCGGAAAAAAAATAAATGAAACCGAAAATCGGGCTGTCTTGCACACGGCCTTGCGCAATAGAGACAACGCCCCGGTTATGGTCGACGGTCAGGATGTCATGCCGCAGGTCAACGCCGTTTTAAAGCAGATGGAAGATTTTTCCAACCAGGTGATTGCGGGAGATTGGCAGGGGTATACCGGCAAAAAAATCAGCGATATCGTCAATATCGGCATCGGCGGATCTGACCTGGGACCGCTGATGGTCACGGAGGCCTTGCGGCCGTATGCCAAAGAAAACATAAACGTGCAGTTTGTTTCCAACGTCGACGGCACCCACATCGCCGAAACCCTAAAGGATTTGAACCCTGAAACCACCCTTTTTATGATCGCCTCCAAAACGTTTACCACCCAGGAGACCATGACCAATGCGTTTTCCGCCCGGAGCTGGTTTTTAGATGCCGCCCGGGACCCAGAGCACGTCGCCCGTCATTTTGTGGCCATTTCAACCAACACCGCGGCGGTCGAACAATTCGGCATCGATAAGGAAAACATGTTTGTTTTCTGGGACTGGGTGGGTGGACGCTATTCCCTATGGTCGGCCATCGGTTTATCGATCGCTTGCTATATTGGATACGAAAACTTCAAGGCCCTTTTACGGGGCGCCTTTGACATGGATCAGCATTTCAAATCAGCGCCTTTTGACAAAAACATTCCGGTGTTGCTGGCCTTAATCGGTATCTGGTATAATAATTTTTTCGGGGCCCAAACCGAAGCCATCCTGCCTTATGATCAATATATGCATCGCTTCCCGGCCTATTTCCAGCAGGGCAACATGGAAAGCAACGGCAAATCAAGTGATCGTGAGGGTCAAAAAGTCGAATACCAGACCGGGCCGATCATCTGGGGCGAGCCGGGGACCAACGGCCAGCATGCCTTTTACCAGCTCATTCATCAGGGATCCAAATTGATTCCAGCCGATTTCCTAGCCCCGGCCGTCAGCCACAACCCCTTGGATGAACATCATCAGATTTTGTTATCGAATTTTTTCGCTCAGACCGAAGCCCTTTTAAACGGCAAGACCCAAAAAGAAGTGATCGCAGAGCTGCAAAAAGAGGGCAAAACCGATAAAGAAATTCAAAAACTGCTACCCCATAAAATATTTGAGGGTAATCGCCCCACCAACTCCATTCTTTTCGAAAAACTGACCCCAGGAGTCCTGGGGAGTTTAATCGCCATGTACGAACATAAAATTTTTGTCCAGGGCGTGATCTGGAACATCTTCAGTTTTGATCAATGGGGGGTTGAGCTCGGTAAACAGCTGGCCAAGAAAATTTTTCCCGAGCTGGCAGATGATAAACCGGTGAATACCCATGATAGCTCGACCAACGGGCTGATCAATGCATACAAAAAGATGAGAAAATAAAAAGGGTGAAAGAGAGGAGAATTATGAAAATAAATGTGAAAAAATTAATGATTGCTGTTTCTTTGCTGCTGTTTTTAATCGGTTGCGCCCAGACCAACAGCAACACCGCCATTGCTTCGGCGACACCGGTCATCGACCGCATCCAGAAAAGCGGCACGCTGAGAGTGGGCATGACCGGCAATATGCCGCCATTGAACATGACATCCAAGGAAGGCGAACTGATGGGCTATGAAGTCGATCTGGCGCGGGCCATGGCAAAAGCCATGGGGGTCAAAGCCGAGCTAAAGACAATGCCTTTTGCTGAACTGCTGCCGGCCCTGGAGACGGGTAAGATCGACATGATTATTTCCAACATGACCATTACCCCCGGACGCAACCTGAAAGTGGCGTTTGTAGGACCCTACTTTATCTCCGGCAAAGCCTTTTTGACCAAAACCAAAACCATTGCCGCAGCCGACGAAGCCGAGGATATTGACGCTAAAAATACCAAACTGGTTGCCTTGGAAGGTTCCACCAGCCAGGCATTTGTCGAGGCCGCCCTGCCGGAGGCCCAGCTGTTTAAAGCCAAAGACTATGACGAGGCCGTTAAAATGGTGCTCGATGATAAGGTCCATGCCATGGTGGCGGATTATCCGATTGCCGTGGTGTCGGTTTTCCGCTATCCGGGTCAAGGCTTACTATCGGTTGTGACCACCCTTACCTACGAGCCCATCGGAGTCGCGGTACCGGCCGGTGACCCGTTGCTGGTCAACTGGGTCGAAAATTATCTGGATATCGCCGATAGTACCGGTTTGCTGGAAGAACTAAAAATGAGATGGTTACTGAACGCGGACTGGCTAAATCGGCTACCATAATCCGGTTTTTATGAAAAACCGGATTGTTATGGGTTATTAGGTATTGGTTATTAGTAGATGAAAAAAACGGGATGATCTGCCCGGCTATGCATTCGGGCAAGATCATCCCGTTTTGTTTTAACAAATCATATGTTAATCAACACCCGGTTTGCTTTGCCCGGCTTCTGGCTATTGGCTGCCGGCTTCTGACCTTTGGATGAATGGCAACCGAGTACGAGGACGAGTAGGATGACAAGAACGATTAAGCGCATCAGATATCGTCCTCGTCGTCGTCCTCGTGCTCGTCCTCGACATATACTACTCTATACTCGCAACCTGTAACTCGTAACCCGCAACCCGTCACTTGTCGCCCATAAACTCCCCGTATTTAAACTCACCGCTTTGCGTTTTACCGTCCGGATAAGTGAGGGTCCCCTGGCCGGACCACTCACCGTTCTCAAATCCACCGCTGTATTTTCGCCCGTCGGGATAGGTCATCGTGCCCTGTCCGGTGCGTTCGCCGAATTGAAAGTCGCCCTCATACTTGCGGCCATCCGGATACCAAAGCGTGCCTTTGCCGTGGCGCTGATCGCTTTTAAACTCACCAATATAGTGACGGCCGTCCGGAAAGGTCAGCTCACCCCGGCCATTTCGTTCGCGGTATTTCCACTGGCCTGAATAGCGGGTACCATCCGGCTTGGTATACGTACCTTCTACAATTTCATTATCCTGCCAGGTGCCTTCGAGTTTGCGGCCGCCGGGTAGAATGAAAACGCCCTTCCCATGGCGCAGGCCGTCCTTAAAATGACCGATGAATTTTTGGCCGGTGCTGGTTACCAGGGTGCCATACCCGTTGACACAATCACCCTCGATACACTCATCAGCCAGCCCTACAGATGCACTCAAAAAGCTGAAAAACACCACGATGATCATATGCGCTCTCATTTTATGCCTTCCTTTGCCGCATAATATTCATCAATTGCAGCAAATCATTATTTGATGCCGGGCCATATGGTTTTACTTCGACCGCTTAGACACATGCATGCCCACCAGCCAGGCCACCAGCACCACCAAATAGATCTGACCGGTGAGAGCCTCAACCGAGGCCAGCCCGGCCGCCCGATCCGTCAAGGGTGTCATGTCACCATAGCCCAGGGTGGTGATGGTCACCAGGCTGAAATACAAAAAAAGGAGCCGGTCGTTTTGCATCTGGCCATCGGGCCTTCCAAAGGATCCGGGCGCAAAGGTTTCAAGCAGTTGATATACATTGGACCACAGCAACGCCATCAGCAAATAGACGACCACGGCGGCATAGATCATTTCCCGGGTTACTTCTTTTTGTTTAAGCATAAAATGAATGATATTGAAAATCGCAAATCCAATGAATAAAATTCCACATATCTGAGAAACAACTAAAGTCTTCTCAGCGCTTGAAAAATAATCGACCCAAATGTCAGCAAACATCGGGATAACCAAGAAAAGGGCTAAAAACAAATTGTATTTCTTATCACTGATGGCATACATGGCAGCAATGAAAATGCCGGTAACAACTATATCGACCACAAATTGAAAACGGCTGTAGTCCCCGAGAAAAGGCACAATCACCAGCATGGCTAAAAGCATGATCAGCAAAAAGAAAAACCGCCTCTTAAACAGGAAGGATTTCAGGGTACTGTTTCGATTTTCGATCATGGCGGTTATTTTAAAAAGAATAAGTAAGATTTAAGGCCGCGGGAATTTGCCTGGTTTATAACCTGATATATTTGAAAAAATGCCACCAGACAGAAAGCATAACGAAATACTGAATTTTTTTTTAGTTTCTTGGCTTCTTCGCGGCAGTACAAAATTCAACCTTTGTGGTAGAATATGGAATATTCCGACAAATATAGACTACAAAGCTGAACATAGTCAGTTTGCCGACTGCAAGTCAACCTTTTGGGGCTTCCGGGTACTCAACCGGTTTCTTTTTTTTCTCTATTTTTCTGATTCTCTCGCGCACACGCTCAATCACCTGGTCCGGTGTTTCTTTGCGCAACAGCGAATTGAATTGGGCCCGGTAGTTGCGCACCGCGCTGACACCGAAAAACTGGATGTCGTAAACTTTCCATTGCCCTTTGCGTTTGATCACCAAAAGCGCAAGCGGTATTTTCTGCCCTTTCCAGACGACTCTGATATTGACCCGGGCCCGGGAAGGTGATTTGTATTCCTGACTTTCAAAGATAAGCGTTTCGTCTTTGTATTTTTCCTGCAATTTACCCATATAAAATTTACCTAAAAATTCGGTAAATACCTCGACAAAGGCTTCTCTCTGCGAGGGGGTAAAATCGTTCCAGTTCGAGGCCAGCACCCTTTTAGAAAATTCATAGAAATCAAAAAGTTGCTCTAAAATCAGGCGCAGTTTCTGCTGCTCTATTTCTTTTGAATCCGGATCATTCGCTCTGGGGCCTTGCAATAATCGCAAGCCCTCATCAACGCCTTTTTGCAATGCTTCGATCGGCTCATCGCCGTGAGCCGAAGACGGGGTTGCTGCCAGAACGAGAAAGCATAGGATTAACAGTATGCGCATGGACATTTCCTTTGTATCAGCGTGCACGCCGATTGTGTTAAGCAGACGAACGGTCACTATATTTCAAATGAGGATATCCTATTGCATATATCCGACAAATAATTATCATTTATTATGTTACCCCAAAGGGGTTTTGTAAACGCTTGCAAGGATAAAATTATGCACAAGAAAATGTCCAAAAAAAAGGCCGTTTGAGCAATCAAACGGCCTGCTGGTTTAAAAACCCTTTATGATTAACCTTAGCTCGTTTTTACCACGAAGCTCACGAAGGAAACGAAGTAAGAGCTCTTTTGTTGGTTTATTAGAATCTTCGTGTATCTTCGTGCTCTTTGTGGTGACGAAAAAAGTTTTATTTTTACCACGACGCCCACGAAGGACACGAAGTAAAAATTCGTAAATAAGTTATAGAATCTTCGTGCTTCCCACGCCCGCCATCGCGAGCCGCTCAGGCGAGGCGGGCGGGTGCGTGTTCTTTGTGGTGGAAAATTTCAACGGTTCAATTGCTTGTTCAGCTATTCACTTTTCGTTTTTTTTATCCCCTTAGCGAACTTTCATTCGGCGGCTTCCGCTTCTTCAGCCGGCGGTTCCGGGCACACGCTGGTTGGATCGGCCATTAGCGCCAGATCTTCATAGCGTGTGTTAAATTGTTCTTCCAGTTCGGCATGCAGCCTATCGGCCTCCTCCGGGAAGGTCCGCTTTAAGGATGCAAACCGGATCTCACCTTCCAGGAATTTGCGCAGGCTGCCGTCGGGTTTTTTAGAATCCAGGATAAAGGGATTTTCCCCTTCGTCCTTGAGCATCGGGTTATAGCGGTACAACGGCCAGTAGCCGGACTGCACCGCCAATTTTTCTTCCTCCTGGCTCTTGCCCATGCCGGCCAGAATTCCTTGATTAATACAGGGCGAATACGCCAGAATAATGGAGGGCCCGTCGTAGCTTTCAGCTTCCACAATGGCTTTCATCATTTGCTGCTTATTGGCGCCCATGGCCACACTGGCAACGTAGATATAGCCGTAGGACATCATCATCTGCCCCATGTCCTTTTTAGGTGTCTTTTTGCCGGAAGCCGCAAATTTGGCGACCGATCCGGTGGGTGTGGCCTTTGAGGACTGCCCGCCGGTATTGGAATAGACTTCGGTGTCCATCACCAGAATATTGATGTCTTCGCCGGTTGCCAGGACATGATCAATCCCGCCGAAGCCAATATCATAGGCAGCCCCGTCGCCGGCAAATACCCAATAGGATTTTTTGGTGAACAGGCGGGCGTATTGGGCAATTTCAGCCAGAAGCTTGTCGCCGTTTTGCTGGCTGAGCAGCGCTTTAAGCTGGTCACCGTATTGCCGGGATCCCGCCGCATTTTTGAAATTGTCCAGCCAGCCCTGCATGGCATCTTTGATTTCTTTGGCAACATCCGTCTTTAACGCTGTCCGCATTAATTGGGCCGCTTTTTGCCGTTGCTGCAAGGCACCCAAAAACATACCGTAAGTGAACTCAGCCGGATCCTCAAACAGGGAATTGCCCCAGGTGGGCCCAAAGCCGTCTTCATTGACACAATAGGGCACGGCCGGGGCCGAACCGCCCCAGATGGAGCTGCATCCCGTGGCATTGCCAATCACCATGCGCTCACCGAACAACTGGGTTAACAGCTTGGCATAAGGCGTCTCCCCGCAGCCGGCACAGGCGCCGGAGAACTCAAGCAATGGCTGACAGAACTGACTGCCTTTGACCGTGGTGCGGCTGACCAGATCGTCACGCACCGGCAGTTCCACGCTGAATTCATGAAACGGAACCTGCAGGGGTGTCTGCGTCTCCAGCGGCTTCATGACCAGCGCGGTCTTCTTGGCGGGACAGATATCGGCACAGTTGCCGCATCCCATGCAGTCGAGGGTGTCGACCTGGATCCTGAAATAGTAATCTTTCAGATCTTTGCCCACCGCCTTTTTAGCCTCATAGCCATCAGGGGCTTCGGCCAGCTCCGCTTCGGTCAGCAGCACCGGTCGGATGCTGGCATGGGGGCATACCATGGAACACTGGTTGCATTGAATGCAATTTTCCATAATCCATTCCGGCACGTTAATGGCCACGCCCCGTTTCT
>JASFEV010000074.1:0-17025 GCA_050124655.1 Desulfobacterales bacterium
GGTATTTCATGGAACCCGTGATGATCGGGATGAGGAGCTGTTTCCCACGGCCCCTGAGAGCCGGTTTCAGCAACTGGCCAAGGACTCGGTATATCAGGTTCAGATCATGGGCCACTCACATGTCCCCTATTATAAGATTGTCGATGGGGTCCATTTTATCAATCCCGGCAGCGTGGGGCGTATGTTTGACGGCGATACTCGGCCCTCTTTTGCCATTCTCAAAGTCGCTTCCGGGAAAATTGCCGTAGAACATTTTCGAATCCCTTATGCGGTAGAAGATGTTGTTAAGAGTCTTAAAGAACAAAAACTGCCCGGTATTTACACCAAAATGTACAGGGTTGGTAAAAAATTAAATTGAACCCATCAACTGGAGGGTAGCAAAATGGGAAAAGAGAATATTAAGGAATTAAAATCCAGCGATCCTAACCTGCAAAAAGCGGAACCCATTTCGGCAGCCGATGATCATGCCTCAAAGGAAGATCAGGAGCTGAAGCCGAAGGGTAAAAATAAGAACAAAAAGATAAAAAAGAAGCTGATTGAACACACGGCCTTTAAGAATAAGGACAAGCCCAAGAAGAAAGGCCGCGTACCGGTTTGGGTCAAAAAATTCGTCCTTGAATACGAAGATGAACTGCACAGGCTGCAAATCGAGCTGCTGAAGATGCAAAAGTACATCAAAAGCAATGGGCTGCGAATCCTGGCGTTATTTGAGGGGCGGGATGCGGCCGGAAAAGGCGGCACGATCAAAAGGATTACCGAACATCTGAATCCACGGGGCACTCGCGTTGTGGCCTTATTATCGCCCAGTGACAAGGAGCGGACGCAGTGGTATTTTCAACGCTATATTCAACATCTACCGGCGGCCGGTGAAATCGTGCTTTTCGACCGCAGCTGGTACAATCGCGCCATGGTTGAGCCCGTCATGGGGTTCTGCAGCGATGAGGAAAACAAGCGCTTTTTAAAGGACGTTCCGTTGCTTGAAGAGATGCTTGTCAAGGACGGCATAAAGTTGTTCAAATTTTTCTTCTCGGTGTCCAAGAGTGAACAGCTGCGCCGGTTTGATTCGCGTGAAACCGATCCATTAAAGCATTTTAAAATCTCTCCGGTGGATAGAATGGCTCAGGAACTCTGGGATGATTACACCGTCAGAAAGTTCCAGATGCTCAACGAAACCAACCGAACCCTGTCCCCCTGGACCATTATTCGATCCGACAATAAAAAATTGGCGCGACTCAACTGTATCAAACATATGCTGTCCCAAATCGATTATGAAGATAAAATCTCTGAGGAAGAATTGCAGACCGACCCGCAGATTTTGATATCCGGTATCGAGGAAATTAGATTCCTCGAGGAGCACTTGCTGAAAACGACTGAATTACCCGGATAAGGATATGGTCGCCGGGTCACCCGGAACCGGTTGATAATTTCAAATGCTTGGTGTGAAAAGCAAACGATTCTATCATCTCCATCTAAGTCAGGTCCGTGTGAGTTGTTTATTGGCTCTCGTTCAGCCAACATTACAGAGAGGGGGAAAGTCATGGCATTAAATCTGACAATCAAAGAGCGCATGATTCCCATCGAAAATTACGCAACGATTAACCCGGAGGCCACTTTGCGGGAAGCGGCCCTTTCATTGCGAACATCATTTTGTCAATTGGATGGCGGCATGAGCACCACAGTGGGTCCCCGCACTGTTCTGGTGACGGATGAAAAAGATAGGTTGTTGGGTATATTGGACTTCAGGTGTTTTCTTGAGAATTATTACCCGCAAATCGGCGGATTGGGCAAAAAATTGATGGTCAAAGATATTATGCTGAATGTCAAAGGCACCATTGATGCGTCTGCCAGCGTGGAGGAGGGACTTCGAATAATCGTTCAAAAAGATGTAAGCGTGCTGCCGGTATATGACGGTGATAAAGCGGTGGGCCTGATTCGGGATACGGATATTTTCCTTGCCATCACCGATAATTTAGAAAAGCAGGACTGACCTTATCCGAGTTACGGGACAGGGCGCTTACTTTCAATTGATCTTGTCTTAATGATTCATCCGCGACAACGTCTATTGATTGGAGATGCAATTTTCCGCAAAGCGTTTTGATGTTTTCATTTCTTTGGCCTCTCATTTTGGAAACACTGCGCGGATGAACGTGCAGGACAACGGAATCCTCATTTAGATTTTTCGATTTAATTGCCAACACAGCCATATCCAAAAACATCTTGCCATACACCAGATGCCCGAAGGCCGGATGGTAGGGACCGGCCAAAATCGTTGATCCGTTCTGCAAATCCTCTGATGCTTGAAGACCCATGCGGATGACACGAATGTTTTCACCTTTAAACAGCAGGTACAACTCTTTTGTCTGGCTCACCGCTTCTGCAAGGCTCAAAGGAACATAAATTCCTTTTTTATATAAAGTTGCCAGGGGGCTGCCGGACAGAACCACCGTCGGATAGATGCGGATAAAATCCGGCTTCAAGCGGGCGATTTTTCGAGCCGAGGTTTGCAGGCATTGAACGTCATCGCCCGGCAGGCCCACCATTAGCTGTACCCCCACTTCATATCCAAATTCCCTGAGGAGTTGCACGGCTTTGATGGTATCGGCAGCCGTATGGCCGCGATTGCTGCGTTTCAGCACGTTGTCATCCATGGATTGAACACCCAGCTCAATGGTGGATACGGGAAAATCTTTAATAGATGCCAAGCGTTGACGCGTAATGGTATCCGGTCGGGTTGAAAAACGAATGCTGTGCGCTTGGCCTGCGGTTATGTATTGAGTTGCAAGTGCCAGCAGACGCTTCATGGTCGGTGTTTGGATGCCGAAAAAATTGCCACCAAAAAAGGCAATCTGAACAAACCGGCGTTGTTTATGTCTGAAGTTTAAGAAGGTGTCGATGTGACGGTGGATATCTTTGCATTCCGGCGTTGAACGGGTGCCGGTAATAGAAGACTGGTTGCAAAATATACATCGGTGGGGACAACCGGCATGGGGCAGGAATACCGGCACAATAAACAGGCGGTTGCAGCTCGGCTGCCTTCGACTCGAGCTCAGGCCGAGAGTGGCTCGCCGCAGGCTGGCATCTGGCATCTGGCATCTGGCTGCTGGCTGCTGGCCACTGGCGACTGGAAGCTGGTCACTGGTCACTGGCATCTGGCGACTGGCTTTTGGTAGTGGCGGGTTTTCGATCTTTTTTTCCATTGGTTACATACAAACGCTCAGAAGTGGAGGCCCTTTGATTTGATAAGAATTTGCAGTTGCAGGCTCCTAACTGCCAGAAGCAAGAAGCGAGCAGCCAGCAGCTATAGAAATATGGATAAAGTCTGAAATTGGCTTAAGTGACACTGAATTACGACCCCTCGTTTAACTGCTCTAATGCCTTGCGGGCCGCATCCTGTTCGGCCGTTTTTTTATTTTTGCCGGTGCCCTGCGCTTCAATCCCAAAAACCGTTACGGACACCCAAAAGGTTTTATCGTGATCCGGTCCCTTTTCGTCAACAATGTTGTATTTCGGTATGGCGCCATGTTGCTCCTGTACCCATTCCTGCAAACGGCTTTTGTAGTCATAACTGTCGCTGGCCGAATGCACCTGATCGAGAATGGGCACAAAATTTTTTTCGATAATGCTAAACGTCACTTTAAATCCGCTGTCCAGATAAAGAGCGGCTATTAACGCTTCATAGGCTCCGGCTAAAATGGAATTTTTTTCCATCCCATTGGTTTGGATTTCACCTTTGCCCAATTTGAGATGAGATCCCAGGTTTATGGTGCGTGCCATAGCGGCCAGCTGGGTCTCATTGACCAAATTGGCCCGGGTTCTCGAAAGGTCGCCTTCTTTCAAATGCGGATAGCGTTCCATCAAAATGTGGCCAACGATAAGGTTTAACACTGCGTCGCCGAGAAACTCGAAACGCTCGTTGTCCCGCATATCTGACTCCGGCTGCTCATTGACATATGAGCTGTGTCTTAAGGCTTCGGCCAGCAACTCTTTTAATTGAAATTGATAGCCAAGCTTTTCTTCGATCTCGAGCGAATTATCGGTATCCATTTTATCCAGCACCTATGATTGAGCACCTATTAACGTCTCATAAACCTTCAGGGGGACAAACAAATTTCCTTCTCCGGATCCCATTTGAATTTCAGGCGTCAGGGCTCCGTGAAAATCTGTTCCGCCGGTCATCAGAAGATCATACCGTTTTGATAGTTGGGCCAGCTGTTTTGTCTGTTCTTTGGTGTGCTGCGGATAATATACTTCAATAGCACGCATTCCCATGTCAACTAAATTTCGAATAAGCGCTCCCATCTGGCGTTCGTCTGCAATCGCCAGAAGACCCGGATGCGCTAATGCCGCGATGCCCCCGGCACTGCGAATCATGTCGATGGCATCCTCGCACCCGATGCGCTCCTTGCCGACATACGCGGGCTTTGTAGTTCCTAAAAGCTTTTCGAAGGCTTCACCAATAGACGACACATAGCCCTTTTTCATCAAAGCACAGGCGATGTGAGGTCTGCCGATCTGGCCTTTACCCCCTATCTTCTCGACGTCTTCTATTGAGAGCCGGAAACCCAGTTCATTCAGTCGCCGGACAATTTTAGGATTACGGTTTTTTCTGGCTTCCTGGAGTTTCTTGAGGGTTTGATTTAAGACCGGATCGTCAAGGTGGATGCCATACCCCAGAATATGAAAACTGCCGGAGCCTGGAAAAAACGGAGGGTGGGCGGCACTGATTTCAACACCGGTTAAAAATTGTAGAGAGGGGGGTATACCGAGCCGCAAAGCCTCCTTGGATCCGTCGATTGAATCGTGGTCCGTGATGGCAATTGCGGCAAGATTCAGCTTCTGGGCGTGGTCGAGAATTGATGCTGGTGTCAGGGAGCCATCTGAGGCAGTTGAGTGTATATGAAGATCGATCCCCAGATCATCGTTATAATCCAAGAGCCTTTTCTAACGCCTCCTCTTTGGATTTACAGTCAATACACTGAGTCGTAACCGGTCGAGCCTTTAGCCGTTTCAACGAGATTTCTTCGCCGCAGGATTCGCAAATACCGTAAGTATCATTTTCCAAGCGGCCGATGGCCTCTTTGATTTTCTTGATTAATTTATGTTCTCTATCTCGTATTCGCAGCATGAAATTGCGATCAGCTTCAAGTGCGGCACGATCGGTGGGGTCCGGAAAATTTTCTTTTGGTACAGTCATACCGGATACGGTATCTCCAGCTTGGTCCAAAAGCTCTTCCAGCCAATCTGTGAGCAATTTTTTAAAATAGTCTTTGTCTTTCTTTTTCATAATGTAACCCCTAGTCTTTCCCGTGCATATAATGACTTTCAAAAATTGCTTTCATTAGCACAACTCATTTTGCCTGTAAAGTATTAATTGTGTTTTTCAGATATTTAGCGATTATATCATCTCTGCTCCCAGGCGACAACATATGATTCATATCCATGATAAAGATGATATCGGTCTTATAGCTCAATAACTTTAGCTATTTTAGCTACTTATGTCATATTTTCAGCTGATTTGAAGTACGTCTGGCAGCCGTAAGCCGCCACCGCGATTGCTGAAAAATAGCTTTTACATACAATCGGCCATGCAAGCCAACCGTAAAACCCCTGCATCGGTCGCAACCAGACGGCAGCCTCAAAAGACCAGGGGGCTTAATGACCCGCTAGTGAAATATTTCTGTTGTATATCAATATCTTGTGCGTTCTGAAGGGCACTACCGGATTATGCGGTCTCCTTGAAAAACGTATCAAGCTGCTTCATATTACTGACATTGAATATTTTTGCCGGATAATCCGTTGGTAAAGTTTTTTTTAGCAAGCCGACCAGGACCCTTCCGGGACCGACCTCCACAAACGTATCAACCTCCTGAGCGACCAGTTGGCCCATGGCATCGTACCATTTTACCGGGCTGCACAGTTGCCGCTGCATACACGCTTTGATATCGTCGGCTTCCGAAGCAACATCGCCGGTCACATTTAATACCACAGCCTTTTCAGGGGCGCCAAAATTAATTTCTGCGAGAACCGCGTTGAACTCATCTTCGGCACCTTTTATCAGCGCACTGTGCCAGGCACCGCTAACTTTCAGCGGTATGGCTTTGGCGCCTTTCTGGGCTGCAAGCGCTGCGACCTTTTCAACGGGTTTCGGTGAGCCGGTGATGACAATCTGCAGCTCGCTGTTGTGGTTGGCCACGGACACGATGCCTTGCGGCTGAACTTCAGCAACCAGATGATCGACTTCAGCGATGGGAAGCCCCACAAGGGCATACATCACGCCCTTGTTTTTCGTGGATTCCCGATGCATCAGAGTGCCCCGTTTATAAACCAGTTTTAGCGTGTCTTCAGCGGAGACAACGCCGGTGGCATTTAAAGCACTGTATTCTCCCAGACTGTGGCCGGCGCAAAAATCATAAGCGACCCCCTCTTTTTGTAAAACCGCCAGGCACGCCAGATTCACTGTTGTCACCGCCGGCTGCAGATTGACCGTTTGGGTCAATGTTTCCATGGGACCTTTAAAACAGAGGTTCGTGAGATTCATTTTGACCGTTTCTTCGGCCATGTCGAAAATTTCACGCACGAAATCGTATTCTTGATAAAATTCCGCCCCCATGCCCACGCTCTGAGAACCCTGTCCGGGAAATAGGTATGCTGTTTTGCTCAAAACAAATCCTCCGAATTTGTTGTCCGTCGTTTGTGGTCCGTTGTCCGTTGTATGCAACCAATGCAAGCTGCAAGAGAAAGTTTGCATCCCCTATAGAAAGGTTTATGAATTTCCAACGGACGACCGACTACTGACAACAGACGCTTTTTATTCGTCTAAATTAAACAGTTTTCGGACCGAATCAATGTATACGGATTTATCCTCCCGCATGCCGTTGCGTTTTAAAAACTGGGTGGGATCATGTAAAATTTTATTGATCAGCGAATCCGCCATTTTCCGGATAGCCTCGGCCTCTTGTTGTGAGAGGCTGCTCGCCTGCAGGGTTTTTTTAAGTTCGGCTTCGGCAATTTCGGTCATTTTTTGTCGCAAAGCGATGATGGTCGGAACCACATCGAGGCTTTCATACCACTCCCGAAACCGAATGACGGCCTCGTCAACCATGCGTTCGCCTTTGATAGCCTCTTTCTGGCGATCTTCGATGTTTTCATCGATAATGCCTTTTAAGTCATCGATGTCATAGACATAGCAGTTCGATAGGCGGTTGATATCCGGATCGATGTCCCGGGGTACGGCGATGTCGATAAAAAACAGGGGTCGATTTTTTCTCTTGCGAATCACGCCTTTAACCTGATCGGGTCGAATCACAAAATCAGAAGATGCGGTCGAGCTGATTATAATATCAACTGTTTTTAAACTTTCGGGGATTTCTTCGAATCGAATGGCCTGACCGTTGAACTGCTTGGCGAGTTCAACGCCGTTTTCAAATGTCCGATTGGCAACCCAGACCTGGTCGACCTTTCCGCGGATGAGGTGTTCAACCGCCAATTCAGCCATTTCTCCAGCGCCGATGAGCAAAACTTCTTTACCTTCCAACACATCAAAGATTTTTCGGGCCAGTTCAACGGCGGCATAGCTGATGGAAACCGCGCGATCACCGATGCCGGTTTCGGAGCGAATCTTTTTGGCAACAAAAAAGGTGCGGTGCAGCAGGCGATTTAAAATGACACCGGAGGTTTTTTCCTCTATCGCGGTTCGGTAGGCTGCTTTTATCTGCCCCAGAATCTGAGGCTCGCCCACAACCATTGAATCCAGGCTGGCGGCGACGCGAAACACGTGTCGCACCGCTTCATTGCCTTCATGGACATAGAGGGCACCTTCAAATTGCTCCAGCGGGATTTTATTGAATTCAGCGATAAATTGTTTAGTCTCCGCCACCGCGCGGGCGCAATCGTCTGTAACCACCAATACTTCCACCCGGTTACAGGTTGAATAAAGCAATGCCTCCTTGATGAACGTTTTTCGCATCAGCGAATGCAGGGCCGATTTCGAATGTTCCTCTGTAAAGGCGATACACTCCCGCAGCTCAATCGGAGCGGTGTTATGATTTATGCCCAGTAATACGATATCCAGCATAGCTTGAACAATTTATGGTTTTAATCACTTTTGGTTTTCACCACGAAGAACACGAAGATCACGAAGGGTGTTAGGTTTTTTTTATCTTTTTCTTTGTGTTCTTCGTGCACTTCGTGGTTTAAATTCGCACTGTTCTCACCACAAGGGCACAAAGTTCTAAAGTATGTTTAAAATGCTTTACTTTAATGGTTATGGGTTGAGCCCGTTGCCCGTTAGCCCGTTTGCCGGTTAAAAAATGAAAATGAAATATTTCTCCTTTTTTAACGGGCTCAACGGGCCTAACCGGCCAACCTAAAATTTGGTAAACTCCTCGTGATGGCCTTCCATAAAAAGATTGACGCCTAAAAAGGTAAATATCAGGACCACAAATCCGATGATGGCCATAATGGCCGAGCGTCGCCCGCGCCACCCGACAGTCAGCCGTCCATGCAGCAAAACAGCATAAAACAGCCAGGTGACACCGGCCCAGACCTCTTTGGGATCCCAGCTCCAGAAACGGCCCCAGACCGCTTTGGCATAAACAAAGCCGGTGATCAGTCCCAGGGTGAGCATGGCAAAGCCCACCGCGATACAAACGTATCCGATGTTATCCAGCATTTCTAAGGACGGTAACCGTTTAAAAAAGAATCGATGTTTCTTCGTTTTAATTTCATTTTCTTGAAGCAGATATAAAATCCCCAGCCCGCAGGCGAGGGCAAACGCCGCTTCACCGATGAAGATGACGATCACATGACTGATTAGCCAAAAGCTTTTGAAAATGTTGGTTACCGCCGCCGGCTCGTTGGGAAGACGTGATACGGCAATCATCATTACGGTCAGGATGGGTGCTGCAAATATCCCCAAAATTTTTAAATTAAATTTAATGGTTATGCCCAAAAATACGCCGGCGATCGCCCAGCCCGCAAAAGATAGCGTTTCGTGCATATTGCTGACCGGCAGGTGTCCGCTCTGAATAAAGGCATAAACGATGGTCAGGGTGTGAAATAAGAACCCAATCAACAGCAGAAAAAATCCGGCGCGTTGCAGATAGTCTTTTTGAATAAATAGATATGCTAAATATCCAACCGAACTTAGCAGGTACAGTAAAACGCAAACGAGGATAATCGATTCCATTCAAACTCCGATTCAGGTTGGCCTGTTGAGCCTGTTGAGCCCGTTTAGCCCGTTGAAACAGGAAAAAATCTGCCTTTTTTAACCGGCCAACCGGCTCAACGGGCATAACCTATAAGCGATAGCTTATAATAGGTTTTCGATTTTAAAACCTTCACCCAAAACGTCCAGCAACAGGGCATTGATTTCTTTGATGTTGTTTGCTTTGATCAGTCCGATGAGATCCCTATCGATTAGTTGATTGAAAAGGTCTTTATGCGCCTCGGGCTCGTGGGCCTGACTTAACAGTTTCTCGCGAATGGCACCCATTAATCGCAGAAAATCGGCGTACTCATCGCCAAACTGTTTCTCCAGGTCGAGTCGCAGCCTTTTGGCCAGGGCCGGGCTGTTGCCTGAGGTGGAAATTGTTATCACCAGATCTCCGCGACGGACGATGGCCGGAAGGATAAAATTACAAACCTCGGGTCGATCGGCAATATTACACAAGGTGTTATGCTGCTCAGCATCGTTGCTGATTTGCCGATTTAAGCGTTCATCATCTGTGGCCCCGATGACCAGAAACATCTTGTCTACATCATCGTTGCGGTAAGGGCGTTGCTTTAATTGGATCGCTCCTTGTGCGGCCAATTCTTGCAGCTGTGGCGTTGGATCGGGGCTGACAACCGTCACCCGGGCACCACAATCCAGCAGGGTGTTCACTTTGCGGGTGCCTACGGCACCCCCACCGACAACTAAACACCGGCGGTTTTTGATATCCAGGTTTATCGGGTAGTATCGCATGCGCTCAGTTATTTGTTATTCGTTATCAGTTATTTGTCTTCAAGGATCGTCACCAATAACCAATAACTAATAACCATTAACTTTTAATTTCCAACTCCATCAGATCCTCGGCCAGAATCAACTGGCCATCGTAGCTCTTGCGGCATTCGGCCGCGATGTCTGCTTGATCGCACTCTGGATAAAAATGGGTTAAGACCAGGTTGCCAACGCCGGCTTTGGTTGCCAGCTCTCCGGCCAGCGATGGGGTTAGGTGACCGGGGACCCGCAATTTATCCGGAAGGGCGCATTCACAAATTAACAAATCCGCATCTTTTGCAAGATCGATGATGGACTCACAGTAGTCCGTATCTCCGGTGTAAACCACGGAATATCCATCAGTGCTGGCAATGCGGAAAGCAATGCTTTCTTCGTTATGCTTTACCGGAGCGGTGTAAACCGAAAATTCCTCAAATGTTATTGCATCGGCATTTTTGTTGTCGAATTCGATGATCTCCAGCAGACCGGGAGCCAGTTCAATCCACTGGCCGTAGACGTTTTGCAATCCCTCATAAAAATTCAGCAAACCACGGCCGCCGCCAACCGTCAGGGGACTTTTCCGTCGACTGCCGTCCGGGTATTTGGTGGCAAAAAGCAGCGGAACAAATTCACCTGAGTGGTCGGGATGAAAATGGCTGTAAAAGACATGGGACAAATCGAAGATAGTGGTGTTGGCTTCCAGCAGCCGCCGCATGGTGCCCGGGCCGCTATCAAATAACAGCTTTGAGGCCCCGACCTGCATCAGAACCGAACAGGAACTGCGCGCCAACGACGGCACACAGGTCCCCGATCCCAGTATCGTTACTTTTATTCCTGACTGGACAGATGACATCTTTAACGGGCCTCTTCTTTATCTGTTGTTCGTGAATTTCTATTCGCAGTTATTTGTTATTGGTTATTAGTTATTAGGTTTGAGCCTCTGCATTTCAAGACTACTCAAATAACCAATAACCAATAACGAATAACAGCCCCTGGCTATTTGGGTTCGGCGCGGCGGGCCGTCCTCCCAATAATCCAGGACAGCAGCTTTTTATCATCCCGCACATCCACGCGGTCTTTCAGTTCACTAAGCGCAATTTCCGCGCGGGCCATGTTTTTATGCCCTCCGGCATTACCCAGCATGCCAAACCCCTCCTTGGCGACCTTGCCGGCATTTTTTCGAATACCGTCGTTGCGAAAGATGATGGTCAACTTTTTATCGCAGATCCCGGAAACGATACTCCAGGTGACGGTATTAATGCGCATAAAAAAGTCGGCAATCAGCACACAAATATCCGGATTGACCACCGGGCCTAAGTGGACATAGACTTTGCCTTTTCGTCGCCGCATGTCTTGCAGGGCTATTTTAAAGTACTTTAAAAGGTCAAAACGCAGGTCAGCCTGCTCGATTTTGCGGGCCAGATGGATATTGGCGTAGCGGAATAAATATTGAAAAGCACGCACATCCTCAATTTGGGTTTTGCCTTTGAAATCATTGGTGTCGGTTTTGATACCGTGATACAAACCGGTCGCCAGTTTGGCTGATGGTACGATTTTAGCTGAGCGCAGATATTCGGTTAAAATGGTGGAAGTGGCGCCGTAATGGGGTCGGATATCCACAAACGGAGCTTTAAAACCGGCATCCGGGTGGTGGTCAATAATGACATCCACTTCCAGATTCGCCATAATTTCATTATGATCCGGCTGAGAGTCTACGATGATTATTCGGCTGTACTGATCCACCTTGATATCATCAAAGGGGATCAGATTCACGCCCAACAGCCTTATCATGGCCAGATTATCCGGTCGATTGATGATGTTGATATTGGAAATGGTGACATTGGACACTTTGCGCCATAGCAGGCGTCGTACCGCCATGGCGCTGGCGATGGCATCCGGATCGGCATTAATCACGATCAGCACCTGATGGCTGCCGGCAAACAGATCATAAAAGCGTCGCAATTTTTCGGGTAGAGAGCGGCTCATAAGAAATTGATATCCTGTAACAAACGTATGGATATTACGACGGGTAACCTTAGATTACAATAGGATTTTCAAAATTAAGCACCCAAAAGAAAAGCCCGGCTCCCAGAGAGCCGGGCTGTTTTCATTTAAAATTAACCGTTAATTCGTCTTGAAAACGATATTATCACCATCGGTTTCAGCCCTGATTCGGGCGCCTTCCGGAATCTTTCCTTCAAGGATTTCCAAAGACAATGGGTTTTCAATATACTGCTGGATCACGCGCTTCAGGGGTCGGGCCCCAAAGATCGGATCGTAACCTTTTTGGGCGATGAGCTCTTTTGTACCATTGGTTAAGATAAGCTCGATATTTCTGTCAGCAAGACGGCGGCCCAGCCGGTTCATTTGAATATCGACAATTTTGAGGATGTCGTCGGTCGTCAGGTTCTGGAAGATAATAATCTCGTCGATGCGATTTAAAAATTCCGGCCGAAAACTGGACCGCAGGGCTTCGGTTACCCGCTTTTCCATTTCCTTCCGATCGGATGTGGCCAGTTCCTGAACATACTGGCTGCCCACATTGGACGTCATGATGACAATCGTATTTTTGAAATCAACCGTGCGGCCGTGGCCGTCGGTCATACGCCCATCATCTAATATTTGTAACATGATATTAAAGACTTCCGGGTGCGCTTTTTCGATTTCATCAAACAACACCACCGAATAGGGTCGACGACGGACGGCTTCGGTCAGGTATCCACCTTCTTCATAGCCCACATAGCCGGGAGGTGCGCCGATCAAGCGGGCAACGGAATGCTTTTCCATGTACTCGGACATGTCAATGCGAACAATGGCCTGTTCACTGTCAAATATAAATTCTGCCAGCGCCTTGGCCAATTCAGTTTTGCCAACACCGGTGGGTCCCATGAAAATAAAGGATCCGATCGGTCGGTTGGGATCCTGCAGCCCGGAGCGGGCACGCCTTACGGCATTGGATACCGCTGCCACCGCTTCATCCTGGCCGATTACCCGCCGGTGAAGCCGCTGCTCCATATGCACCAGCTTGTCGCGTTCACCTTCCAGCATTTTGCTGACCGGTATTCCGGTCCAGCGGGAAACCACTTCAGCGACATCTTCGTCATCAACTTCTTCTTTGAGCATTTTGCTGGATTGCTGGAGCTCGGAAAGTTTTTGATTGGCTTCTTCCAGCTGCTTTTCAAGTTCCAGGGCTTTGCCGTACCTCAGCTCAGCGACTCTGGCCAGATTACCTTCTCTCTCAGCCAGTTGAGCCTCAGTACTTAACTGCTCCTGCGCCTCTTTAATTTTGCGAATCGTCTGGATCAAATCCTTTTCATTTTGCCAGTGGCCTTTCATTCGGGTGAGCTCGTCATTCATATCAGCCAGCTCGGATTCCAGCTTCTGCAATCGGTCTTTTGAAGCCGGGTCCTTTTCCTTTTTTAAGGCCTGGCGTTCGATTTCGGCCTGGGTAATTTTACGCTGGACCTCATCGATTTCAGCCGGCATACTGTCGATTTCAATTCTGAGTTTGGAAGCGCATTCATCAATTAAATCAATGGCTTTATCCGGCAAGAAACGATCGGCAATATAGCGATTCGAAAGGGTGGCGGCCGCCACAATAGCCGAATCCTGGATACGAACACCGTGATGGACTTCGTATTTTTCTTTCAAGCCCCGCAAGATCGAAATGGTATCTTCCACCGAGGGTTCCTTGACGAGAACCGGCTGAAAGCGGCGCTCCAAAGCGGCATCTTTTTCAATGTATTTACGATATTCATTTAGCGTGGTGGCACCCACACACCGCAGCGTACCGCGGGCCAGCGCCGGTTTGAGCATGTTGGATGCGTCTACAGCACCTTCAGCGGCTCCGGCGCCCACAACCGTGTGTAACTCATCGATAAATAGAATAATTTCGCCTTCGGCGCCTTCCACTTCCTTTAAGACGGCTTTGAGGCGATCTTCGAATTCCCCGCGATATTTGGCGCCGGCGATCAGTGCGCCCATATCAAGGGCCACCAGCCGTCTATTTTTGAGGGTTTCGGAAACATCGCCTTCCACGATGCGCCGCGCCAGGCCTTCCACGATGGCGGTTTTGCCGACACCGGGTTCTCCGATCAAGACCGGGTTGTTTTTCGTTCGTCTGGATAATACCTGAACGATGCGCCGAATCTCTTCGTCCCGGCCGATCACCGGATCCAATTTGCCCAACCGGGCCAGGTCCGTCAGATCACGGCTGAATTTTTCAAGCGCCTGATATTTATCTTCCGGATTGGGATCGGTTATGCGTTGTTTTCCTCTTATTTCCTGCAAAACATGCAGGATCGAATCCCTAACGACACCGGCGCGTGCTAAAATTTTGGCTGCTTCGCCTGTTTTCTCTTCGGATATCACCAAAAGAATATGTTCGATGCTGACATATTCGTCCTTCATCTTGGTGGCTTCGGTAAATGCCTGTTCCAGAACGGCTTTGGTCCTGGGAGAAATATAGACATCTGCTGCCGCACTGCCGCTGATCTTGGGAAGTCTGTCAACGGCGGTTTTTGCTTCCTGGGCAATTTGATCTGGGGAGGCACCCAGTTTGCGCAGCATGGCAACGGCGATCCCATCGCTTTCAGCGAGCATAGCGGCCAGCAGATGTTCGGGTTCTATCTGCTGGTTATTGTGCTGTGACGCCAGCGATTGAGCGCTTTGTATAAGCTCCTGAGATTTTATAGTAAATTTATCGAAACGCATTTAATAATCATCCTCCTTTGAAGACGGATTGGATATTGACTTCAGAATTTACTTGAAAATAATCACATTACTATAAATGTCAACAAGCGGAAAGTAATGATTTTTCACCTTTACATTTCATGCTCATCGATAGGGCAGCCACTTAATCTCATTATACTTGAAATTGCAAAATATCCAACACTTTAAATTATTTTCTCAAGGCGCATGCCAGGCATGGAAAGGAGCTGCTGACCTCAGACTTTCATAAAGAGCGATGCCAACAGCCGTGGAAAGGTTCAATGATCGGATGTATCGCAAGATGGGAATGTGATAGGTGGCATCCGAATATGTGTTGATGATATTTGCCGGCAGTCCCCGTGTTTCAGACCCAAATATCAAAAATAAGCGCGGTGTTGACGGCAGGTCCCAGAACGGTTTGGCTCCGGTTTTCGAAAAGACGACCACCTCCTGCGGTCGCGGCGCCAGGGTCGAATGCAAACTGTCAAAATCGTCCCAAACATTGAGCTTTACGCGTTGCCAGTAATCCAATCCGGCCCGCTTGACCTCTTTGCTGTCCAGCGAAAACCCCAGCGGCTTGATCAAGTGCAGATAAGCCCCGGTAGCCACGCAGGTGCGGCCGATATTGCCGGTATTCCAATGGATTTCAGGGGATACCAGCACAACGTGGCGTTCTGGGGGAGTATTACTTTTACTTGGCAGGCGTTTAGTCACGTTCTTGCTTTCAATATGTGCAATACCACAGTTAAAATGGTTGCGTGTTGCGAGTTCCGAGTTGCGCGTTTAATACTGAAATATCCTTGTTACGGCTTGCAACTCATTAGTTTTGCTATAAGACCTTGGGTGAAAACAACCGAGGACGAGTAGGAGCACGAGGACGATAAATCCCATCAAATATCCTCCTCCTCGTCGTCCTCGTACTCGTCCTCGAAAAATCAAATCAACAAACACCCGCAACGCGCAACACTCAAACGCGTTTTCCACACTGCGGGCAGTATTTAAAATCTTCACTTAGGGCCTTTCCACAGCTTCTGCACGTGCGGGGCGCATCGGTTTGCTGTTGGGTAAAATCCGGTCCAAATCCCGGGCCGGCCTGCGCGCAGCGGTCGCAAACGATAAACGGCTCGCCTTTTTTGACTCTGAACAGGGGAATAAAAAACAGGCTGAGATAGTGGTCCACGCGCTGCGTATAGGCCTGATTCAATCCGCACACCGAGCACCTGCGCGGATTTTGGTCCAATACCTTTTTTTTGGGAGATACACCGGCAATGAAGATCATCTTCAAACCTGCTTGGAGTATTGGAGTAATGCATAAAAGTTGATACGAACAGAATTTCGCGGTTATCTGGGAAACTCCAGTTGAATACGGTTGATATATCTCACCACGAAGAACACGAAGAAGCACGAAGACGAGTTTTTATTTCTCTTGCTTCGCGTCCTGCGTGAACTTCGTGGTTATGGTTGCCTTACTTGAGCTTTCTGCATAACCGTATAGCATTTATTAACCACCAGCACTCCATTTTTTTTGATTTGAACCTCTTGGTTTCCAGACGACTTCCTTGGCTGCATTGTAACGGAATTCTGGTGTCAGTCAATAAAATCATAGGAGCGGGATTATCATCATTTCGGATAGATTAAATGTGCTGTTTTGAAAAAGCTATTTTGGGAATAAAAATACAGTTGACGATTCGAAAATATTTGTATATAATGACGTCAAAATTCATGGAAAAATGACGATAATATGGCCACATGCTTTTGAAGAGAATATTAAAAGCCCCGCAGCAAAGCTTTTTTCTGATGGGCCCCCGCGGCTCCGGCAAGAGTACATGGCTTCAAGCCACTTTTCCCGATGCATATGTCGTCGACCTTCTGTCCGAGCGCACGTATCAGAGGCTACTGGCGAATCCCGGTCAATTTGCGTATGAACTGCGCGCAGTTCCTGCCGACCGCTGGGTCATTGTTGATGAAATACAGCGGCTGCCCGGTCTGCTCAACGAGGTGCATCGGTTCATAGAAGAAAAGCGACTGCGTTTTGTCCTCTGCGGGTCGAGTGCCCGCAAGCTCAAGCGAGCCGGCATAAACCTTTTGGCGGGGCGCGCATTACACCGATCCATGCATCCATTTGTGCCTGAGGAACTTGATGCTCAGTTCGATTTGGAAGAGCGTTTGCGGTATGGAATGCTGCCTATCGTCTGGGACTCAGCTACCCAAGAGGAAACACTTACCGCCTATGCCGAGCTATACCTCAAAGAGGAAATTCAGGCCGAAGCGCTTGTCCGAAACTTGCCTGGATTTGCCCGTTTTCTGCCGTTGGCCGCTCTTTTTCACGCTCGGGA
>JASFEV010000075.1:0-17011 GCA_050124655.1 Desulfobacterales bacterium
AGAAACATTTTCAACACAGATTTATACGTACGCATCCTCTTTTCTCCTTTTATTGAATAGTTGATTAACAATAACCATAACGCGAGCCGGCCGTATGGCTCGATACCGGCGCCAACCAAATATAAAAATAACTCCGACCATCATGACCAGATCCTTAAACAAGGACAGTCTCAGACCGTGAAACGCTTCGGCTTCCGGATCTTCGGGACCGAAGCAGCCGCAGTCCACATCCAGTCCCATCCAGATTCCATAACCAAGCACAACCATAAAAAGCAGCAGCAAGCCGGCAATCAACGCTAAGCTTCCACGGACGTCGAACAGCAGTCCGATACCGGCAGTCACTTCCAATAGCGGCAACCCGATCGCCACCGGCATGATGAAACCCTTGGGGACGATGCCGTATGCCTCTATCAAAACGGCGAAGATTTCCGGTTCCAGCAGCTTGGTGCCGCCGGCATAAATGAATATAGCGCCCAACACCCAACGGATAATTTTGTAAGTCCAATCCATGGTTTCCATAAATGTCTACTGAGACACAGATGACTGGAAGGGTTTGATAACGCCGATAGCGAGGGCAGTGAAAACGATTAGCCTGATGACAATATGGTGGCAGGCTGGATACGATTTTAGCACACGGCTTGGTCTAACAAACCCGGTTAGTAAAAGATACGCATTCTCAGGTAAAGCCAAAATCGTAAGTCATGACGGGCCTCATCGTGATTTTTGACGGTTCATATTATAAATAAAAGCGATATGTCAAATAGATAATATAAATGTTATTTTTAATTTTCATTGGAATTACGAATATCTATTTTTGAGGCCGGTTTTTATTGACATTTGATCTTGTATCGTTTGGCTCTGGCCTGTAGAAAAACTGGCGGATCTATAACCCATTTATATCCCAACATCCCTCTCTAAAAAAGTCCATCAGAAGCCAACTTTCCGCTTTCAACAAAATCGTTAGAAATAACGAGCTCGAAATTATTAAATTTTTCGGGTATCGTTTCAGACTCGCTTTCAGGCTCTTTTAAAAAAAAATAAAGATCTTGACGGCTTCAACACGCTTGCATATGAACAAAGGAAATCCAACATATTCAACCACAAAGGAGCTCAGGAATGGCACAGACAGAAGTGTTGTACGCAACCAAAGGACCGCTCGGCATTCTGACATTAAACCACCCAAAAAAAATGAATGCCTTATCCCGACAGATGATTGGCGAAATTATTGAGGTGCTGAAAACGGTTGCCGAAGATGAGTCGATTAAAGTGATCATCATTCGCGCAGCGGGCAAACATTTCTGCGCCGGCCACTATCTGCAAGAAATGGTGGGAAATGGCATCAAGGAATACAAGTTTGTTTTTGATCAATGCACCCGGATGATGCAAATGATTCATGAAATTCCCCAACCAGTAATCGCCCAGGTTCAAGGGGTTGCCACCGCAGCCGGGTGTCAGCTGGTGGCCTGGTGTGATCTGGCAGTCGCATCTGAAGATGCTCAGTTTGCCACCCCCGGTGTCAAAATCGGACTGTTTTGCACAACACCGATGGTAGCGATTACCCGGGCGATTGGACGCAAAGCTGCCATGGAAATGTTGCTGACCGGGCGTTTTTTTTCAGCCATAGAAGCCAAGGAGCTGGGATTGGTGAACCGCGTGGTTACAAAAGAAAATTTAGCCGAGGAAACTGAGAAATTGGCCCATCAAATCGCAGAAGCCAGCCGCTTTGTGCTGGCAATTGGTAAACAGGGCTTTTATGCCCAGGCAGACCAAACTGACGATAAGGCCATGCATTTTGCCAAACACACGATCACCATGAATCTAAAAGCGATTGACGCCCAAAATGGGATCAATGCCTTTTTGAATAAAGAAAAACCGTCGTGGCAAAACCGTTGACGTGCCGCTGCCGGCTTCGGCAATTTGTTGTACCAATATGATGGTTTAGAATTCCGGCCTTTTCCAACAGGATTGCTTGGCTTTGAATTTAAAAATAGCTGCTCATGGCTTGGGACGGCGGTGGACAGCGATCATGGTGATGTCATCAAATAGCGGTGCATTGTCGATATGATCAAATAAATCGGTTTTGATTCGATCGATCAATTCGATTGCCGAAGAAGGTCCGGATTCCAACAGCGCCAAAAATTTCTCTTTAGAAAACATCCTTTGTTGGGGGGAGAGGGCTTCAGTTACCCCATCGGTAGACCCAATCAAAATATCGCCCGGCTCCAATTTCGCTTGCTGGATCTTAAATTTTGCTCCGGGCATGATGCCAACTGCGGGCCCTGCGGCCTTTAACGTTTCTTTGATACCTGAGCGACCGATGATATACAGCGGTTCATGACCGCCATTAATGTAACAAAGATCACCTGTAGCTGGATTCAGCACGCCAAAAAAGAGGGTTGCAAACATGGTCTCATGACCATGCTCCAGTGAAATGTAGTCATTGGTCAGGGATACGGCTTGCAGCATGAGGTTCAGATCGGATTCTCCGGCACCATTTCCTTTTTGAATGCTGTGGGCCGATGACCACTCGCCCAGGCTGATGTGCCCGGAAAAAACCCGCATCAAACTGCGAAAAAGCGCCATGTAAAGGGCTGATCCCACGCCTTTATCGCAAACATCCGCGATGACCAAGCCCATATAACTTCCCGGCAACAAGAAAGCGTCATAGAAATCTCCGGAAACCTGGCGTGCCGGATGAAAACAGGTGCTGATTTCCCAGTCTTTAACTTGGGGAATTTCATTCGGCAAAAAATCACGCTGAATCTTTTTGCCCTTTTCAAGTTCAGCGTTGAGCGCATTGGAATAACTTTCAATGGCTGCTTTTGCCCGCTCGAGGGAATGATACGATTTTTCTAATTTGGCGTAAAGGCGCGCATTTTCAAGTGCAATGGCAATTTGTCCGGCTGTCATTTCCATCAATTCAGCTGTTTGAGGGTTGAAATGACCCTTTTGCGCATGCAGCAAGGTTAGCAATCCCAAAAGCTTTTCATCCCGCAAGATCGGAACAGATAGGGCAGATCGAACCGAATAGGGCTGATCCGGAAGGTCTAACCAGCGATCGTCGGTTTGGGTATCTTCGATCAAGCCGATCCTCCGATGCCGTCGAACCCAACCTGCAAGGCCTTTGTCTAACACATGACCAATGAGTTGAGAGCGCTGCTCCGGCGTTGCATCAGCGCGGGTCAGAATGCTTTCGATGACGACGCCATCACGGTTGAGCAAAAAAAGGCTCCCTTTTTCAGCCCCGGTCAGATCGACAAACACTTCCAGTGTTTGCTGTAAAATAGAGATCAATTTTTCTACTTTACCAGCAGAGCGCGCCAGTGAAACAAAATTTTCCAATAACCTGCTTTGGGCCTGAAATGCGGCTTTTTCGCTTTTCAAGCGCGTCAATTCGGTCTTGAGTCGTTGGAGTTCCTCCAATTTAATCTCCTTCGCATTGCGCAGGTAAAAAGACGCCGAAAGGGCCAAATGGGCACATGGTCAAGGAAATCATTAAAAAAAGTTTGACGGTCAATGGTGCGACTCGCTATAAATAGACGATACGCGTCGAAGCATACATCAGTTGCTCATACAATACAACTTTACCTTAGGGATTGGCAAATGAAAAGACGTTGTTTAAAGCTGCTGATTTAAGGCCTCCAGGGTGCATGCACTCTGTGAGGCTCCTCCTTAAGCATAACCGATCTGCTCCCCGGTGTTTGATTTTATCGCATTCAGAACTTCTTGCCACATTCTTTCTGCGCCGTTGACGGATTATTTCGTATACCACATAGCGATCCAGTTGATTGCCGGGGATCTTGTCTCATCGCTGTCGCTGTCATCAAAGAAATCATCCGTTGAACCTTGATGGTGGCTCAGTAAAAAAGGGGGCCGCTATGTTTAACCAGATCCTAATGGCTTTAAAATTCGGGGCGGCATCTGAGTTTGCGTTGTTGAAGGGAGTTGAACTCGCCCAGACACACGATGCGGAGCTGCTCATATTTCATGCCTTGGATTTTACTTTAGGCGAGTTGCCAGAAGATGACCCGCAACGACTTCACAGTGTTGCAGATGCGCATCAGCAGTATACGAACAAGATAAAGCCGTTGCTGGGCGATTTTGAAAAGATATCATTTAAGTGTTTGCCCGCTGACCCGGCGCTGATGACCTGTAAAATGGCAAGGGATATGGGCGCAGATCTGATTATTTTGGGATGCCACCAACTCCCGGAAAAAATGTGTCTCGGACGAATCGACTATATCGGAATGACCATCCTTGAAAAAGCGCCTTGCCCGGTAATGCTGGTGCCGCTGTGTGAATGATCCGCTGTCTAATAATTTTTTTAAGTTTTTTAGGGAATACAGCGTCGTGGCACGGGCTCCGGAATAGGATATATAATCGCCCCACAAGCCTGCTGCGTGGGTGTGATTAATGAACGTGATGCGGGTTTGCCCGGCAGACAACTTTTCAAAAATCCATTGAAGTTTGGAATTGGTGATACGCACATAGTCATTTTTGCGGGCCAGCGTTTGTGTTTTCACAGCCGTGCTGTGCACAATCACTTTTCCCGCTGCATCATCAATTGTTGTCACCACTTTGTATACGACATCCCGATCGACAAAGGGCCACGGCGTATCGATGACGATATAAAGCAGAAAGTTAAGATCTGTGGAATCTTGCGCAGGAATTTTGCGGGATTGATGGCACCTGAAAAACCATTTGGGATAAGAAGCCACGTCGGACAGAACCCGTCCAACCGTCTCAAGCGGTCGCTCAACCACACATACGCCCTTTATTTCAGAGGTGGCGTCATCTGCCGTCGCTCTGGTGTATAACGCAACACCATCCTCATCAACGAGCAAATTCCAACCATCGTCACCCACTGCCATAAACGCATAGGCACTGAATATTAAGATAGTGACGAACCATTGGCTAAAACGGCCAAAAATTTTGATCATACCAGATGTCTTCGGTCAGATCCCGGTCAATATCAGCCAGGAAACTCAAATGCTGGGTCTCCCAGTTGGCCAACCAGTCATACAGCGCCTTTTCATTCGGATCTGTCGCCGTCACAGCTCTTTCAGAATACAGTTTGATGGCATTTTCTTCCATGGACATGGCCGCTGAGATGGCGGCGGCCTCATAATCAGCTGCTGAAATTTCAGACTTGATTTGCTGTGAAAGGATGTTGCTGGCGATATCAGATTCGCAATGATCGGCCATATCGCCAATATTAAACTGCTGTTTGTCCTGATATGCTTTAAACTGTTCGGATAATATTTTGATGTGATTGCTTTCTTCATCGGCCATCATTTCGAAAAAACGCTTGACGACCTCGCCAGATGCTTGTTGCGCCACCTTTTGGTAAAAAGCCTGTCCGCGCTTTTCCATCAAAATGGCACATTTTAAGATTTCGGTGGTTTTGTCTTCCATAATCATCCTCCGCTTGGTTTCAAATATGTGAATAACTTATGACTCACTGCCGCCAAAAGCAAGCGACAATTTCAGCGCCTTTTATGAGGGTTGCACAATATTATCAAATAGTCTGACAATTTGTGCTTCATACCAGCTTTGCAGTTTAAACCCCGTAATAAATCCATTATGCCCCCCATGGGGATGAATGACCAGGTGCAGATGGTCATTGGGCGCCAGGTCATAAAAATCGTTTACCGGAATAATCGGATCATCTGCGGCTGTGATAACGGTGACAGGATCGTTGATGTCGGCGATTACCGATCCCATAACGGCATATGCATCGAAGTAATCCTGGGCGGACTTGAAATCGCTGTATTCTGCCAGTAAAAAGTCGGTGACCGCACGAATCGTATTTAAGCGCATAACTGCGCTAAAATCGTAGATATCCGGAAACAGGGTTTGTTTCTTCAGCAGCGAACGCCGCCATTTGGCCAAAAAGTATTTTCTGATAAAAGCGATGCGATCGATGATCTCTGTCGATTGCTGTGGATTTAACACCGGGCTGATACTGACAGCATGGACCAAATTGGCGATGGGTGTCTGCCCACATTTTATTAAAAGGCGCAAAACGAAATTGCCTCCCAAGGAAAATCCAATTAAGAACACGGGGCGGTTTTCAGCCCACGCAGCAGCCTGTGATACTGCCTGATAAACCTCTTCAAGCAGAACAGCATAAAAAATACCCGCATTCAAATGATGGCTGAGGCCATGATCACGAAAGTTCAGCCGAAAAACATCATACCCATTTTTAAAAAGGATTTTGCCGCTTCGCAAGATGTAGGTTGAATCGACACTGCCTTCCCAGCCGGACAACAAAATAGCCAATCCCTTGGAGGCATGCCCATTTTGTTTGGAAAGGGAGCCCAGCAGTTTTATGCCGTCATTGGTTTCAATAATCTTTTCACAGGCCATCGCACGCATGTGATTGGTGCCGAACAGTCGGATTTTGCTGCTGGCTAAAATCGTCTGCAGAAGTGGACTCTTTAAAAAAAAGGGCGGCCGATATCCATTCAATGGCTGCATACGCGTTTCCTGTTATCAGGTCTAGAAGAAATGATACCAAAGTCGCAATGACTTGCGTTTCAGTGTTCAGTCGTCGGTAAACAGATCATAGCTCATAGCTCACAGCTCATAGGCTGATTTCCAAACTTCAAATATTCAAAACTATAAGCTATCAGCTACGAGCTACGAGCTATTGTTGCTGAACCCGCCTGCGCGGACGTAGTCCCGCTCCAAAGCGGGACGTGGCGAAGGCCCGAAACTTGATATACTTCATACTTCCGCTGCTTGATAATAGGTCAATTCCCATTCCTCGCTGAGCGTGTCATGGCGGATGATATAGACGCCGTTATCATCGCCCAGCACTTTAAAATAGCGGTGCGTGGGATCCAACCAGCGATCGAGCACTTTTTTAACACGAATTTCGCGAGTTGTGAACCCGATGGTGCGCGGGGTTTCTTCGGCGCGATATCCAGCGTAACATGTCACCTCAATTGAAATTGTTTTCAAGGGGGATGTTTGGTCCTTTCTAGATTAAGCCGTATTCATTTGGCGCCAGCTCAGCAGAACGATCCCGTAAGCTGCTATCGCACAACCTAAAATATAGGGGATTCCGAACATCAGCGCCATCTGGGCAGCTGCAATCGATGCCAAAACCGATGCACAGCCATTTGCCGCCCAAGCATAAGCACGTTGAGCGGTGGAAGATAATATATCGCGCATGCCGATGGTAAAAGGCAAACCCATCAGGATGCCGATGGGGCCTAAGACCAGCAAGGCCACTACATAGTGCCAAATAGCGGCAGCGCCCAGCAGCATTCGCAACAACGGATCCAGCGCCACATAGGTCAAAAACAGCATGCCGATTAGGGCCAAAAGCGCCTTATTGAGCGCCGTTTTTTGTATTCTATGAGCCCAGGCACCCCCCAGGCTCGAAAATATGAGAACCCCGGCAACCACCACACTAAAGCTGATGACCGGATCTCCGAATACCAGAATGAACTTTTTTATAAAAAACAACTCCACCAACATAAAACCGGCACCCACACCGAAGAAATAGAGTACCTGGGCCCAGGATGGTTTTTGAACGTACCGGCGAACAAATACCAGCGGCAAAAACAACAGCAGTCCGCTGACAACCAGGGCTTCGATAAAAACCACCATGACAACGATTTCACCGGACATCATCAGGGCATACAACCGGCTGCCTAATGTCTGGTACAGCGTCTTGACCTTGGGCCATTTCAGGTAGCGGCCCGGAAAGGGGCGATTATCCGACTGGGGCCGGACATCGAGCAAATAGGATTTGAAATAGGCATTTTCCTTTGCCTGGCGGTACGCGGTGGCCATACGATTGAATTCTTTAAAGTGATAAGGGGCATCGAATTGATTAAAACGATTGGCCTGTTTGACGCTCATACCGGGCAGAAAAACAATGTCAAAATTGTGTTCGTTGGCAAATGTCTTCAGGCGGCTTGTCCTGTGCAGCGGTTGTCTGGAGACGAGCAGAACAAAGGTATCCCAGTTGCGCAGGACGGCCAGATGGTCTGCCGGGTTCTTGACAGCTGTTTTCTTTAAACCTTCATAAGCAGCTGCCCACAGACGCAGACTATCGGCGGGCGGCAGTAGCAGTCTGCGCGACACGATGATCAACCCATCCTGGGTGAGGTGTTTGAAATATTGCACAAAGGCATCGTGGGTAAACAAATGATTCTGGTTCAGCGCCGCCGATCCTGGAATCGATGTGCCCCAGTTTTCCACCTGAATGATATCAAACTGCTCATTTATCCCGGATAAATAGGAACGCGGTGGACGAGAAATCACCTTGCGGCCGTAGTGTCGGCTGATGATGGCTGCTAAGGACGGGTTTTCAACCACAAGCGTGGTGTCATGAATTCCTGCGGCCAATGCGCAGGCCATCGCCGATCCGCCGTTTTGCATAATGATCAGGGCTTTTTGAGCATTGGGATGCAGGGCATAGCCGCTATATCCCAGGGTATACGTCGCAAATCGAACGCTTTGGTGGTTACCTGGTGGATACAAAACCAACTGATGATCACCATCTGTAAAGGCGGCCACTTGCGGTGCTAGGCTTTTCATAAAGCGCAGACTGAGACCGGGCGCGAAACGGATATGGGGACTGCTGACGCGGTCGGTGCGCCCACGGATCGTATTAACGGTCTGCTCAATGTGGGTATCTGGAAATTGCAAAACCTGGGAAAGGGTTTTATATGGAGACGGCTTAACGTTAATGAGCCCTTGGCCGTAGGGAGACACCAGAAGCAGGACGCCACAAATAATGAGGATGCAAAGAACAATCCAGACCATCGGCGTCGGTTTCATTGGCTTTTTTGCAGACGGGGTTCCCGGCCATCGAAACAGGGTTGCCGCCACCACAAGCAGTGGCATGAGGGCAAAAAGAACGACCAGCTGACTTTCACTCATGATGGGAAGCAACACCGCCGGAGACACAGCGCCGCAGGCTGAGCCGCCCATGGTGGCAAAATAAATCAAACCGGTTTTTTGCGGCAGGCGCGTGTAAGCAAAAACCATGGTGCCGCCTGAAAAAAAGAACGGTAGCGCCAATACCAAAAAAGCGGCTAACACATACACGCTTTGGATGGGTTCAACCGGTAGTCTGAAATAATCCAATGGCAGGTTGTTGACAGCCACAAAGGCCAGCAGGGTAGCGGCTGAATAGAGCGTTATCCAGATATTCAGCGTTTGTGGGATGGATGCTGGATCGGTGCGGCAGTCACCTCGACGGATATTGAAAATGCTTAGAAATGTTCCGCTGGCGGCAAAGCCGAACAGCGCAATACTGATCACCATAAACGAGAGGTGATTCCACTGCGAAATTGAAAAGACCCGAGCCAGCAGAACCTCAAAGGCCAGGGTTGAAAAACCGATCAGGAAAACAGCAGTGAAAATCATGGGTCATCAGGGTGTGGGCTTTTTGAGCGCATGGCCGGTCATGGGCACGAATAAAACGCCGGTAATTTGCTTGACGATCAAATCATCCCCCTTTTTGGTTACCAGGACAAGATTCTGGTAGCTGAACGGGTTGCCCAGCGGCAATGCCAGTCTGCCACCGTCTTTCAATTGTTTGAGCAACGGCGGCGGTATGTGATCGATGGCCGCGGTGATCATGATGGCATCAAAGGGCGCTTGTTCGGGCCATCCAAAATAGCCATCGCTATGCCGAGTTACAACTTTGTCATAAGCAAGTAATTTCAATATTTTGCTAGCTCGATAATAAAGTTTTTGCTTAATTTCAATTGTGTACACGTGATCCACCACTTCACCCAGGACCGCTGCCTGATAACCGGAACCGGTGCCGATTTCTAAGACGCGCTGATCAGGGCGAAGATCTAAAATTTCGGTCATCAGCGCCACCACATAGGGTTGCGAGATGGTCTGTCCTTCACCGATGGGTAACGGCCGATCCGCGTAGGCAACCGACAACAGATTGTCCGGCACAAAGCGGTGCCGGGGGACGGTTTGCATGGCTTTTAGGACCCGAGTGTCTGAAATTCCCCGATCCTTGATGGTTGTTTTAACCATGTTGAGCCGTGCTTTTTGCATATCAGGCCCATCAGAGATCCCATCCGCATATCCGACAGAAGTAAAGATAATGAACGCCATAAAAGACAGGATACTGTTTTTCATAAATCGCTCCAGTTCCAAATACACCTGTTGCAATCCTCAATGAGGAACAGTCGAGGATGCTTTAGATCTATTTGAGCATGATTTCTATCTGCCATTACGCTTATCTTTAAGCAACAATTTTATAATTCCAACGCGCCAGTTTGGAATCAGTCTTAGGGGAAGCACTGCCTTTGAGGAGCGCTTCGCTTCAAACGGGAAAACATGCCATTAATACAAGTCAGCACTCAAGCTCATCTTACTTCGGTCGTGTAAGCCAGCAGCCAGATGCTAGCAGCCAGAAGCTGCTCTGTAAAGCGTTACTCCTGTTTTATCTATTTATTCGTTATGAATTAGCGTATAGCACAAAACGCGACCGTTGTCAGGAAGCAACGCCATTGCTATCTGAATGCAGAATTTTTTTGCAGTTACGCGCTCTGGCTGGGGCGACCGTTCCCAGTGCGCGGCGGCCAAAAAATGAAGCTCTGTAAAAGACTAGCTGTTGATTTTTTTGAATTTGATATATAATGAGAACGTATCTCGCCATCGGGTATCTGAAAACCCAATTGCCAAAAGGAGTGTATGGATGCCATTGTTCGGTAAGAAGGATAAGAAAAAGGAAAACCCAGCGCAGCAGGTCAAGACGGTATTATCGCAGAATGAAACGTCCTATTTTGGTAAAAACCTAATAATCAAGGGCCGCGTTTCAGGAAATGGCGACATCATCATTCTGGGTGGCCTTGAGGGCGAATTCGACCTGCGTGGCCGTGTCAAAATTGCGCAGCCGGCCAAAATTAAAGGTGAGGTCAAAGCAGATGTTATCTCCGTCAACGGCAACGTAGAAGGCAAATTGGCTGCAAAGCAACGCTTGCATTTGGATCAAACCGCGCGCATCGAGGGAGAGATAAGCACCCCCAGGTTATCCATCACCGAAGGCGCTTCTTTTAATGGTGAGGTCACCATGAGCGGCCGCGTAACAAAGGAATCTGGCGCTGCTGCAGTAGGTGCCAAACCAGCCCATCAAAAGGAAGGCGCGCCAGAGCCCCGTCAAAAATGAGCGCTGGCGGCGTTCGGTTGTTAGACGAGCACCCCGATTCATCAACGGGCATGATCACTACAAGAAGGAGTACTTTCAATGCAAAAAGTAAAGACCGCCGATTCCACATCCCTGGTGAGTCAAAATGTCAGAATTGAAGGTGAGATTCAAGGACCTGAAAACCTGCACGTAGAAGGTTATATTAAAGGCGCCGTGGCCCTGTCGGGCAATATTTTTGTGGGTAATACCGGCATTGTTGAGGCTGATTTAGAGGCGAAAAGCATCGTTATCCAGGGCGAGGTTACTGGTAATGTAAAGGCCCACCAGCAGCTGGAAATCCATCCGTCCGGCAAACTCATCGGAGACTGCACTGCAGGTTCCATCGACATCAAAGAAGGCGCTGTGTTTGAAGGTCGTTCCATGATGATAAAAAAACGGGAAGCTTCGGCAATGCCGCATTTGCAGACGAGCAAAGGGTCTGGCAAACATCATCAAACAAAAGAAAAAACAAAGCCATAGGCCTTTTACGTGCCATTTTACCCTTTCTGACATTCCGATTTCATAAATCCTGCCGTTACGCCTAAATAATCTGCTTCAAGAATGGATATTAGATAGGTCACTGATTTGAAAATGGTTTGGGATGGCAATTCTGACCGATTCCATGACCTCTGATATCATGTTGAATTTGATGATGGGAGCCTGCATTAACGCAATTTATTGGACGGGTCACCCTCACGCACCATGGCATCCAGGATCTGGCGCTCCTTTTTATTCGGCAGGATGCCCTCCAGTTCGGCTTCTAAAACGATATCGCCGTCCGTATTAAAATAATGCGCTTTCGCTTTGGCCCGCTGACGTTCGTCAATCTGGGTGATGGTAAATGTGCAGGTGATGGTGTCGCCGAAATAAACGGGTTGTCTGAATTTAAAGTTCATGACCGATGCCAGCCAGCCGATCTGCCCGCCGACTTCAGTCAGCAGACTGCCCACCAGCAGGCCATGACATATACGGTCCCGAAAATGCTTGGCAGAGACAAACCGCGAATCAAAATGAACTGCATTGTAATCACGGGTAATATCGGCAAAGGCTTGCATGTCCGCTTCGCTGAATTGCCGCATGATGGTAAATGTATCACCCACCTGTAAGCCTTCAATCGTTCTGTTGCGAATTTTTGACATGGCAGCTCCCGGATCGCCAAATAGGGGGATTACAATTTTTAGCGCCAACGGATGTGAAAACCTGTTTTACTTCCGAGGTCAAGTTCGCTATAGATCACCATCATCCGATGTATCGATTTGGCTTTTAGCATATTTTTAGCATTTGTCCAATACGCTGCACGGGCCAGAAGCAGCATTTAATTTAGCTTTGACGGATTCCGATGACCCGACGTTTCATTTTTGCTATTTTATTTTTCTTGCTGAGTGCCACCGGGCTGCCGGCAAGCGAGCCGGCCGTATTGGAGTCGCAAGAACTGAGGGTTGTTTATGATGGGGAGCTCGAAAAAACTGCCCGTCAAACCTTACAGCTTTACGCCGATACCAAACAGGATCTGCAGGCGCTGTTTCAATGGCCGGTGGCCTTTCGGCCGACCCTTGTGTTGATCAATGACCGACAAAAATTTCAGCAAATGGCCGGCCATCCGATGGTCGTTGCTTATGCGCTGCCGCATAAAAATGTCATGGTCATCGACAATACGCGGATGACGACCACCCCATTTAATCTGCGATCGACGATCAAACACGAATTGTGCCACCTGATGCTTCATGATCACATCAGCGATGACCGCCTGCCCCGCTGGTTGGACGAAGGCGTTTGCCAGTGGGCCAGCGACGGCTTAGCCGATATCATCATGAACACGCGCCGGGCTTTGTTGCCGGCGGCGATTTTGTCAGAGCGGTATTTTGATCTGGCTGCATTAAATCAGCGCTTTCCGCAGGAAAAAGATGCACTCATCCTGGCTTACGAACAGAGCAAAAGTGTTGTCGAATATATTAGTCGCACGTACGGTTCGCAGAGTGTTGTGGATATTCTGACGCTGTTGCGGCAAGGGATTCGGCTCGAATTCGCGATCGAAAGCCGCTTAGGGATATCATCTGATCAATTGGAAGCTCGGTGGCGAGATTATCTTAAACAAAACATCAGTTGGTTTACCTACCTGTCTACCCATTTATATGAAATTCTGTTCGTTTCAGCCGCTGCATTGACGATTATAGCCTATATTCGACGAGCTTTGCGCAAAAAAGCCTATGCCGATGAGGCTGACGCATCAGACGAGTTCGAGCCCTAAGGCACAGCCGCCCGGCCGGGGGTTTCCCATTTAGATAAAGCAAGCCAAAGATGGCGTATCGATGGCAATGCCCGCTCAATCAGTTTGTCAACGTTGCTCGTGAAAATGCTGAACCTGATAGGTGGAGATGTCGAGTTTGGAGCGTTGCCAGGCATCTGCTGCAATGCCGGCTTTGACGCATAGATGGGATAAAAAATCCGATGCTTGCGGTAGCTGCGCCCATACCTGTGGTAAAAAGGTAGCGCTAGCATGATCTTTGCGCAAGATCACGCCATCCACACCCGGGCGCAGTTTTTTTACCAGATCGGCACCATCGTGGTACTTGAGCGGCTGAGGCTCGGAAAGGATACTGACTTCAATTTCAACTTTTTCGAAATCAGCCGCATTGAGCGGCGAAAATCGCGGATCGTGAAAAGCGGCATTGATGGCATTGCGGTTTACACCGATTCGGATAGGCTCATCAGATGTGAGGCTACCGATACAGCCGCGAAGTTGTTTGTCGAGCGTCAGTGTAACAAAGGTTCCGCAAGTAGCCTGAAAACGGGAATCGTTTAAACCTGCATCCAGTGCATCGATGTCGTGTTGCGATATCTTTTTCGCAAACCGCTCGGCCAGAGTTTGTCGTGCCAGTTTGACCAGCAATTGTCCTTGTTCAGGGGTTAAATTTAGTGTGTCCGGGTGGTTTTGCATCTGTATTCAGTACAAAAGACAAAAAGATTCGTTATCGATGGTTTTGCGGGATTTCTTCAAACTGGGTAATTGCCAAACAAGAATACAATGAGTGTCAATAACCTGTCAAACAAAAATGGTCTGGGCCAATTCCGTGAGACGAATCATACCCAGTCTGTTTAGCATTCAGGAACTGATTTTAAAATCAGCTCTAAATCGTTGCCTCGAGCGTGGCCTCATCAACATCCGCGTCAGAAATCTTATTCTCTGTAGCCGCCTTAACCCACCATTCTTCCCGAAACATGGATTTGTAGAGATTATTGAACATAAAAGCCAACAATGTGTAAGCGGTTAACCTTGTGCTGGTCTGCTCGAGTCTATTTAGCAGTTGTTTTTGCTGTTCGGCATGCAGTTTTAGGGTGCGCAGATATTTTAAGAACACAACGGCTTTGGAATGATCCTTGGGAGCCTTGCGCAGGGACCTCAGTTTTGTTTCAAATTCGACGCATAGCTGTTCGATTTTTTCAGGGGTGGATTCAATCAGTCGTTGCTGACTTTGCGGACTTTCAAAAACCGTTTGATTGCTGACGCAGCGCATTATTTTTTCAGCTGTGGCTTTAAGATCTTTATGAAGGACATCGCTAAACATCTGCTTGGCTGTTTCCGGCACGTTGAAAAAAATCGATTTTAAAAGGGTTTCTTTTTGTTTCATTTGCGTCTGGAACTCCAGCAGCGCGCTGCGCCAAAATGCACGACTGACATCAGCGACGATTTCGGTTTCCAGCATGCCTTCTATTTGACCGAATTTTATTTTATTGCGGATATCGGCAAACAAGCGGGCGGTATGTTGGAACATCAGCTCACCGGTTACCGTTTTAAATATCATGACCAGGGTGGCATACCAATCCTGCAAGTGTAAAATTTTGTTTAAATCGTGAAAGGATTCATAAAGAACCGCATTGCTGAAAAAGTGTGAAGGGGTCGCATAGAAGGGTGTGCCACCCAGTAACGGTTGTTTGAGCTTTCGATTTTTTTTGCGTTGATAATCTACGGCAGTCTCGACATCGATGATGCCAAGCTCATATTCATCAGCATTCATCAAGAATAAAGGATACTTGGAAGGATTACCGGCTACGAATAAGTTATCTGGTTTCAGATCACGCATGGCGACTTGTTTCATTCGCAGCCATGCCAGCAGATCCAGCAGGTTCGTTATGATACCGGCCATTTGAGGCTTATTTTGTTCAAAACGGATCCGATGTACATATGTGGTAATGGTGTTGCGGTATGCCGTCACCGCGTCTATATATTTTGTTATGTGGAGCTCTATCAGAAGATTTAATTCATGTACCAGGTTATTAGATAGACCGCTTTCTTTGGTGGAAACCGCTTTGCCGGCCAAATGGCACAGAAACCAGCTTTGAACGCGAAACATCGAAACATTCGATGACACCCCGGAATCCGTAAAAAATTGGCGAATCGCTGCCTGACATTTGTCATATGCCTGTCTGATATCAATACTGATGGCTTCTTTGGCTTTGCCATAGCGACCGCGGAACTTCTGGATGTCAAAAATGGTCTCTGCGTTTTCGATGACCTCCTCTGCGAGCGCGTCTTTAACATCGTGTAAATTATCAATGATGTGGCTTAGAAAATAGTATTTTGAAAAATCCATAAAAAATACGAACGTATTTTTTATTTTAAGATTCTGTTGGTGTCGGGTATGCCGACGCAGCCAGGCCACATATTTTTCCTCGAGTTTTTCGGTCGGCAAATCGCTGCTGTCGGGTAGTTTATGAATCAAATTTAATAAGACCGACACTCTTGGAATAATACACTCTTTAGGCGCAAGCTTATCGACGATCTCGCCTTCCTTTTTGATGCTTTTGATATAGTGTTCAAATTCAGAAATGGGTTTGGCCGGTATCTTGACCACCAAATGAACGTCATAGATCACATAATAACACTTGCTTTTGCTGCCACCCTCCTCGCCCAACGGCCCGATACTCATCCGGCGCCGCATCCAGTCCCCGCGATGTTTGATCATCAGCTCATAGACGGTGTTGTCTCCGTTCGCATTGCCCGACAATGATCTTGTTTTCATTGGTGCGCCGGGGTCGGCTCCGACCTGGAGTCTGAACACATTTAAAAAATATTTCAAAATATCGGACCGCGTGATTCGGTGTTCGCCATCTTCATCCGACACGACTGGAGGCGGTTGCGCATCTTTGAGCGTTTTTGATGAAGGCGCGGATATCTTGGCAGGCCGACGATTGTGAGCGAACAAATGAATCACCAGCAAGATGATAATGCAACCCAAAGTGCTTGTCAGAATGGCAATAACCCAAAATGCTTTTTGACCGAAGGAATGACTGGTACCCTCGGCAAAGTTTTTAAACTCATTATTGCTATCTGCAAATTGGCGGGAGATGAAAAACTGAGCATGTTTGATGAAGGATGATAGACTCGATTTTCCATAGTAGTCGATTTCATGCTTGTTGGCGACAAATGTTTCGCTGTCAATTTGATAAAAAATGACATTGCCGGTATCCCAGGTCCTGTGAACCATAAACACGGTGCCGTTTTTCATGATGACGACATCGTTTTTCTTATAATCGCTTAAAAACAAATAACCGGCACTGAGGATGACCAGTAGCAACAATAGTGTCAGTTGACGCATTTTCATATTCGATTATCCCAGTATCCTCGTCATCGTATCATATTCGGCGCCAAGGACGAAGCGATTACGGGCATAGAAACTTTTAATCTATTGAAATTAAATTAAATAATTGCATAAAGGCTCTAAACATAACTCAGCTTGTTTTAGGTAAACAATCCATGCTTTTGTTATCGGGATACCCGCGATTTTCTTGAATATTATTTTGAGGTGTTCGCGCCAGCAGTCGTTTTGGTAATAT
>JASFEV010000076.1:0-16986 GCA_050124655.1 Desulfobacterales bacterium
AGATGGGTGGGTCCTTGTAAAATTCTCCGACATTCGTGTGCTGGCCAACCGGCATTGTTCGGAGGTGATCGGAATCGGCATTACTTGAGATCATCCCGTTAGCGATCAAATTCGCAGACACCGTTGGGTGGCTTGCAATAGAGCATTCGGGGATCTTAACCTGCGGTGCTTTGTTCATCTCACAGGGGCTTTGTTGGCCCCCTGAACAGCAATCCGGCACGCGTTGATGGCTCGTACCCATGGTGGCATGCGGATGGGCCTTGGTCATCTCGCGCATACATCTTACGGCGCAATCCGAATAGCCGGAGGCACCGGATATGAGCACCGTAAGGGTCAACACAAATGTTAATGTTATGGCAATGAGTTTATTCATAACTGATCTGCTGTTTCCTACTATTTTAGTATGATATAAAACCGCTATTTTTCTGTCAAGGGAAATTTTTCAACGTTAAGATAACAGTCTTTTCGGTTTGTCGATTGACCATAGAAAACATGCAGAATTTAAACATATTTGGTTATTCATCTCAGAAGGTCTGGGCTAAGATTCTTTACAAAACAAGAGATCATACGTATATTGGCAAATTAATAAAGAAAGCGGCATACCGCCTTGTTCGTGGCCCTTATATGCGTGCTTCGCACTGGAATTATCAAATCCCAATAAACGAAAAGGACTAACAATGAGTTATGATTTTAATGCAGACGAGGTTTTTGAAATGGCCGAACAAATGGAACGCAATGGTGCCAAGTTTTACCGTGATGCGGCAGAAAACACCGCGGATCCATCAAGCAAAGATATGTTGATCGGTCTTTCCAAAATGGAAGAGGCCCATGAGAAAATGTTTGAGTCCATGCGTGCCGAACTCTCATCAGCTGAAAAAGCCTCAATGGTTTTTGATCCGTCCGGTGAGGCCTCACTTTATCTGAAAGCCCTGGTTGACAGCCGTGTATTTTTTGAGAAAAAAATCGATGTCACTTCCATGGTGGAGATCCTCAAATCGGCCATCGAAGCCGAAAAAGACTCCATTGTATTTTATCTGGGAATGAAAGCAGCGGTGCCTAAAAATTTAGGAAGGGATCGTATCGAGGCCATCATCAAAGAAGAAATGGGCCATATCCAGATGCTGACCAAGCATCTGGTTACCGCGGCTCCTTGAACGACGATCAAATCCACTGATTGCAGAAATCTAAATTTAAAATGGAGACATCCGGATAGCGTTGAAGAAAGTCGCTTATGAATCAAAATCCTTTGTGTATTCGGCCAGGTTTTCAAGCCCTTCGCGATCCAGCAGCGTTATTTTGGGTCCCTCAACACGGATTAAATTTTGAACGGACAATTTGGCAAAGATTCGCGAGAGCGTTTCGGGAATGGTGCCCAAGAGACTGGCCAGCTGGCCTTTTGAAACGTTTAGAACAACAGCATCCTCGGTATCCTGCTCTTGTGCAAGATAGATAAGGTAAGAGGCCAATCGCGCCGGGATTTCTTTTAGGGAAAGATTTTCGATCTGAGCAGCAAATTGACGCAATTTTTTTGACATAATCGCCAGCAAATTCAACGCCAGTGAAGTGTTGGAGGTCACCAGGTCAACAAAAGCACTTCTGGCAAAAAGAAGCAGATGTGTTTTGGTAAGTGCTTGCGCATTGGCCGGCATTTGCTGCCCGCTGAAAACCGTCACTTCTCCAAATGACTGTCCGGCTTCAAAAATGTGCAGGATCTGTTCCTTACCCTCCGATGATACCTTATAAATTTTGACCCGGCCATCAACGATCATAAAAAAGCCTGTGGTTTCATCTCCTTCTGAAAATATCGTTTGGCCTTTATTAAAGCGCTTTTCAACGGCAATTTGCCGAATGGCGTCCAGCTGCTCGGCGGGCAGACCGTTGAACAGGGGAACAGCCGAGATCAATTTGATAAAATTTTTCATATCTTCTTTTGCAACCATTTTTGACCTATGTCAAGGTCGAAGAAATTTAAAGTGTCTAAATAGACCGTAAATCTTGATCACGCCGAAGGAGATTTTACCGAAAACAGATGACAGATGATCGGGGCCCAAAAATTAAAAAATTTTTTATCTTGATTTAAGTCAATGCCGTCACCACTTTAATATTCTACAGTATAGATAAACTGACCGCTCAATAGGCCATCGGCCCAAAGCTGTTATACGTGTAACCCGAGGAAAAATACCATGAAATGCCCTGGACAAGATACCATGTACTGGAAACCGGGCGCCATTTTTGAAAGCAAGTGCCCGAAATGCGACGCAACGGTTGAATTTTTTAAAGACGACACCACCCGCAAGTGTGATAACTGCGGCCACCGTTTCGTGAATCCGGAAATGGATTTTGGTTGTGCAGCCTACTGTCAGTATGCCGAACAATGTATCGGAGACTTGCCCCCGGAACTCATTGCCCAAAAAGAAGATTTGCTCAAAGATCGCGTAGCCGTTGAAATGAAGCGCTACTTTAAAAGCGATTTTAAGCGCATTGCACATGCCGGTCGGGTGGCCCGTTACGCCGAGCGGATCGGTAAAAAAGAAAAGGGCAGTCTGGCCGTCATATTAGCGGCAGCCTATTTACATGACATCGGTATTCATGAAGCAGAAAGAAAACACGGCAGTACAGCCGCCGAGTTTCAGGAGGCCGAGGGCCCGCCTATTGCCAGATCCATATTGGAAAAACTGGGCGCCAACGAGGAATTAATTGGGGAAATCTGTGATATCATAGCGCACCATCATCACCCACGGCCCGATGATAGCCTCAATTTCAAGGTGGTCTATGATGCCGATTTGCTGGAAAATTTGAATGAAAAACAAAAAGAGGCACCCCGCCCCAAAGCAGAAATCGAGGCACTGATCGAGCGCTCGTTTCTAACCGACGCCGGGCGCGAGGCGGCCCGGGAAATGCTGCTGAACAGATAAAAGGGTACCGTTTTGCCCGAGTACCATCGAATTGAAATAAAAACTAAATTTGCGAATTTTTCGCACTAATTCAGTCAACACCCATTTTTAGGATAAAGATCAAGAGGAGCCACCAATGAAAACCGTACGTAAAATTATCGAAATTGATGAAGAACTCTGTGACGGATGCGGCAACTGTGTCCCATCCTGTGCTGAAGGTGCGCTGCAAATTGTAGACGGCAAAGCCCGTGTCATCGCCGATATGTATTGTGACGGTCTGGGCGCCTGCCTGGGAGAATGTCCCATGGGCGCACTGAAAATCATCGAACGGAAAGCCGATGAATTCGATGAGGAAGCCGTTGAAGAATTGCTGGCTAAAAGAAAACAGGAAGAGCCCAGCCAACCGGCACCGGCTTTTTCAGGCGGATGCCCCTCTGCCAGTTTGCAATCATTTGGATCACCGGAGCCGGCGGCCACCGCTGCACCCCAGGCAGATCTATCAACCACAGATGCAGCCGCTTTAGAGCAATCGGCCCTTTCGCATTGGCCGGTTCAGATCATGCTGGTTCCCCCGACGGCGCCATTTTTGAAAGGAGCCGACTTGCTGGTTCTGGCAGATTGCGTCCCGGTGGCTTTTCCCACCGTGCATCGCGATTTCATTAGCGGTAAAGCCGTGCTGATGGGCTGTCCCAAGCTGGATAATGCGCAGTATTACATCGAAAAATTTGCTCAAATCTTCAAAGAATCCGGTGTCAAGAGCATTACCACCGTCATCATGGAAGTGCCCTGTTGCGGCGGCCTGCCCATGATTATAAAAAAAGGGATGGAGATGGCCGGTGTGAATATCCCCATGGAACAAGTCGTCATCAGCACCCGTGGTCAGATTCTGGAGCGCAGACAGGTTGTTGCCGCTTGATGCCGTTTAAATTCCAGTTCAAATAAGCCGATCGGGCGGGGATAAACCCCGCCCTTCTGATTTCTGTCTTCTGACCTCTGTCTTCTGTCCTCGGATTGTCTTATGAGACAGTTATGTTTCAAAAATTATTCTGAGACCGTATTGCAATGTTATTTTTATTGTGATATCCAGACATTATCTTTGCAACGCACTGATATTCCGCTAAATCATTACCATTGTATGTATCGCAATGATATCAATTGCATGAGCGCTTAAGGGCTGAGTGAAAATCGATCTTTTGGATGAGTCTTATGATTTCGATCATTTAGCTCACATCGCCCGCAAATGGGATCCGGGGCTTTTTACTGGCACAGAATTTGAACAGTTTACCAGTGCGGTTCTAACAGCCGCTTTTTTTCCTATTCAGGGGAAGAATAAAGCCTTCAATTCCAGCCCGGGAGATCATTCAGTGAAACCCTGCAATATGCATATCATTCGGACTTTAAGTTTGGTAGAGGAAATGATGGCCCTGGCGGATCAGGGCGATGCCGATCGCGAAGACAATGGATGCGGTATTCTCTATGGGGTATTAAGGGACTCGGCCTATAAATTGAAAAAATTGGCCGAAGACGAAAGACAGAATCATATTATGAAAGGCTGGTGGCAAGAAAAACCATAATCCATCCAGCTGATACTATCATCCATTAATAAAGTAAACGGAGGCGCATCAATGGGAGATCTAAAGGGGACCCAAACGGAAAAAAATATTTTGACTGCATTTGCCGGCGAATCGCAAGCACGCAACCGATATACCTACTTTGCCAGCCAGGCGAAAAAAGACGGTTATGTGCAGATTTCGGAAATTTTTACCGAAACCGCCAATCAGGAAAAAGAACACGCCAAAAGACTGTTTAAATTACTGGAAGGTGGTGAAGTCGAGGTTGCTGCCGCCTTTCCGGCCGGCATGATCGGAACCACCTTGGACAATTTGAAAGAGGCGGCTGGTGGCGAAAATTATGAATACACCGAAATGTATCCGGGATTTGCAAAAGTTGCGATTGAAGAGGGATTTGAAAACATCGCAGAAATCTTTAAAGCAATCGCCGTGGCTGAAAAGCAACACGAAAAGCGGTATTTAGCGCTGGCAACCAACATTGAATACGGCACTGTTTTTAAAAAAGAACAATCAGTGGTCTGGCGCTGCCGCAATTGCGGATATTTGCACGAAGGCAACGAAGCGCCGGAAGAATGCCCGGCATGCGCGCATCCACAGGCACACTTCGAGCTTCTTGGCGAAAACTATTAAAACTTGCATCTAAGACTCATCTATTGTCCGCTGGCTGTGTTATAAACCGTTTTGAAATACTCGCGTACTACCGTGTACGCTCCGCTTTCAAAACGGTTTACGCCGTGCCAGCGAACAAAATCTAAGTCTTATATTCAAGTTTAAGTTAGTAAAAATTATTAATCCTACCGTTACGGATTCAGACATTTACTGGAGGAAAAACGAAAGGAGGACGAAATGGCAGAAAGACTGGAAGTTTACAAATGTGAGGCTTGCGGCAATATGGTCGAAGTGCTGCATGGTGGAGAGGGTGAACTCGTGTGCTGTGGGCAACCCATGGAAAAACTTATTGAAAATACGGTTGATGCAGCCAAGGAAAAGCACGTTCCAGTTATCGAAAAAGTTGACGGCGGTGTTAAAGTAAAAGTCGGTGATGTAGCGCACCCGATGGAAGAAAAACACTATATTGAATGGATTGAAATCATTGCAGGCGACAAAGCCGAGCGCCAGTTTCTAAATCCCGGCGATGCGCCTGAGGCCGAATTTAAGGTTGCGTCTGAAAACGTGACCGCCCGCGAATATTGCAATCTTCATGGTCTTTGGAAAGGATAGTGACGATGTTAACAGAAAAAATGCAAAAGGCACTGAACGGCCAAATGAACGCAGAGCTCTATTCTTCTTACCTATATCTGTCCATGAATGCCTATTTTAAGTCCGTCAACCTTGATGGCTTTGCCAACTGGATGTATTATCAAGCCCAGGAGGAATTGGAACACGCCATGAAATTTTATGATTTCATCTGCCAGCGGGGCGGCCGGGTTCATTTGGCGCAGATAGAAGCACCACCGTCTGAGTGGAATTCACCCCTGGCTGTCTTTGAAGATACGCTGGCCCATGAGCAGAAGGTTACAGGCTTGATTAATGATCTGGTCGAAATCGCCAATGGAGAGCGGGACCATGCCTCCCAGATATTTCTGCAGTGGTTTGTATCCGAGCAGGTTGAAGAAGAAGACAGCGTTGGCGGGGTTTTAGAACAATTGAAACTGATGGGCGAAGCCAAGGGCGGTCTATTTATGATGGACCGTGAAATGGCCAAGCGTCGTCCATCTGGCGGTGCTGAAGAGTAATTAAGAACAGGTCGCAAGAGTGACCTACCACGTTAAAAGGAGAAACGAAAATGCCCAGTTGGAAATGCTCAAATTGTGGGTATACCTTTGAAGCGGATGCCCACCCCAACCAGTGCCCGTCCTGCAAAGAAAAATGCGAATTTTTAGACAATACCTGCTACACGCCGGATTGTGCTGCAGAAGGCACTGATAATAGAATTGCCAATCCGAAAAAATAGATGCCTGGCGGCATAGGCGGCTAAACTCACTATCGTTAACATATTGGAAACAGCGTTGGGAGGACAACCATGGCGAAAGTCCTGATTGTGTTCGCTTCCCGAACCGGAGAAACCCAGCAAATTGCCGATCTGATTGCCGAGGGCATTCGGTTTTCCGGCCATGAAGCCGAGGTGACCGAATCCAAAGCCATTAAAAGCGAAGCTGACCTGGAGGGCTATGATGCCTATGCCTTTGGGTCTTCCACCTATCATGGTGAAATGCTGCAGGCCATGAAAACCTTTTTGTTTATTGCCGAAAAAGCAAATCTTAAAGGCAAGATTGGCGGCGCTTTTGGATCATTTGGCTGGAGCGGCGAGGCCAATGATCGCATCTTCGACACCATGAAACATATTTTAAAAATGGATATGGTCGGAGACACCTTGCGTCTAAAGTCAAGCTCTTTGGAAGGTGGTATGCAAATGGCCCAGGATTACGGACGCGAAATCGCTAAAAAACTTGGTTCATAATTGAATTAAATTTAAATGGAGGTAATTATGGCTGATACGACATCCACACCACAACATTGTCCTGGATATGCAAATTTTAAATCGCTTAAATCCTTCACCTGCAAATGCCCCAAATGCGGTGAAAGCAAAGAAATATTTTCAGACGAATTTGACCGGCCGCACACCTGCAGTGCCTGCAAGGAGCCCATCGATTTTACACAATGCACACTGGAAGGGGAAGGCAAAAGCATCTCTCCGCGCTGACAGATTATGATTAACGACGAGCCATAAAATCTAATTTGTCGGCACGCCTGGTGAAAGCTTATCTGAGTACGCGGCTGATTCAATACAGGCACATCCGGCGATTGTTGCAACGCACGTTTAATCCTAACTGTGGTACAAAAGTTGAATCGGAGATTATTGATGACCTTTCGAATTCGCTTGCTGATGTCGACATTAACCCTGGTGTTTGCAGTAACAGCAATTGCTATAAGCGGCACATCTGTTGAAAACAAGGGCGCTGCTGAAATCACGCTTCCCGGGGGTAAAAGCGGGCCCGTTCCGTTTCCCCATCATCAGCATCAGGACAAGCTGGTAGATTGCCAGATTTGTCATTCCCTTTATCCTCAAAAAGCGGGAATCATCGAGGAACTCAAAGCAGCCGGCACATTAAAGAAGAAGCAAGTCATGAACAGACAATGCACCAAATGTCACAAGCAAAAGAAAAAGGAAGGCATTAAAACAGGCCCCACGACATGCGCTAAATGCCACATTAAAGAAAAGACATAAATTATGCTGGTACTCGGCTTTCAGGGAAGTCCTCGAAGAAAGGGAAATACATCTTTTTTGCTTGGCACCTTTATGCAAGCCGCTGAGAAACTGGGCGCTCAAACTCAAATCGTTGAAGTCACCCGCAAAGATATCATCCCTTGCAAGGAACTGGTGGTTTGTGAAAAAAAGGGGTATTGCCCGATCGAAGATGACGTCGAAACGGAAATTTACCCATTGATCCGGCAGGCAGAGGTCGTGGTGCTGGCCACGCCTATTTTCTTTTTCAATATGACCGCCCAGCTCAAAGCTGTGGTTGATCGTTGCCAGTTGTTCTGGGCCCGAAAATATCGATTCAATTTGGCCGATCCCGCCAAGAAGACCAAGCGCGGGTTTTTGTTATCGGTCGGCGCCAGCAAGGGTAAAAGTCTGTTTGACGGTCTGCAGCTGACGGCCAAGTATTTCTATGATGCCATCGATGCGCATTTTGCCGGCAGCCTGACATACCGCGAGGTTGAAGGCCCCAAGGATATGTCCCGCCACCCGACTGTCACAGCAGACGTTGAGAAAGCGGCTGCTGACCTCATCGGACCGTTGATCGGCCGAAAAAAAATATTGTTCGCCTGCCGTGAAAACGCCTGCCGCAGCCAGATGGCCGGCGCCATTGCCCAATCGCTTGCCGGAGATAAATTTGAAGTGCTCACCGGCGGCAGCCAGCCGGCTGAAAAAATAGATCCGGATATGGTCAAGGCCATGCAAGAAAAAGGTCTGGATATGGCCTTTCGCACACCGCAGCATCTCAAGTCTGCTATCGCAAACACTCCCCCAGAAATTATCGTCACCATGGGGTGTGGTGAAGAGTGCCCCTTTGTGCCCGGCGCACAGGTGCTGGACTGGGATCTGCCGGACCCGGCCGGCAAACCGCTTGATTTTATGCGCCAGACCCGGGATGAAATCGAAAACAGGGTCAAGACGCTGATCGATGAGCATCTATGAGAAAATAAGCTTGAAAGCTGGGAGGCCGGGAAGCCAGGAAGCTTGAAGAAGCGAATTGTTGTGGCCTCCAAGCCTTCTTGCCTCCAAGCTTTCCAGCTTGTTGGAACAACCTGTGTATTCGGGATTAAAATAAGTTTGAATATTTGCGAAAGTCTTTACCAAGGAGAACAGATGGCTGAGCCCCATGAGATGTATCAATGTCAGACAGTGAATTGCGGATATATTTATGACCCTGACCGCGGCGACCGCAAAGGCAAAATTCCCAAAGGCACTGCCTTTGAGGATCTGCCGGATGATTGGAAATGCCCGGTCTGCGGCGCCGGAAAAAAATTGTTTAAACCCTTAGGCTAATATTCATCAATTTCACTAAAATTAAACTTGAAACTACCTGATGAACGGTATAGAAAAGTTGGGCATCTAAATAAAGGTAGTTTACTATTTTGGATATGATGGCTTTAGTGCGACCAACTCATTAACATAAGGAGGGTTATAATGGACAGGTATGTATGTTCGATCTGTGGGTATGTTTACGATCCGGAACAAGGGGATCCGGACAACGGTGTGGCTCCCGGTACCAAGTGGGAAGATGTGCCGGATGATTGGGAATGCCCGGTATGCGGTGCTTCCAAGGCTGATTTCGAAAAAGAATAATTAAATAAGGTTCATCAGACCTTTAAGTAAAGGCCCATTCGATGCCCTTTTAGACCGGCAAATTTGCACGGATAAAAAGGGCATCATTTTTTTTGCACGACCATACAAGAAAAACGGCGCAAACAGCATGTTCAATCCTTTGAGGCTGGTTGCACCAGCTGATACTATGTTTATTATATCATCTGCAACACAAATGGAACTGAAACAGAATACCAAACAGATTAACGGGAGAACAATATGGAACCTGTAGAAATTGCACCCGGTGTGTACGACGTAGGTGTCATCGACTGGAATATTAGGGACTTTCATGGCTATTCGACGGATCTGGGAACAACCTATAACTCATTTTTAATCGTTGATGACAAAATTGCCTTGCTCGATACGGTTAAAAAGGAATTTGCCGATCAACTGCTGGCCAATATTTCTGCCATCGTTGATCCTAAAAAGATTGATTATGTTATCAGTAATCACACCGAGCTGGACCATTCCGGCGGGTTGGCCCGGGTCATGCATCGTGTCGGTGAGGATAAACCACTGTATTGCTCAAAGATGGGGCATAAAAATCTGCCGCGCCATTTTGCGCGCAACTGGAATTACCACCCCGTTGAGACCGGCCAGGAGCTGAGCTTGGGGAAAAAATCACTTAGTTTTCTGGAGACCCGCATGGTCCACTGGCCGGATAGCATGTTTACCTACTTAAAAGAAGACAAAATCCTTTTTTCAAGCGACGGATTCGGCCAACATTATGCAGGTCCCGAGCGCTTCGACGATCAGGTCGGCGATGCGATCATGCTTCACGCCAAGAAATACTTTGCCAACATTTTGCTACTCTACGTTCCGTTAATCAAAAAATACCTTCAAAATGTTATCGATTCGGGAATGGAAATTCATATGATTTGTCCCGATCATGGGATCATCTGGCGCAAAGACCCGTCTAAGATTATTAATGCCTATGTGGAGTGGTGCCAGCAGCAACCGCAAAAAAAAGCGGTCGTCATTTACGATACCATGTGGCACAGCACCGAAAAAATGGCCGAGGCTATTGCCGCCGGGATCAACAAAGAAGGGGTCCCGGCCAAACCGCTGCACCTGCGAAAATGGCACCGCAGCGAAGTGATGACCGAAGTCTTCGATGCCAAAGCAGTGGTGGTCGGAGGGCCAACGCTAAACAACGGACTTTTTCCATCGCTGGCTGATTTTTTGTGCTACATGAAAGGATTGAAACCACTCAATAAAATTGGGGCTGCGTTTGGATCCTACGGCTGGAGTGGAGAGTCCATTAAGATCATCACTCAGGAACTCGAGGCCATGAAATTTAATGTCATCGACCCGGGTTTGAAGATACAATATGTCCCTGACCAAGAGGGCCTTGAAAATTGTTACGAATTCGGCCGTAAAATCGGAAAAGCGGTTAATGAATAAAATGAAGGCACCCGTTGTTGAACTCAGTGAATGTATCGTCTGCAGTGTCTGCGTGGAAACCTGCCCCCAGGTGTTCCGCTTGAATGATGCCGGATATATCGAGGTTATTGAACAGGAAAACTATCCCGAATCCGAGGTCAATGACGCCATTAAGTATTGTCCGGTAGACTGTATCCACTGGCATTCCTGAGTTTAGCATGAAAATATCCTCATCTATTTTCATGCAAATCCAGGTTTTATACAAGGTTGAGCCCGTTACCCTTTAGCCCGTTGTCCGATTAAAAAATAAGATTCAATAGAATTCCTTTATAAACGGGCACAACCGGCCAAACCCGCCGCAGGCGGGTTAACCTGTTGGTATAATTTGCTCTTTTTGAAATAGCTTCACGGCCTACAAAAATAAATGATGATATGAGGAAAAAGCAACAGAGCGGTCGTCAGCTTAAAGTAAAGATCAAAAAGCTGCTGCTGCAGGAAGACTTTGAGGGAGGATTGGCGGATGTTGCCGTAATACCGGCCCGCCAAGCGGTCAATCCTCTTTTCTCATTTTTATGCAGTGGGAATGAAATTTTGAAGTGGCGGTCGGTAACCGCTATGGGTGAGGTCGCAGACAGGCTGGCCGCCACGGAGATTGAGTCGGCCCGCGTGATCATGCGCCGGTTGATGTGGCACCTCAACGATGAATCCGGGGGTATCGGCTGGGGCTGCCCGGAGGCCATGGGGGAGATCATGGCGCGCAACGAAAAATTGGCTGAAGAATTCTGGTGCATACTCATCTCCTATGCTCAACCCGAAGGAAACTTTCTTGAGCACCAAATCCTGCAACGAGGGCTTTTATGGGGAATCGGCCGACTGGCGCATGCACGGCCGCAACTGTTAAAAGGTACGCTTGCATGCCTGCATCCCTTTTTACAGGAACGCGATCCTTATTTGCGCGGTCTGGCCGCCTGGGCATCCGGCGCATTGCGCAATCAATATACGAAAACGCTATTAAAAAAAATGACGGATGATACCGCAAATGTGAACATCTACCTTGACCGGCAGCTTATGTCGTGTTCAGTCGCAGAACTGGCAACAACCGCGCTAAAAAAACAATAACCCGCCTGTCGCAACCAGGTCTCATTCCCATTCCATCTAACTGTATCGCAACCATTAAATTGACACGGCTTGTTTTGTTGCCATCCCTCTAAAGGCTGTCGCAGCATCAATGCTGACCTGCTTGTAAATCCTTAATTTGATTATTATCTTTAGATTTGTTGTTGGACTGCGAGCTCCGCGTATCAGCAAATTCATAGAGGAAATTGAGATGCAATGGACGCCGGAGGCTGAAAATGCCATTAAAAAAGTTCCATTCTTTGTTCGCAAGAGGGTGCGTGCCCGCGTTGAAAAAGAGGCCGCAGCAGCCGGCAGTCATCTGGTTACGCTAACAGATGTCAAGACCACTCAGGCCCGTTACCTGGCCAATATGAGTTCAGAAATCAAGGGCTATCAGATTGAGACCTGTTTTGGACGCGGGGGATGCCCAAACCGTGCGATCATCAGCGATCAGCTAATTGATCGCATCGAGGCTGATGTCCAGAAAGAAGATTTGCTTGGTTTTTTAAAACAGACGGTCAAAGGCGATCTCAAGTTTCATCACGAATTTCGCATTACGCTGGCGGACTGCCCGAATGCGTGTTCCCAGCCGCAAATAAAGGATATCGGGATCATCGGCGCCTGTTCGCCGGTCACAACGGACGAACCCTGCACCCTGTGCGAAGCGTGTGTGGAGGCCTGCAAGGAAAACGCCATACGGCTTGATAGCGCCAAAGAAGGCCCGGTCATCGATAGGGATTTGTGCTTAAAGTGTGGCCAGTGCATTCCGGCGTGTCCCACCGACACCCTGACGGAAGGAAATAAAGGATTCCGGGTCCAGCTGGGCGGCAAGCTCGGCCGACATCCCCAGCTTGCCAGGGAACTGCCCGGTGTTTACAATGAAGAACAGGTGCGACAAATTGTTAAAGATGGCATCCGCTTTTATAAACAGCACAGCAATCGCGGCAAACGCTTTGCTCAAATTTTAAAACCCGATGATTTTGATGCCATCGCTAAGCGTTATTCCGGCTACTAAGCTCACAAAGGAGGTATTTCGATATGGAGAAAAAAACATTTTCAATTCCCAATATTTCATGCGGACATTGTGTCAATGCCATTAAAACAGAACTAAGCGACCTGCAGGGTGTCTCTAAAGTGGAAGGAGACATTGAAGGCAAAAGCGTGGCAGTTGAATGGGATGCGCCGGCCTCCGAAGATTCAATTAAGAATAAATTGGCCGAGATCAACTATCCGGCTGCCTAGCAGCATTAGATGAATTCAACAAACTTAGCGGGGACATATGGAACTAAAACCGTATATGGTCATATCATTACAGGCGGCCATTGCCGCCGGCGCTGCCATTAATGAAGTGTACCGTTCAGAAGATTTTAACGTGGAATACAAGACTGACGAATCTCCGTTGACCATTGCCGATCGAAAATCCCATGACATAATCGTGGGCGCTTTAAAAAATTATGATCTGCCGATCCTCAGCGAAGAAGGACAATCAATGCCTTATGCGCAACGCAAGAAATGGGACCGTTTCTGGCTTGTGGATCCGCTGGACGGGACCAAGGAATTCATTAAGCGCAACGGCGAGTTTACGGTCAACATTGCGCTCATTGAAAATCGTCGACCCATATTGGGCACTATTTTCGTGCCGGATCGACAGACGCTGTATTTCGCGGCGCATGACTTTGGCGCTTATAAACTACAGGATGGCCCTTTTAATGAGCTGCAAAGCGCCGTAACAGATTCAGATCAACACGCCCGCAACTTGCTGAATCAAATCGTTGCACAAAGCACCCGCCTGCCCGGGCAGGATGACCGGCGTACCGCATTGACAATTGTTGGCAGCCGTTCACACAAAACGCCTGAACTCGAAGCCTATGTCGCCGAAAAACGCAAAGCGTTCGGCGATGTCGATTTCATATCAGCGGGCAGTTCTTTAAAAATCTGTCTGGTGGCCGAAGGCAAAGCGGATATATATCCCCGCTTGGGTCCCACTATGGAATGGGATACGGCTGCCGGTCAGGCCATTGCGGAGGCTGCCGGTGCAACCGTCTGCGCTTACGATACCGCAAAACCGCTGACGTATAACAAAGAAGATTTGCACAATCCATGGTTCATCGTGCAAAGAGAGACGTAAACCGGACCATAACAGATAAAAACCACGAAAAACCCGAGCCCGCCCGGCATTGCCTGAGGCGCAGCCGATGGCGGGCGTAGGACCACAAAGAAAAAATATCAATACGAAATTAGGACACTTCGTTAACTTCGTACCCTTTGTGGTGAAATAAATAATCGATATCAGGTTACAAGCTATGTCTGACGACAAAATCACCCTGCCGGTAACAGGAATGACCTGTGCCAACTGCGCCACGAACATCGAACGCACGCTTAAAAAGCTAAGCGGCGTCTCCGATGCCCGGGTGAACTTTGCCGCTGAGCATGCTGCCGTATCATTTGATCCAGAGCAATTGCGAGTCGAAGATGTGATTACGCAGATCAAAGGATCGGGATTTTCGGTTCCCACCCAAAAGGTGGAGTTGGCGGTAACCGGCATGACCTGTGCCAACTGTGCCGCCAATATTGAAAGCGCTTTAATCAAGAAGGTATCAGGGATTGTCAAGGCCAGCGCCAATTTTGCCAGCGAGCGCGCCATCATAGAGTACATTCCGGGCGTTGTCGATTTGCCGGAGTTGATCGCTGCCATTGAAGCCGCCGGCTACGGCGTTATTGCACCTGAAGACATCTCAGAAGAAGAGGATGCCGAACAAATGGCGCGCCAGGCAGAGATTCGGGATCAGACCCGCAAATTTATGGTCGGTGTCGTCTTTGCGCTGCCCCTGTTCGTTTTTAGCATGGCCAGAGATTTCAGCCTCATTGGCGCCTGGAGCCATGCGGCCTGGGTCAATTGGTTTTTCTGGGCGTTGGCCACGCCGGTTCAGTTCTATACCGGCTGGGATTTTTATATCAACGGCTTTAAAAGCCTTAAAAATAAGAGTGCCAACATGGATGTTCTGGTCGCCATGGGGTCTTCGGTGGCCTACTTTTACTCCCTGGCCCTGCTCATTTTTCCGGTTCTGGGCCAACACGTCTATTTTGAAACCTCGGCGGTGATCATTACCCTGATCAAACTCGGTAAAATGCTCGAGGCCAGGACCAAGGGGCGCACCGGCGGGGCAATACGCAAGTTGATTGGACTACGCCCTAAGACCGCCACGATCATTGAAAATGATGCTGAAAAAGAAATCCCCATCGCGCGCGTGAAGCTGGAAGATACGGTGCTGGTCCGACCGGGCGAGCGCATTCCGGTGGACGGTATTGTCATCGCAGGCACCTCCTCGGTGGACGAATCCATGCTGAGCGGCGAGCCGCTGCCGGTCGATAAAGGCGAAGGGGACAAAGTGGTAGGCGGCACCATCAATGGTGAAGGCCTCTTACGATTCAGAGCCGCCGCTGTGGGTAAAGATACGGTTTTGGCCCAGATCATCCGACTGGTTCAGGAGGCCCAGGGCAGTAAAGCCCCTATCCAGGCCCTGGCCGACAAGGTGGCGGCGGTTTTCGTTCCGACCATCATTGGCCTGGCCATTGTCGTGTTCTTTATCTGGTGGGGCGTTGCCGGGGAATTTGTGCCTGCCATGATCCGACTGGTGGCCGTGCTGGTTATCGCTTGCCCCTGTGCCCTGGGACTGGCCACCCCCACGGCGATTATGGCCGGTACCGGCAAAGCTGCCGAAAAGGGAATTCTGTTTAAAAACAGCGAAGCCCTCGAGACGGCCACCAAACTCGATAGCATCGTACTGGATAAAACCGGCACCATCACTATCGGAAAACCCGCCGTGACGGATGTCATTCCAATTGAGCCGGAGTGTCCTACGGCCAAAGATCTTCTCGTAATAGGCGCTTCGGTTGAAAGAGGTTCGGAACATCCGCTTGGCAAAGCCATTGTCCGGCATGCTGAATCTCAAGGGCTCACTCTTGTTGAACCGCAGGAATTTAAAGCTTACGGCGGACGAGGGGTTCAAGCAAACATAAACGGCCATAGCGTGATGGTGGGAAAGCCCGAGTGGTTTAGGGAATTAAAGATTTCCACCGGGGCCGTCTCCAGACAAATCCAGCAGCTGCAATCCCAGGGCAAAACGGTGATGGTCGCCGCCCGTGAAAATCGGCTTTGCGGCCTGATTACCGTATCCGACGAACTCAAGACCGATTCGAAAGAAGCGGTTCGAGAAATGCAGGATCAGGGTCTTAAGGTGGTTATGCTCACCGGAGACAATCCGGCGACAGCCCAGACCATTGGTGACCAGGTCCATATTGATGATGTCATTGCCGAAGTTAAGCCTGATGAAAAATCATTCAGAGTCAAAGAGCTGCAGGAAAAAGGCGAACGGGTCGGTATGGTGGGCGATGGCATCAACGATGCCCCAGCTCTGGCCCAGGCCGATGTCGGCCTGGCCATTGGCACCGGCACCGATGTGGCCATCGAAACCGCCGATGTCATTCTTTCCAGCGGAAGCCTCAGAGGGGTGTCCAGAGCCATTCGCTTAAGCCGCGCCACCATGCGGACCATCAAACAAAATCTCTTCTGGGCCTTTGGTTACAACGTCATTTTGATTCCGGTAGCGGCCGGAATCCTCTACCCTTTTGAATCCCTGCCGAACATGTTACGCCAGCTCCACCCCATCCTGGCCGCCCTGGCCATGGCCTTCAGCAGTGTGTCGGTGGTGACTAACAGTCTGCGCCTGTATAAAACCAAAATCAAATAGTTAGTGCTATCCATAAATGGTTATTTTTCCCAATCTCTGTGTCATAATCAGATTTTAACACGAAATTTTTTAGGCCTTAACTTTCTTATCGGATAAAACGTGTACGCTCCGCTTTTGAATCGAATTGCGCCTTTTGAATACATTAATGTTTAGAATCAAGACGTGAAATCCCGCATCATGCGGGAGCCCTCAAACAAAATCTGAGGTTTCAAATAATTTAAATAAGATTGCATAACGGCAGCTTTGAAGATATGAACTTAATTGATTTGCATCAGCTTAATTGGGTTTGGTAAAAAGTATGCTCATACAAATCTAACATGGTTCTCTTAAAAGAGACGGAACCATATATCGAATGTTGAATAATGTGGATAGTGCGAAATTGACTTAAATAGGAGGAG
>JASFEV010000077.1:0-16578 GCA_050124655.1 Desulfobacterales bacterium
GCCGAATCCATTTCGGGTAATAATCCAATCACCATGGCCTTTTCCAAATCCACGTAGCTGCCAAAACCGCCGGCCAGGATAATATGCTCAATATCCTGTATGTTCATGCCGACTTCGGTCAACAGGGTCATGCAGCCGCTGTAGATGGCGCCCTTGGCTCGAATGAGGTTTTCAATATCGATTTCAGTCAGTACGACATCGTGATCGATCTGGGTTTCATCCTTCCACGCCAGAACGTACTCATAAACCCCTTCATTTTCCCGAATGCGGTCAGTCGCCAGATCCCGATTAAATTTGCCCAGGTTATTAATGATACCCATCTCAAACAGGGTGGCAACCATGGTAATCAAGCCTGAGCCGCAGATGCCCTTCGGCCGCACATTTCCGATGGTAATGATCATCGGCTCATAGGTAACCGGATCAATTGAGAAATCTTCGATGGCCCCTTTTTCAGCCCGCATGCCATACTTTAGGCCGCCGCCTTCAAAGGCCGGTCCGGCTGAACAGGCTGCACAGGCGAGCCAGTCCTGATTGCCGATCACAATTTCGGCATTGGTCCCGACATCCATATAGAGCGTCAGCTTCTCGGTTCGATAAATTCCCGACCCCATCACACCTGCCACGATATCGCCGCCGACATAGCTGGAAACCGCCGGATATACCAATGCCGACACGTGGTCGCCCACCGCCATGCCCAGATCCTTGGCACGGGTGGGCGGATACAGGGTCGCCGCCGGCACGTATGGAGAGCGCCGGATGAATCGCGGATTGATTTTAAGCATCAGCTGGGTCATGGTTGTATTGCCGGCCAGTGTGATGGCGGACAGATCCTCGTGATCGATGCCGGATTTTTTGATAATCTTGGCGAGTATGTTGTTGATCGTCTTCATCACCACTTCATGCAGGCGCTGCAGACCACCCTGTTTTTCGGCATATACGATTCGTGAAATAACATCTTCCCCATAGCTGATCTGGCCATTGAAATCACCGTGCTCAGCCAAAACAGCACCGCTGATCAGATCGATGACCTGACCATAAATGGTGGTCGTCCCGATATCCATGGCAATCGCATAACTGCGACGGGTGGTATCCCCCGCTTGCACATTGATCAGGCGTGTTTTGCCGATATCACGAACCGGACGCACCAGGGTGGCGGTGACTTCAAAATCCTTCTGCCGGATGACATCCGGAATTTTACGGATAACTGACAGCGCCACATCCAGACGATGTTCATTATGTTGCGCTTTGAGATAGCTGATCAGACGCGTGATATCCGACAGGTTATCTTGCAGCGTCGGCTCCGGGAGCTGTAAGGACTTTTTTTCAACCGGCGCAACAAACAGGCCCTTTTCCTTTAGCTCATTAAAGTCTATAGCCTGAACGTGAGCGGTTTTGCGCGGTGCCATCTGGGCACGCAAGGCACTGGCATCCAAGGCGGACTCAACCGGGATACGCACAACCAGATCGCTTTTGACGGCGGCCTGGCACGCTTGTCGAAAGCCCTTGTCTTGATCTTCTTGACTGATTTTTTCGCTGATGCCGCCCTCAACCATCCCTTCTTCGATGCGGACGCGGCACTTCCCGCAAACACCTTCCCCTCCACAGGAGGCGTTAATATGTACGCCGGCTTCCATGGCGGCATGAATTATCGTTTCCCCCTCGGGCACGGTAATCTCTGTGTCATAAGGCAAAAAAACAATTTTATGATTGGGCATCTTGGTTTCCTTTATTGTTGAAGTCGTCACCTGCTTCTGGCTTCTTGCTCCCGGCGCCTGGCTGCTGTCAGCTACTCATAGAGAATGCCAGCAGCAAGAAGCGAGTAGCCAGCAGCCACAGAAAGTATTAGATTTTCCATTTCTCAAGTATAGTGCCTGTCTTTCGCGGCAACCTCTCTATAATTAACATATTGTGAATTAAAAACTAGATGGGTTGATCGAACCGACAGCTCAGCTTAAGCATATCGCCGTCAAAAAAGCTATCAACTTTATAAGGCAGTGACTTAAACAACTTAATCATGCCTTTATTTTGAGGTGATGTATACGCCACCAATCCGACGATCCCGTTGTCCCGGGCTGCATAGGCCAGCTTGTCCAACAGTATTTTGCCCAGCCCCTTTTTCTGATAGGCCTTGCTGATCGAAAAGGCAACCTCGGCCTCATTGCTGGCTGGATCAAGCAGGCATTCGCCAATAGCAACTACCTGCCCAAAGCCAAACTCTCCGACAACCGCAAGGATAGTCAAATCTTTAATGTAATCGATTAAGGATACCCCTTTTACCTCATCGTGGACAAAGCTGGTTTTTTCGTGAAAAAAACGGGCAACCACATCGTCTTTATCCAGATTGTAAAAGTGCTCCTGGATGCGGCGCTCATCAACCGGTTTGGCGGGTCTAATGGTGACCGCTTCAGCGCCGATCTGGACCGTTTCTTCTAGGTGTATTGGGTAAATCCCGTGAATGGACTCATTTAGGGTCCGTTCCGCGCTCAAAAGCCCCATTTTTTTAGCTGCGTGAAACAACTCATCACGAAACTCCGGATGGGCAATGCTGATCATGGCCATCGCCCGTTCCTGCAGGCTTTTACCAAATAAATTCACCACCCCGTATTCGGTGACGACATGCTGAACATCGCCTCTGGGGACCACCACGGCCTCATCGGTCAACTGAGGCACAATGCGGCTCTTGGTTCCCTTATGGGCGGTGGCCGGCAGCATCATAATGGATTTGCCCCCCGGGGATTGCACCGCACCGCGTAAAAAATCAAGTATGCCGGTGACCCCCGAGAAATGATTGTACGGCAGCGCATCGGCGGCCACCTGGCCGGTTAAATCAATGCTCATGACAACATTCATCGACACCATTTTGTTGTGACGGGCAATAATTTCAGGGTCATTGACATAATCGGAAGGGTAAAATTCAATCGCAGGATTGTCATTTAAGAATTCATACAATTCTTTGGTGCCGATAGCACCGGCGGCCACCATTTTACCGTCATTGAAGCCCTTCTTGCGGTTGGTAATGACTCCTCTGGAAAACAGATGCATGATATCACTGGTCATGTATTGGGTGTGGATGCCCAGATCATTTTTACCCGCCAGCGCCAGCAGGGTGGCCTGATGCGTGGAGCCCAGTCCGATTTCCATGGTGGAACCGTCTTCGATCAGGCGCGCAATCAGTCGTCCGATGTCATTGGCGGCATTCAGCTCCGGCGTTTCTCCAATGGTCAGTAACGCTTCGTCATGTTCGACAAACACATCTACCTCATTGACATGTAAAAAGCTGCGCCCCAGGACCCGGGGCATATGTGCATTGACCTGGGCAATGACCAAATCCGCCGATAAGGCCGCTGCCAGGGTAATATCCACCGATACTCCCATGCTCATCCAGCCAAAATCATCCGGCGGCGAGACTTGAATCAAAGCGACATGAATCGGCAACAGTCGGCTTTTAAATAAACGCGGGACCGCTGAGAGATTGATCGGCGTAATAAAGCGCTTGTTGCGGGCGATCGCCTGGGGTTTGGCCGAGCCCAGGTAAAAAGACCGGATATTGAGGCTTTGATCACGGGTTTTATTGGCAATCAGCGTCAAGGGCGTGGTTTCCATGGTCATCAGCCGGTTGATTTCAATGTCTTTGAAATGATTTGATGCTTCGGAAAGTTCCCGTACCAGATGTTGGGGTTCGCCGCAGGATGAGCCGATGAAGACCCGTTGAGCGGGTTTAATCAGCGCAATCGCTTCGGCGGCCGTTTTTTTGTTCTCAACATATTTATCGGCCCAGTTGATGCGTGGCGACATGGTCTTCTCCTAAAAGCGACCTTATCATTGTGTTAAACCACAAAGGCACAAAGTTCACAAAGGACCCTTATTTTTTTTATCTTTTTGTGTGCTTTGTGTCTTTGTGGTCATATCTGCATTGGTTACAGTCCCATTAAACATCACTCAGGCTTTGGTGGAAGGCAGCTGGACCTCTGCAGGAACCCTCCCTTCGCACGCATTGCCTTTAGCGCATGTTGCCATCAGCCATCCAATAAATCCCAGCGCCACAGCAGCAGTACATGCCAGACAGATAAAAACCGTTGTGATGTCATAGTGTGTTTCAATGGCGGCAACGCCCTTTACGGCCAGGGCGCCTACACCAAAGGTCAACACGAACTTAGCGCCGAAAGCCGAATGATGGAATCGTTTGGGTGAGAATCGGGCCACCAGGGTGTTTTCAATCGGCTGCATGCCGAGCAAAAAGAAGAAAAAAATGACTGCCAGACCCACTAGCAGCAAGTCCCGTGTCAAGGCCATCCAAAAAGCCGCCAAGCCGGCAATTCCAAAAAAAATCAGGTATGATCGGCCCGGGTCAAACCGATCGGCACACTGTCCGCCGCTGAATTGTCCTCCCACTCCGATCAGGAAAATAACCGAAGTAATCGTCGTGGCCACCAGGTTTTGCGAAAAAGCGCCCTGGGTGGCCCCGATCAGCCATTGGTAAAGCAGCGGTGTCTTTAATTCAAAGTAGGCTGGTAATATAACCGTGGCTCCCCGGTAAACGATGCCGCCCAGCATCATGGCCGCCAGCAGGATAATAAAAGCCCCCAGAATGCCGTTGCCTTCAGTCTTCTCTTTTGCGGTGGTGGTTTCTGACACCTGCATCGGATAGGCGATCATGAGCACCGCACCCCCTAAGTTCAGCCCTGCAAGACACAGATAAGCCGCCTGAGGTCCCCAGAACCAGTTCATGATGCCGGTTAGCAGCGGTGCCATGGCCAGGCCTAAATTGCCAAACATTCCGTTATACCCCATTCCAATGCTGACGCGTGACATCTCTTTGGAGATCAACCCCAATCCTGCCGGATGGTAAATTCCGGAAAAAAATCCCAGAGCGGCCAGCGCCAAACTGAGAGCAAGCGGTGCATCCAGCCACAGGGCGGCAGCAACACTGGCAAAGCCGGATCCGACGAAATACATCAACAGCAGCGGTCGGGCACCGAAGCGGTCGGCTAAAAGACCCCAGAACAGGGCTGTCAGTCCGAAAAGAAGATACATCCAAAAGCTGAGTGACAGGACCTGTGCCATCGGCATCTCAAGGCGCGCCATCAAGGGCAGCACCAGCGCAGGAAAAACCAACATATTAAAATGGCTCATAAAATGACCGTAACAGGTGTTCAACAGTATGCGTCGGTCATGGGAGTCGAGCTTTCGATTTCGATTCGGTTTCATCAAGTACCTTTAATAGACCAAAATCCCAATTTTTAAAATAAATCGGTTCATACAGGCAGCTTCTGGCTGCTGGTTACTGGCTACTGGCTGGAGGCAGCAAAAAAAGCTGTCATAACGAAACTAACGAGGACGAGGACGAGTAGGAGGACGAGTGCGATAAGCACCTAACGATCATCCTCGTCGTCGTCCTCGTGCTCGTCCTCGAAAATTCAAATCACCAATCACTCGCAACACGAAACACACAACGCGCAACCCGCAACTCGCAATATTTAAGTATCCCCCTCCACACTTTCATCATCATCAATGGCCACCGATTCCATCAGTTTGGCCGAGTCCATGCTGGGTAATTCCTGCACTTTGGTGAGCTTGCGCGTAATAACCCGGGTGCGCACTTCCGCCTGATCGATGGTATTGCTGGCTTCTTGCAACTTCTTTTTGGTTTTGGCCAAGACCTCACCAAATTTGCCAAATTGGGTTTTGACAACCCCCAGCAATTCCCAGACCTCACTGGATCGTTTCTCGATAGCCAGGGTGCGAAATCCCATTTGCAGGCTGTTTAAAAGCGCTGCCAGGGTGGTCGGCCCGGTTACCACAATGCGATATTCTCTTTGCAGGTTGTCACACAGGCCCGGACACCTTAACACTTCAGCGTAGAGGCCTTCCACCGGTAAAAACATGATCCCGAAATCGGTGGTCTGTGGTGGATCGAGGTATTTTTCCCGGATCGCCTTGGCTTCGGCTTTAACACGGATTTCTAAATTTTTTATGGATTTTTCCGCCAGGTTCTTATCGGCTGCTTCCTGGGCATCCAGCAGGCGTTGATAATCCTCCTGGGGAAATTTGGAATCAATCGGCAACCAGACCACTTTTTCCGGATGCGAATCCGGTCCGGGCAATTTAATGGCAAATTCCACCCGCTCGCTGCTGGTTTTTTTGGTGGCCACATTGACCGCATATTGGTCCGGCGTCAAGATCTGTTCCAGAATATGGCTGAGCCGGATTTCACCCCAGGTGCCCCGGGTTTTAACATTGGTCAGCACTTTCTTCAGATCGCCCACGCCGGTAGCCAGGCTTCTCATCTCTCCCAGTCCTCTGTAAACCTGCTCCAGGCGCTCGCTGACTTGCTTGAAAGAATCGGTTAGCCGCCTTTCCAACGTTGACTGTAATTTTTCATCCACCACCGCACGCATCTGCTCGAGCTTGCGGCTGTTGTCTTCCTGCAGCGTTCGCAACTGGGTTTCAACCGCTTTGCGCATGGCCTCAAATTTTTTTTCATTCAGCTGTGTCATCTCCAACAACTGCTTGGAAAAGCTATCCAGCTGGTCTTTTTGCATACCGGCAACTTCGCGCATCTGTCTGAGCTGGGAATCACTGGCAAATTTCAATGTGCTGCTGATCTCCTCCCGCGCCAGCCTGGCGCTACCGGCCGATTCCTGGCGGTTGGACGCAAACTCATCCCTGACCATCCGTTCGGTCTGCTCTTGTTGTTTTTCGAGGCTCGCAAAAAAATGCGATGCGCTAATCTCGCGGCGCCGAACCAAAATGATCAGTAAGATAAGGGCCGCGATTAAAACGACACCGACCAGAATCAGAAACAAATTGGTCAAGCCAATTTCAACAATAAGGGCATTTACAGAAGGCATCTGCAAAAAGGCCTTTCTGTGTTTCATCTGAATTCAATAATGGCGATTCTGCCGTAGCGAGGGTAACTTCTTGCGCATCGCCAAGCAACATGCTATCGCTACCATGCACCCATCCCTAATTTTACTTAACCTAATGAATTTCAGATGGTTATAAAAACAAAGCGTTTTATCTGGGTTGGGCGATTATAAAGAAAACTAAATTGAGCGTCAAGCACACCACCCGGAATTCGATCATATATATAAATGAAGCGGTTTTACAAGATCATATTATTCACCCTGGTGTTGGTGGCAGCTCTGATGGCCGGTAGTATCGTTTATTTGCACCAGCTAAAGCCGCAATATTCAGGCGAGCTGGTGATTGAGGGCCTTAACCAGCAAGTGGATGTCTATTTTGATCCCTGGACCGTGCCGCACATATACGCCCGCAATGAGGTGGATGCTTATTTTGCGCTGGGATATGTCCATGCCCAGGAACGCCTTTTCCAAATGGAGATCATGCGACGCATCGCCGCCGGGCAGTCCGGTTTTTTTCTCAGTTGTCATTACGATGATCAGACACCACTTTTTAACAACCACCAATTGCGGCTGCAAACGATGACGGCATCCAAAATCCGTCAAAATCCAATGGGAAAATTGATTTTAAGGCCGAATTAGACTATTGACAACTCTTTGAGGGATTGGGTAGTCTTTCTGTCAAACTGTTAAGTGGATCGGCATAAATGTTCAGCGCCCACCGAAACAAAGCTGTCTGACCCCTTAACGCTCTGAACTGTTTTTTAAGAGGGCATTATATGCAGCCGTTGTTTTCACCTTTTGCTATTAATGGCCTTCACCTGAAAAACAGAATCGTCATGCCCGGCCTGGCATCTTTTCTCATCGGTGCTGATGGCTCTGTCTCAGATGCCGCAGTCGAGCATTACCGCCGGCGCGCCGCCGGTGGGCCGGCTATGATCATCATGGAAGCCTGTGCGGTCTCACCTGAAGGGGTGGTGTCCAATCATCAGGCCCGCATCTATGATGACCGTTTCATCGAGGGCCTTTCCAAAATTGCCGAGGTAATGAAATCGGAAGGATCGATTCCGGCCGTTCAAATTCACCACAGTGGACGCCAGACCTCGGTCAAAGTAATCAAGCGCAAACCCCTGGCACCTTCTGCAATTCCCAGCCCATCGATCCGGGGGCAGGTCGAGCCCCTAACAACCGAAGGAATTCATGACATTGTTAAAAAGTTTGGCGCTGCGGCTGAACGCGCCCAGCAAGCGGGATTTGAGCTGATCGAAATCCATGGCGCGCACGGGTATCTGATCAACCAGTTCTTATCAAAAGTAAGCAATATCCGCGAGGATGAATACGGTGGCGATATGGTTGGCCGCAGTCGCTTTGCCATCGAAATCGTCGAGACCATTCGTCAGCGCCTCGGACCGAACTTTCCGCTGTCCTTTAAAATCAGTGCCCAGGAATTTGTGCCCGATGGCCTGACGGTTACCGAGAGCATTGAAATCTTGAAACACCTGGTAAAAGTCGGGATCGATGTGGTCCAGGTTTCCGCCGGTAATGATATTACGCCGGAATGGATCTGCCAGCCCATGTTTATGGAAAAAGCCTGTCTGGCGGCATCCGCCGCACAGGTCAAAAAGGCCCTCAACATCCCGGTGATGGCCGTTGGCCGGATAAACGATCCGCTGACCGCCAATCGCGTTGTCGAAAAAGAACAGGCTGACCTGGTCTGCATCGGTCGCGGGCTGTTAGCCGATCCGGAGCTGCCCAACAAAGCCAGGACAGGACGCCTGGACGAAATCCGGATCTGCATCGCCTGCAACACCTGCATGGAGTCGATCTTTCGCAAGGGGCGTATTGAGTGTCTGGTCAACCCGACGCTGGGACGCGAAAAAGAAATGACCTGCGTGGCGACCCGCAAATCTAAAAAAATCATGGTGATCGGCGGGGGACCCGGTGGATTGAATGTGGCTTGGGTGGCCGCCAAGCGCGGTCATAAGGTCCATATCTTTGAAAAACGCAGCGTTTTGGGCGGACAATTGCTTCCCGGCAGTATCCCGGGCCACAAGAGAGAACTGCGCAGCCTGATCAAATTTCAGAAAAAGCGCATCGAAAAATTCGGCGTAACCTGTCATCTCAACCATGCGGTCAAAGCCACTGACATCCAGAGTTTCAATCCGGATGTGGTCGTTTTGGCCACTGGATCACAGCCGCTGATTCCGCCGGTAGATGGTATTCACAGCAGCAATGTGCTGACCTACGAAGACGTGCTGAACGACGTCCCGCCGTCCTTTAAAAAGGCAATAATCATCGGCGCTGGCCCAACCGGGCTGGAGCTCGCTCTGCATTTGACCGAATATGGCTGTCAGGTGAGCGTGGTGGAAATGCTGACCAAAATTGGCGACGGCCTTGAAGCCATGACCAAAAAGATTCTGCTCCGCAGGCTCAAAAAAATCAAGGTCAACATAATGAACGAAACCGAATTGATCAGAATAGAAAACAGTGGTGCGCTTGTATCCTGCAGCGACGGTCGCAAAATGTTGCTTGAAGCCGAAAAGGTCATCCTGGCCACCGGTACCCGACCGTGCAATGACCTTTACCACAAAGTCAAAGCAATGGGTTACGAAACCTACCAGATCGGTGACTGCCTTGAAACCCGGAATGCCAAGGAGGCCATTTTGGATGGAGCTGTATTGGGTCGTTCCCTGTAGAACTCCCAACCTTTGCTGATAGTTGAGTTATAATTCAATTTAAAATACTCAAATTCTATAGGTTGAGCCCGTTGCCCGTTGCCCGTTGGCCTTTTAAAAAATGATAGAATTCCCTATTTAAACGGGCGCAACTGGCTTAACCGGCTCAACTGGCTAACCTAGAAATAGATTGTGCCCACTGACAAAATTTAGCTGAAGTCTATTTACCATTTGAGCGGCTGACAGATTGATAGCGCCGATACAACCCGCGGAATTGATGATAGGTCAGGCCCAAAATTCGGGCGGCTTTTTTCTGATTGTACTTTGCTCTTTGCAGGGCCGATTGCATCATGCTGACTTTTAGCTGCCAGACGGCATCCTTGAGGGAGCCCTGCGGCCATTCATTCCGTTGCGTGCCAATGTCGGTATGCGCATCCGCGGAAGGCCTTTCAGTTTTGGGTGAATCTATTTTTTCAAATGGGGATTGAAAGGGGTGAAAGTCAATCTCGCTAATGGTCGCCGCGTCGGACCGATAGACTGCCCGCTCGACAACATTTTTCAATTCCCGGATATTGCCCGGCCAATTATGGTTTTCCAGCGCTTCAAGCGCTTCGTCGCTAAAAGCCGGGATTTCGTCCCACCCGAGTTCCAGCGCCATCCGGCCGGCAAAGTGGCTGGCGATCAGCAAAATATCTTCTTTCCGCTCCCTGAGGGGCGGTAAAAACAAAACTTCAAAAGACAGCCGATCCAACAAATCCTGTTTGAAACGGTTTTTACGGGCCAGTTCATTTAAATCCGCATTGGTGGCAGCGATGATACGCACGTCCACCTCAACACTTTCTGTACTGCCGACCCGTTCAAAAACATTATATTCCACCACCCGCAGGATTTTTTCCTGGACTTCCAGCGGTATGCTTCCGATTTCGTCCAGAAACAATGTACCCCGGTCAGCGGCCTCAAATCGCCCCACCCGTCTTTGCAACGCACCCGTAAAGGCCCCCTTTTCATAACCAAACAATTCAGACTCGATTAAAGACGCCGAAAGGGCGGCACAGTTCAATGCCACCATCGGGGCCTGCCATCGATTGGATAGATAATGCAGGCGTGATGCGGCCAATTCCTTTCCGGTGCCACGTTCTCCGATAAGCAAAACCGGGCGATTGACCGGCGCCACCCGGGAAAGCCTTTCCTGGAACGCCAAAAACGGCTCCGACTGGCCCAGGGCTTCGGTGACGGCCGTTGCCGGCCGGGAATCCAAATTTTTCTGATTAGCGGGGTTCATTTTGATTATGGCTTATTTTACTATTAATTTGTTAATTTCACCAAATATAGGTATTTTTTACACATTTGTCAATGATGGTTTTTAGTTTGTTTAGATAATAATTTCAGTAGCATACCGCCAATACAGGCGTTGGCATGATATATGCTCAAGTTATTGTTAATCGTTATTTGTTATTGGTTAATCGCAATTAACTCTGAATTGAGCATTCTATGCAAAATTCAGACGTTTTGACAGGAGGATCACTATGGGTATTTTCACACGCTTTCGCGATATCATTAGCTCCAATATTAATGCGATTCTGGATAAAGCCGAAGATCCGGAAAAATTGATCAAGCTGATGATCAGAGAAATGGAAGATACGCTCGTTGAAATTAAGGCAGCTTGTGCCGGTGCCATGGCCAGTAGCAAAAAAGTGCAACGCCAACGGGTTTCCGTACAGGATCGAATCCGATATTGGGAAGAAAAGGCCCAGCTGGCAGTCAGCAAAGGAAGAGATAATCTGGCGCGCGAAGCTTTGGTGGAAAAGCGTCGATACACCCGCCGCATTGATGGACTGGAAAACGAGCTCACCGAACACAATCTTCTGGTGGAACAATATCAGGCCAACATTCGCCAGCTGGAAGACAAGTTGAAATCCGCCCGTGACAAACAACGCCTGTTGGTCCAGCGTCATATTCATGCCAGCCAAAAAATTCAGGCTCAGGAAGAAATCAGAAGAGTGGACAGCGCTTCGGCCATGATGAAATTCGATGAGCTTGAAAATCGTATCGAACGCATGGAGGCCGAAGCCGATCTGGTCAATTTTGGCAAGCGGTCGGCTTTGGACGCTGAATTTGAAGCTTTGGATGTGGATGAAGAAATCGAGAAGGAATTACAAGCGCTCAAAACGCCGCCTTCGATGTCGAAACCGGATGAAGAAAAAGCTTCTAAATGATGCCCGGCGGATTAAACGTCATCGTGAAATTTTTATTGATCGAACACCACAGAACAATTTATAACATTCTGCAGGATTTACGAGACAGATCTGGATTTAATTGAACATCTCCATAAGACCAACATAACCTAAACAAGGTAAAGGCAAAGATGAAAGAAGTATTAATCGTAGCCATCGTATTCGGAAGCATCCTGCTGGCATTGGCCATCATCCCGGGCACGATTCTTTTGGCGATAAAATTTTTTCGCGGTGGGCTGTCTGCTGAAGATCAAGCCGAAGAGACCAAAATGATCCAGGAAATTTATAAGGGGCTGGCGCGTATGGAAAATCGCGTCGAGGCGTTGGAGGCTATTTTGCTGGATCAAGAAGGATCGAAACGAGCGTCACAGAAAGGGAGCTGAACCATGACATATCATACCCGCAAAGACCGCAACGGTATTTATCGTTCACGCAGCGGAATGATTCTGGGCGTGTGCAAAGGACTGGCGGCCCATTTTGACTTTTCAGTCTTTTGGACCCGCGTGATCGCCATCATCGTATTATTGGTCGCCGGTTTTCTGCCAGCCATCGGGCTGTATCTACTGGCCGCTTTACTGATGAAACCCGAACCGGTCATTCCCATCAGGGATTCAGGAGAAAAGGAATTTTATGACAGCTATACGACCTCCCGGCAAGGCGCCGTTCAGCGATTGAGAAGGCGCTATGAAAACCTGCAACGCCGCATCCAGCGTATGGAGCATATCGTTACTTCCGCTGAATACGACTGGAACAATCGCTTCAACGGTTAGCCCGTTACCCGTTTACCCGTTTGCCCGTCAAACTTATCACCCAACAGTTTCTTTTAATACCGGCGCAATCCCGCCGTTGGCACGACCAAGCCATAGCGCTAGTTTTTGCCCAAAAGTTCGACAATCAGATCAGTGGATTTAGTGACACGCAACAATGGATAAAGTGGATTGCGGCGGTAATGGTCCAAAGTCTGCTGGTGAACCTGCTCTGAGAATGCCGCTGAACAATCTTCAAGCAAAACCGCCTTAAAATCATGACAGATCGCATCCATCACAGTGGTCAACACACAAAAATGCGTCGCAATGCCGCCCACCGCGCACAGGCTTACTCCTTTATCCCGCAGCCAATCGGCCAAATCGGTACTAAAAAAGGCCGAGAATCGCGGTTTCGGCAGCCACAAATCATCAGCCTGCATATCCAGCTCTTCAAAAACTTCGGCGCCTTCGGTACCTGCCAGCGAATGCGGCTGCATCCGGCCATTGAAAATAAAATCATCTGTGTGAAAGGCATCGGTGGAGAATACAATCGGCCACTGCTGCCTGCGAAAGTCGCCGATCAACTGATTCAGTGGCGCGATAGCGGCACGGGCAAATGGCGTGATCGGCAGCGCCCGCTTTTCGTCGAAATTATCCTTGACCATATCGATGATGAGGAGGGCGGGAAACTCTTGTGATTTTTCTTTCATAGTGTCTCTCCATGAATTATGTTAATGATTTCTCAGACAATATGTGACAACCGATATCAAACATTGAAGCGAAAGGAACACAATGCAAAACCTAAAAAAGAATGGATGGGCGGTATTGCTGGGACTGATATTCATCGGGTGCGCCGCCACCCCGGAACCTACGGATAGTCCACAAATTGATGACAGTCAGCCCTATTTGGAAATCAAGTTGACCTATAATTATGAGGTTTATAAAAAACCATCCTTTTTTTTGCCAAAATCTCAACCCACATATGCCATCTGGTTGGAAGAAAAAAACAGCGCAAAGGTCCAAACCATCTATGTCACCGGCAAAGCCGCCGAAAACAAATGGATCCTGGCTGAAAATCGACCGGAATCCGTGCCGGTCTGGTATGGTGTCCGGCAAAAAGAGCAGAATGAAAGCGGCTTACAAATCGATGCCATGACCGGTGCGACCCCATCGGGAGAGACGGCCGTCATTCAGTGGCAGGTGCCGGGTCACTTGCTCGACAACCAGGTGAACTTATTTATCGAAGCGAACAGCTCCTATGATTACAATTACTATTATACAGATCAAAAAGGTGCTGCCGGTTATAGCGGTGCAAACGGCCAGCCGTCGCTGATCTGGAAAGCAGAATTGGATTTTTCCAATAGCGGCGATGTGGAAATCAACCCAGACATTATCGGCCACGGTCACCTTTTAGGTGAAGATCATAAAATCTATACGGACCTATCGCATGTTACCACCGCCCGGGATACATTCTTATATATCAGTATCCGATTTTTTGACGGGAAGTAGGTTTTATTTCGGATTGCGGATTGATATCGCAAAACAAGTTCAAAGGAAACAACAATCCTGGAGTTTGAAGTGGGCAAATTTTAGATTCGAAAATACAGATGCGCACCCAGCGCAGATGAGGATGAAAAGCATACCGACCATGCTCCACCATGCCGGTAAGAACGGCGTCACTAAATCGTCTGGCGGCCGGCCCCGTCCAGCGGGCTGAAGCCGGTTAGAGATCAGATTTGATCCAGCACGGAGGAGGGTATGTCAAAGGTCTCCATGACGGAATAATTATTGGCGCTGGAAACGGAGTCCGACAATACTGTCTGAATTTGATCCAAAAGCTTGCATTCTTCCATGCAGCCGGGGAATTCTTCTCTGGTCGGGCATTTTTTGCAGGGGCTTTTGACAAGATGACCAATGTTGAAATCAAAATTGTGATTGTCTGCTGCTTTGTCTAACATTTTTAACACCTTATCATTTGAGGTTTTTGTTGCTGGCCAATTTCACCGTACACCTTGCAATCCTAATATCGGTCATTAGGCATTGAAACATTAGGATTAATTCAGGTAAATGAACTACATACCTATACAACTATCATGCCAATTTTACGTATTTTTATAATCTAAATATTTCCAGATAGTTAGGAATTTGACCGTTTTTAGGATCGGCAAAATGTGACAAATGTTGTCAGAAAAAGGGTCAAAAAATTGTCAGTTGGGCAAAATATTTCAGGTGAGTTCGGGTAGGTGGGTCTAAAAGGTCCCGCCTTGGCCTGAATGGCTTCGGCGCGGCAAGCAGGATGGAGGTTGAGGATTTCAATAATTCGGCCGCTGGCTGCTCGCTGCGACTCGGCTGAGCTCGTCGCAGACTGGCTACTGGCTATAAGCCTGTAACCAATGACCGGTAGCCAGCCGCCAGTGGCCAGAAGCCAGAAGCAAAGACTCGGGTTGCGGGTTTTGAATGATTGGTGATTTGAATTTCCGAGAACGAGCACGAGGACGACGACGAGGACGATCGTTTAAGTGCTTTATCGTAATCGTCCTCCTACTCGTCCTCGTCCTCGGTTGTTATACGGTTAGGCCTTATTCCAAAAATAACAGGCTATTGCGCATGTCAGGCCTCAGCAAACAGAGAACAGATCTAACGCTTCAGTTTCTGTTATTTCAATCTGTCTTCTGACATCTGTCTTCTGTCGTCTGACCTCTGAGGCTAGCTGGGCTGATAATAACAGCGCTTTGGAGATATCACTTTACCTTGTTTTTTCAGTTCACTGATGGCTTTTGAGACTGCTTTGCTGTCTTCACCGATCATTTTGGCCACATCGCCAGGTCGGACTGGTTTGCCGGCCTTTTTCATAGCAGATAGCACTTTTTTTTCCATCTTACGCTCCTTTCATATACCGCCATCGAAAAAATGCGGGGTATTAATCAGCTAAACTTCATCCGACCTCTTGCTCACCACCCGTTTGCGCCCAGCTTGCCTCAAAACAATCACAGCGAGAGCGATGAGTGAGGTCAAAAGGCACCATAGCGCACCGAATAATCCATCAGGCCTGGCCGTATCGATAAAGCATGATGAGCTCGATCCGCCGCCACCGCCGCCGTCGCCATCATCCGAATCATCCTGTTCCTCGAATGTTTGAAAAACAAAAGCAGCGCCGGCATCCAGCAGTAAACTGCCCAGATCGACATCGGGTGCGCCGATGATAATCGTATCGCAACCCACGCTTACTGCTGTGCCAAAGGCCTCGTCGCTGATGGCATCCGATGCGGTCAGCCGGGTTCGCTCGCTGAACAGCCCCGTATCCGGATCCCGCCTGAAATCATAGGCCGCACCGGTATTCAACAGTGAAGTACCCAGATCGACATCCGGCGCGCCAATCACCGCCATGTTGCCCACTATGGCCACGGCGGTGCCGAAAGCATCATTGCTGGCGGCATCGGAGGCCTCTAATTTCTGAAGCTCGGACCACGGATCGGTGGTATCCGCAGGATCACGGGTAAAGACGTATACCGCCCCGGCTGTCGTCACCCCATCAACATCGGCCAGGGGGGCACCGATAATGGCTGTATTGCCGAATATGGCAACAGAAGCCCCGAATTGAGCCCCCGGGGTCGCATCTGAAGCGGTCAGATTTTGCTGACGTGTCCAGCTGTTGTCATCCGGATTGCGCACAAAGACAAACACCGCCCCGCCGCCATCTTCATCCGGGGCGCCCACCAGGGCCGTATCGCTGTTTAAGGCCACGGCCGAACCGAAAAGATCATCGGCATCCTCATCGCCCCCGGCAGTCAGCTTGACCGTTTGGCTCCATTGATTAGACGCCGCTTCATCCGGATTGCGGCTAAAAACAAATACAGCGCCGGCATTGGCCACTCCGTTAGGATCGTCAAAAGGCGCACCGATCAGAATAATATCGGCATCAATGGCCACCGCGGCGCCGAAATTATCGAATTCGGTCACATCGGTGCCGGCGTCCAACCTGACCGCTTGATCCCAGTCTCCGGTCCCTGAATTCCGGTTAAACACATAAGCAGCGCCGGCATCGGCAGCGACAGGGATT
>JASFEV010000078.1:0-16548 GCA_050124655.1 Desulfobacterales bacterium
GTTGCAAACAAACATTCCGATTGAGTATCAATATAGTTCAACTATTTCTCCTCCTTGATTGACTCGATCATAAAATGTCCGGTGCTTCACCTCCTTTCAACCCAAAAGTTTTAAAACAGTGTTGCTGCGACCTGCTTTGTTTACCACAAGATCTAGTATATAAAGCGTATGGTAAATGCAAGGAAAATTATGATTCAATGGGTTTTGAAAAAGTCGGGCAGCGAGTGCACTTTCCAGCGGTATAAATAAAATAAATACATTATTTCAAATTGTTACAATACTCGCACCCCTAAATGGCCATATCGGGACCGCCAACAAGATTTTCGAATAATTTCATCAAGTTTTACGAAAATCGATATGCCCTTGACACCCAGCCAGGTCTCGCCTATGATCGCTGCGCAAAATTCGGCCCATTTTATGATACGAATGGCTTTTCAGAGGGGTTGATCGCTGTTCGATCGAATGTTGCGACTGATAGCAATGATATATGCGCATCGATTTTGAAAGGAGTTAGGGGTTATGTTGCTTTACATTGTGCTGTGCCTGATCGGATTCTTATTGCTTTACTTCGGTGCCGAGTGGCTGGTGAAAGGCTCCTCCAGTCTGGCGCGCAGTCTGGGAGTGACGCCAATTGTCATCGGTCTCACGGTGGTGGCTTTCGGCACATCGGCCCCCGAACTGGTGGTGAGTCTGATTTCGTCTATCAAAGGCAAAAGCATGATTGCGGTCGGCAACGTGGTCGGCAGCAATATCTGCAACATTGCCCTGGTGCTGGGGCTATCGGCTCTGTTTAACCCGATCAAAAGCGACCCGTCGGTGATCAAGCGCGATATACCCATCATGCTGGCCATATCGCTCTATCTGCTGGTCCTGTCTTTTAATAGTACCCTCGGTCGCATCGAAGGCGCCACCCTTTTTGCCGGGATTATTGCTTATACCTTCATTAACTATTATCTGGCCAAAAAGGAAACCCGGGAGGCCGGTGGCGGCGAAATATCGGCAGCGATTGAGTCTGAATTGGAAGAAATCGGGTATATTGCCTCCAGATCCAAACAGATTCTGCTGGTGATTGTCGGCATTGCCGGGGTGGTGGGCGGCGCCCAGATGGTGGTCGAAAGCGCGGTTTTCATTATGACGGCATTAGGAGTCAGTGAAAAATTTATCGGCCTGACCATCGTCGCCTTTGGCACTTCCTTGCCCGAGCTGGCCACGTCGGTGGTAGCGGCCATGCGGGGCGAGATGGACATCAGTATCGGCAACCTGGTCGGCAGCAATGTGTTTAACATTATGAGCGTGCTGGGGGCCGCCTCATTGGTTCGACCGATTCCGATCCCGGGCGGCTTTATTGAAAGTGGTCTGTGGATCGATTATCTGGTGATGCTGTTCACCAGTTTCCTGCCCTGGTTGCTGATGCGCCGGACCTATACCGTCGATCGCAAAGGCGGAGCGATTTTGTTGACGTGTTATGTGGGATATCTGGCGTACCTTATTGTAAAGGCCTAAAGGGTCTAAAGGTTCAGCGTCATCAAGGATTCAAGAATTTCAATATTTTTTGCAGCCGCTTGCTTCTGGCTTCTTGCAGCTGGCAATTGATTCTCCGCTTCCAGCCAGGAGCCAGAGACCAGCAGCCAGAAGCCCGAATTCTTAAAATCCTGAATCTTATAACCCCGCCTCCTGAATTTGTTTGATAAGCTGAACCATATCCGACGGTAGAGGTGATTCAAAGACCATTTGCTCACCAGACTGCGGATGGGTAAAGCCCAGCCGCCAGGCGTGCAACATCTGGCGCTTTGCCGATTGAATGACCTGCAAAATTTTGTTGCGCTGGTTGCTCCTTCTGGCAATCGTTTTTTCCAGTTTACGGGGTCGATACACTTTGTCGCCCACGATGGGATGCTGCATGGCCGCACAATGGACCCGAATCTGGTGGGTTCGCCCGGTTTCCAACATCACGGTTAGAAGCGTAAACCATTGAAATTGATCTTTAATTGTCCATTGCGTGTGTGCCTTTCGACCCCTGGAGCTGACAGTGGACATCCGTTTGCGATCCACCGGATGGCGGCCAATGGGCAGTTTAACCGTCCCGGATGATGATGCGAGCGTGCCGTGCACCAGGGCCAGATATTCTTTTTGAACCTGCCGGTTTTTAAATTGACGAGACAAATACGCATGCGCATGATCGTTTTTAGCAACTACCAGGGTGCCCGAGGTGTCTTTGTCCAATCGATGGACAATGCCCGGCCGCAGTTCACCACCGATTCCGCCCAGATCCGTGCAATGATAAAGCAGGCCATTGACCAGGGTACCACCGTCATGCCCGGGGGCCGGATGCACCACCAGGCCCGGCTGCTTGTTGATCACCACAATGGCATCGTCTTCATACAAAATATTAAGGGCGATGGGTTCGGCTTTGAGTTCTATCGGAACCGGTGGTGGGATGACGCCTGATATCGTATCGCCGGATTTGACGCGGTAGCCGGGTTTTTTCGGTTGGCCATTTACGCTAAGATGCCGATGGCTAATCAATCCGGCAATGAATGAGCGTGTATGATTCGAAAGCTGCGAGGCTACGAACACATCCAGCCGTTTACCTTCATCGGATGGTTTGACACAAAGGGCAATGGCACCGTTGGAAGGCATGAATAAAGGTAAGCCAAGGCGGGTTAATTTTTGGCTTTATCGACCACAAACAGAGATTCGATTTCGGTCAAGATGGTTTCTTCATCTGTCTTTTTAGCGGTCGACAGCTCTTTGACCAAAAGAATCTGGGCCGTATCATAAAGCTTGCGCTCACCAAATGAGAGATCTTTGGTGAGTTTCAGCAAAAAAAGATCCCTGAAAACTTCGGCCACATCGTAGAGTGAGCCGGTTTTAATTTTGTCCATATACTCGCGATAGCGGCGATTCCAATTTTGGTTATCGGTGTTGGATTCTTTTTTGGATTGCATCACCGCATAAACCTTGGGAATGTCTTTCTTGGGTATGACGTCCCTCAATCCGACGGATGCGACATTGTTGGTCGGTATCATGATGGTCATGCCGTTTTCAATGACTTTCATGATATAAAAATCGTGTTTTTCTCCATTGACGACACGGCTTTCAATCGCCATGATTTCTCCAACACCATGTGCCGGATAAACAGCAAGGTCGCCGACATGAAATTCGCGCATGGGCGCGCTATCAGATTGTGCACTCTCTTTTTCTTTTTTTTCTGTCATATTTTACACCGCTTACCCCTTAAATTAAAAAGCGACCTCAACTTGAGACGGCTTTATACACGTGTGGCAATTTTACCATTTATAATAAATTTCATAGCATACCTTTGCCCAACAATCAATAAAAAAGGGTTGACGCCGCTGGGCGCCAACCCTTTGCAGGTTGTTAGTGTGGTGAATTCCGGCACAGTTTACAGCAAAAACGGCACCAGCAGCAGCGCCACCACATTGAGGATCTTAATCATGGGGTTAACGGCCGGGCCGGCGGTGTCTTTATACGGATCGCCGACGGTGTCGCCGGTAACCGCCGCCTTATGCGCGTCACTGCCTTTGCCGCCTAAGTGGCCGTCTTCAATGTATTTTTTGGCATTGTCCCAGGCCGCTCCACCGGTGGTCATGGATATGGCGACAAATACACCCGTGATAATACTGCCGATCAACAGTCCGCCCAGCGCAATTTTGCCCAGTAAAAAACCGACCAGCACCGGTGCCACAACCGGCAGCAATGCCGGAACCAGCATTTCTTTCAAGGCGAACTTGGTGACGATGTCAACGCATCGCCCGTAATCCGGTTTGGCAGTGCCTTCCATAATGCCGGGAATTTCACGAAACTGACGCCGGACCTCATCCACCACGGCCCCGCCGGCTTTACCCACGGCATTCATGGCAATCGAGGCGAACAGATACGGCAGCAGCCCGCCGATAAACAAGCCGATGATCACATGCACACTGCTCAGGTCAAATCTTAAATCTGCAGCCCCACCATGCAGAACAAACTCTTGGGTATAGGCGGCAAACAGCACCAAGGCCGCCAGTCCGGCTGAGCCGATGGCATACCCTTTGGTTACGGCTTTGGTGGTATTGCCGACCGCATCCAAGGGATCGGTGACCGCACGCACGTTTTCATCCATTTCCGCCATTTCAGCAATACCGCCGGCATTGTCGGTTATCGGACCGTAGGCGTCGATGGCAATGACCATCCCGGTCATCGAGAGCATCGACATGGCGGCCATGGCAATGCCGTAAAGTCCGGCAAAATAGTAAGCAACACCGATCGCCGCACAGATGGCCAGTACCGGGGCGGCAGTGGACTGCATGCTGACACCGAGTCCGGCGATAATATTGGTACCGTGCCCGGTAGTGGAGGCATTGGCCACGGCTTTGACCGGTCCATAAATCCCCGTGTAATATTCGGTAATGATAACGATCAAAACGGTCAGCACCAGACCCACCAGGGTGGAATAATATATCGACAACATCGGAACTTCGGGAATTCCGCCCATCAGCTGCCGGGTGGCAAAGAAAAAGGCGATTGCCGCCAGAATGGCAGAGCCGAACATTCCCTTATAAAGCGCGCCCATAATATACTCGCTGGCACCCAATCGCACAAAGAAAACGGCGATCATGGACGCGACGATGGAAATGGCGCCCAGCACCAGGGGAAATTCGGTGGCAATGGCGATATCCGGATAAATCAGGTTGCCCAGCAACATGGCGGCAACAGCGGTGACGGCATACGTTTCGAAAAGGTCGGCCGCCATACCGGCGCAGTCGCCCACGTTATCACCGACGTTGTCGGCAATGGTTGCCGGGTTGCGGGGGTCGTCTTCGGGAATGCCGGCTTCGACTTTACCCACCAGGTCGGCCCCGACATCGGCCCCTTTGGTAAAGATGCCGCCGCCCAGCCGGGCAAAGATCGAAATCAAGCTGCCACCGAAACCGAGGGCCACCAGTGCGATGACCGCATCTCTGCTCGGGGTGCCCATTTGCGTCAATAGGGTATAATAACCGGCCACAGACGTAAGCGCCAGGCCCGCAACGATCATACCGGTCACCGAGCCGCCTTTAAAGGCCATGGACAGGCCTTTGGCCAGGCCCCCTTTGGCTGCTTCGGCGGTGCGCACGTTGGCCAGAACCGACACGCGCATGCCGATATATCCCGCCAGAAAAGAGGCGATCGCCCCGAGCAAGAAACCGACAGCGGTTTTTACCCCCAGCGTAAATATGATGATCGCAAAAATAATGATACCGGCGATACCCATACTTTTCAATTGTCGATTCAGATAAGCAATGGCGCCTTCTTTAATCGCATTGGCAATTTCCTGCATCTTCTCATTTCCGGCCGGTGCGCCTTTAACGATAACTGCGATGATGATGGAAAACAGCACACCTGCAGCACCCACCAGTGTACAAATTAACGGTAAGTAATTCATCCTCTCCTCCATTTAAAATGTTAATGTTTTACCTCTAACAACAAATCCTTAGTGTTATACTGATTCATTCCGACCTTGGTCCCTTCTGTTAGAATCGTTACCACCGCATCCCGGGCCCGATTTATGATCGCGTCCAAAAGCTTTGATTCCTTATTGTCAAAGGGTCCCAGAACATGATCTGATACACTGTTTCCGGTCTCGGAACGTCCGACACCGATGCGCAAACGCACAAAAGCGTCTTGGCCCACAGCTTGGATAATCGATTTTAGGCCCTTGTGTCCTCCATGCCCTCCTTTCTCTTTTATTTTAAATCTTCCGAAAGCAAGGTCGATGTCGTCGTGAATAACGATCACATCCTTGCTGTTTATTTTGAAATAAGCCGCCAGTTTCTGCACCGGCCACCCGCTGCGGTTCATAAAGGCCATCGGTTTGGCCAGCATAACTGCCTGGTCTCCAATAGTGCCAGAGCCGTAACGCACCTCAAATTTGTTTTTGGTGACCGATATGCCGAATTCCCCGGCAAGCTTGTCCGCCACCATAAATCCGACATTGTGCCGTGTATTTTCGTATTGGGCCCCCGGGTTGCCCAGTCCGACAATCAGACGCATACGCATTGGTAACAAGCGGTTGTTATCCTCCCGACCAGTGGCATCTCAGGCAACGCGCCATCATGCCTATTCCGCAGGCTTCGGGATTGCGCGCTGTAGATGATTTTGCGCGCCATCGGGTCATTATTCCCCTTTAGACTCTTCTTCAGCAGGTGCCTCTTCGCCTTCGGCTGCTTCTTCGGCGCCTTCTTCAGGCACCTCTTCGCCTTCGGCCAACTCCTCTACCTCGACGACTTCTTCTTCAACCTTGGGCGCCAGAATGGTTATGACCGTGAAATCAACATCCTCCGGTAATTCGACATCGCTGGGTAATGTAATTTCGTTGACATGGATCGAGCCCCCGATTTCAAGTTCGCTGATATCGACCTCGATTGATTCCGGGATGGCCGTCGGCAGGCAAAAGACCTCTATCTCACGACGGACGATCTGCAATATGCCGCCATCTTCCACGCCTTGGGACTTGCCGGTAACCGTCACCGGAATCATCGCGTTTATCTTGCGCGTTAGATCGACCTCGTAAAAATCGATATGCAGAAATTGTCCGGTCACCGGGTGGGTTTGCAATTCCTTGACCATGGCGGAACGTGATCCGGTTTGCCCGTTTTTGATCTGCAACTTGAGTAACACCGAACCGATCGTGGAAGTTCTAAGAATTTTTTCGAACTCTTTAGAATCGATCGACAACATAACCGGGTCGGTTTTCGGCCCGTATAATATGGCCGGAATTCGGCCCGCGCGACGCAACGTCCGCGCTGGGCCATTGCCGGTTGTTTTTCTAACCTGAGCTTCTAAATTAATTTGTTCCAAAGGGATAACCTCCTTACATTAACCGCCCAAATTTAAGCATAATGATAAACTAATCACGAAAACACGAAAGGATAAAAACACGAAAAAGCGATAAGAAAAATTCGTGTTTTCGTGGTGAAAAAAAACTTTTCATAAAATACCGAAAAATCACGATTAAAACGTTACACAAATAAAGAGGTCACTGAATCACCTCGATAACTGCGTATGATCGCCTCACCGACCAGCTCTGAAATTGAAATCACAATGATTTTTCCACAAGCAACTGCGTTTTTCTTCAACGGAATTGTGTCAGTAACCACCAGGCTTTTCATTTCAGAACGCTTAATACGATCGATGGCCGGCCCGGAAAGAACGGCATGGGCGCAACAGGCATGAATCTCTTTGGCGCCATTCTCCTTGAGCGCGTGGGCGGCCTCGGTCAGCGTACCGGCGGTATCGGCCATGTCATCAAGAATAACCACGGTCTTATCTTTCACCTCACCGATCACCGCCATAGCTTTAGCCTGATTGGGAGCTGATCGTCGTTTATCAATGATGGCCAGGTCGGCATCCAAACGCTTGGCAAACGCCCGGGCTCTTTCAACTCCGCCGGCATCCGGTGAAACAATCACAAGATTACCGTTAAAATTATCTCTGATATAATCGATTAACAGCGGCGCGGCAAAGATGTTGTCCACCGGAATATCAAAAAAGCCCTGAATTTGGCCGGCATGCAGGTCCATCGTAATCACACGGTTCGCGCCGGCAACAGCCAGCATATTTGCCACCAGTTTGGCGCTGATGGGAACCCGCGGCGCAACCTTCTTGTCCTGTCTGGCATAGCCAAAATACGGCACCACCGCCGTGATCCTTTTTGCGGATGAACGCTTAATGGCATCAATCATCAACAGCAATTCAATCAGGTGATCATTGACCGGGGCACAGGTGGATTGGATGATAAAAACATCCTTTGATCGAACGTTTTCATCGATTTCGATCTGGATTTCACCGTCGCTGAACGTTTTTACCTGTGCGCTTCCCAACGACAAGTTCAAATATTCGCAGATTTTTTTGGCCAGATCCGGATTCGAGTTCCCTGAAAAGATTGAAATACCTTCCATTTAGCCTTCCATTTGCAATGCTAGATGTATTGAGTCCAAAATTTTATAACCACGAAAACACCCCGGTTAAACAAAGAATAATGTTTAACTGGACAAGCAAAATCCATAAAGCACGAAATGGTTTATTTCGTTTTTCGTGTTTTTATCCTTTCGTGCTTTCGTGGTGAATATTTTTTAGTTGCCAATCCGTCTGCATAATGAGCTCTGTCGAAAAAGTGGCTGGGGCGGGAGGATTCGAACCTCCGAATGCAGGGACCAAAACCCTGTGCCTTGCCGCTTGGCGACGCCCCAACAATCAAAAATGGCAGAATCAGGACCGCTGACAAATAAAACCAACGCCTTTTCGAACCATTCAAACATCGATCAGTTTGGGATCCGCCTCAATGATAGGCTCCACAAGAAACAGCTGTGCGTCCTTGAGTTCCTCATCACGGCCCAATCTTTGTTTGGCTGATTTTGCCGTATCCGTATCGTCGAACAAACCGAAGACCGTTGGGCCGCTGCCGCTCATCAACGCACCGATTGCTCCGAGATTCAGCAATTTTTCCTTGAGCAACCGAATTTCAGGATATTTCTGAGCCGTAACCGTTTCCAGATCATTGGTTAGATGGCGCGCAGGCTCGAACCGGGATAGCTTTAAATGAGTGCTTGTAGGTTTTTTTTCATCTTTTGTCAATGCCAAATTAAGATTTTGATAAATCTCGGCGGTTGAAACATTAAATCCCGGATATAACAATAAAATATGATAAGGCAAGGCACCCTCAAAAGGGTCTAATGTTTCGCCGATTCCGGTGGCGATCGCCGGTTTTTGAAAAATAAAAAAGGGAACATCGGCACCGAGCATCAGTCCCATTTCCATCAATTGCGCTCGGCTAAACGGGTGATCAAAGATGGTATTCAGCGCCAGGAGAACACTGGCGGCGTTGCCGCTTCCACCGCCCAGTCCCGCAGCCACCGGTATGTTTTTTACCATTTGGATCTCAATGCCCTGGGATGAATCCAGCTTCTGACGAAATAAAAAGGCTGCACGGTGGGCAAGGTTGGTGGCATCGGAGGGAATAGCAGGGTGAGAACACTGTATTTTAATCTTGTCTCCCCTGCCGGTTTGCAGTGAAATCTCATCATAGAGGCTGACGCAACACATTAATGAATACAGCTCATGATAGCCATCGGGCCGTTTGCCGCGTACATGCAAAAATAGATTGATTTTAGCAGGGGATAGTATTTTCATACGACTCACTGGCTACTGGTTTCTGGCTACTGGCTCCTTCCTACTAACCTGCTGCCAGAAGCAAGAAGCCAGCGGCCAGGAATGGGAGGGATAGAATCGAAGGTGAGGTTACGATAATTGAATCCTTTTGAATGCGTTAGTTGCTTCGGTAACCTATTGCTTTTCTTTAACATACATGATGCGCAAATCGTAAAGAATATTTTTCAGTAGATTTTCCTCTTCTTCGCTTAAATTCCCTTCTGTTTTTTCCTGCAGCATACTCAATATGTCAATCGTTTGCTTGGCCATCGGCAGATTTTTATTCTTTTGGCCGGTAGTGGGATCTTCAATAGCACCGAGCTGCAGTAAAGCAGATGCATTTAAGGATGCCACAAAGGTGGCGAAATTGATTTCCGGGAACTGATGTGGTGGCTCCTGTTGCTGCTCGGCTGATGCATCCTCTGTTTTTGGTGGCTCGGGCGCCTTTTTTTCATCTTCCGCAAGCGTTTCGTCATCTTCTTTTTCTGCGGCTGAAATATTTTCATCCGCGAAAATGCGGCGATCCTTTACGACAAAATCTTTTTTTTCATCTTTTTCCTCTGCCATGATGGACCTCCTTGGTTGTCAACCCTATGGTTTGAATCTCGCTGTGAAACGCCCGGAATGGGCGCCTATAACATATTCAATCGAATCATTTTGTCAAGACAGTGCCTTATTTGACCTCCCCAAAAGCGTATTTGCTGATCAATTCTTCGATATCCAAGGCTGATTCGGTTTCGGTTATGGTATCCTCCGGTTCCAAAATGTCATCCGAGCCGCCCGGTGACAGTTTGATATATTTATCCCCGATGAGTCCGGATGTTTTTACCGAGGCAATCACATCGTCAGTCAGAACAATATTTTTTTGAATTTTCAAACGTACCATCGCCGTATATTCTTTGGGATCCAGTACGATCGAATCAACCTGTCCGACCTCTACCCCGGCGATTTCTACCTGGGCTCCGGCTGTTAGGCCCGTCACCGATAGAAATCTGGCATTTAGAAAATAGTGGTCATCACCCAACAGTTTCATTTGTCCGAGTTGAATCGTCAGATATCCGACACATATCAGGCCGATCAAGACAAAAATACCGACGCCCAGTTCAACAGATCCCTTCTTCATTATTCCTCCAGTCAAAGGTTCAAAGGTTCCCCGTTCCAAGATTCGTGGTTCAACTTCAAGCTGCTGGCTGCTGGCTTCTGGCCACTGGCTGCTGGCTTCTGGCCACTGGCTGCTTGCTCCTGGCAGCTGGCAACTCGCTGCTGGTCGCTGGTTCCGCGTTCCGCGTTGCGAGTTTCGTTTAAATCAAATTGATCCTCTGATGTCTGTCATCTGCCTTCGGACCTCTGACATCTGCTGTCCGGAAGCCGCAGTGAGATGCCCTACTTCTGACCTTTCAACATTGAGGCTATGAGCTATCAGCTGTGAGCTTTGAGCTATTTGCCCGCAAGGCGCAACTCGGAACCCTGCTCGCCGCGGCGAAACTTTTTAAAGCGAAGCCGGGAACCTCTGAACCTATATTTGACATTCCCAGAATATATTCTGCTTTTTTCCCACCTCTGTCAGCATGGTTTCAATTTGACTGTCTTTTTGGGCTTGGGCAATACCAGCAGCCACAGCAAAACACAGCCCTTTGCGAGTCTCCGATGCACCGAATATGGCCTCCGTATCCAGGTTGCGGGACAGTTTATCGCAAAACTGGCGTGCCTGCCCGGCATCGGTATCCGGTAAAACCACCATGATTTGATTCATGTCATAACGAAAGCAGGTGTCCGTAATATAAATATTTTGTTTGACAAAACTGGCAAAGTTTCTCAACGCGGTTTGCCCGGCAACATGTCCGGCAATCCGATCAACATCTTCCAGATTCTCAACCGTCAGCAACACAATCGAAAATATTCGTGAATGATGTTGCAGTCGGAACATTTCCCGGGCCAGTCGCTTCTGACCTAAAGATTGCGAAGCAACGCCGGTGAGTTCGTCGTGGGGGCTTTCCAAGCCCTGGATAAAACTGCGCACCACTGGGTCAGTGGTTTGCTGCAGTTCTACGGGGGTGCCCTCAAAGCGAATCCGGCCTTCGTCAAGCATGGCCACCCGCTGTGAAATAAAAAATACATCGGGGATTTCATGGCTGACGATAATACCGGTAAAACCAAATCGTTGCTGATAGTCGGATATCATACTGTGGACAGCTGTTTTTCGAATCGGATCAAGTCCGGTAGTGGGCTCATCAAACAGTACAATCTCCGGATCGGTGACCAGGGCCCTAGCCAGGGCCACTCGTTTTTTCATGCCGCCAGAGAGCTGAGACGGGTATTTGTGCTCAATTTCATATAAATCCAGTTGGTTCAATCTGGCCTGAACCTGCTCCTTGACTTGCGTTTCATTATGATTGGCATTTTCCACCAGCGGCAAAGCGACATTTTCAGCGACAGTCAGAAAATCAAACAGGGCCGTGTCCTGAAATACATAACTGAATTTTTTTTTCAGCGCTCTACGTTCATTCTTTTTCATGGCGGCCAATGGCTTTCCGTCAAAAAGCACCTGGCCGGAATCCGGTTGTAACAAACCGATGATGTGTTTGAGCAAGACGCTTTTACCCGTTCCGCTCTGACCGATAATCGAGGTAATTTGACCCCGATAAATGTTTAGGTTAACGCCATCAAGCACACGGACCTCGCCGAACTTTTTAATGGCATCTTTTATTTGTATGAGTGGCGCATCCATTTATAATTCTATAACGCTCAATCCTTATTGAGCAATAAACGCTCAATTAGAAGTTATTGGTTATTGGTTAATCGTTATTAGAATTCGATGACAAGCTCATTTTGAATTTCAATGATGGGTAATATTTCAAATTAGATTTCATTCCTTTTAATCAAATAACAAATAACGAATAACAGATAACACCTAATTGAGTTTTAACTCAATTTAGAGACCTAATTTGAGCGCTTGTCGAGGTTGCCGCAGCTACACGGCAGGTGCCGTTCCGCTATAGTCTACTATGCGGAACGGCATCTAACACAGTAGATGCGGTAAGATCGGCAAGCCCGCAGGGTTTCAAATTCTAAAAAATTAAAACAAGACAGAATTCCTATAAATTAAATTTTTTCCTATTTTTAGAATTTGAAACGCTCAACATAGGTTATAATAAAAAAGTGGTTAGTGCATAATCCGCAATTAAAACCAGAACGCAAGAAAGTACAACCGCCGATGTGGTGGATTGGCTAACGCCTTTGGCCCCGAATTCAGCCCGGGTATGGGTGTAATACCCCTGATAGCAGCAAATAGATACAACGATCACTGCAAATACAAGCGACTTAATGAAGCCGCCGGTAACATCAACCATGGCGACGGATGATTCAACCCGCGCAAAGTATATACCGGGGTTCAGACCCAATAGCACCGAACCGGTTAAATATCCCCCCAGAATGCCAACCACATCAAACAGGGCCGTCAGCAGCGGAAAACTGATTAGCGCCGCTGCAATTCGAGGGCTCACCAAAAACCGAATTGGATCGATATCCATGGTTTCGAGCGCGTCAATTTGTTCGGATATTCGCATGATGCCGATCTCGGCGGCCATCGCCGATCCGCCTCTGGCGATCACCATTATGGCAGTCAGCACCGGACCCATTTCACGGATCAAAGAGAGGGCCACCGCTGAACCGAGTACGCCGGTGGAGCCGTATTTGACGAGCAGATAATAGCCTTGAAGCCCCAGCACCATTCCGGTAAACGCACCGGTCAGGCATATCACAAAAATTGATTTCATGCCGATAAAATAAACCTGCTGCAAAACCTTGTTGATTTGCAAAGGCAGTGAAAATATAAGCACAAAACCTTTAACAAAGAACAACGCGATTCTTCCCAGATCCTGGATAAAACCGATAGTGTAACGACCTAGAGCGATCGTTGGATTTTTAAGTGCAGTGTGCAGCTCCATAATGTATCCTGGTGCGATGAATATTTAAGATAGAAAGAAACCATAGCAAAATGTGAATCAGGTTTCAAGAAACGAAGGCTCTTCCAGTTTGGATAATTGCCCATTGACGCCATATTTTAAAAAGGTTAACCAAAACGGTTAAAGCCCGTTTGCCCGTTGAGCCGGTTATGTCGGTTAAGACTAAATCGAACCCTTTTCCTTTTTTAACGGGCTCAATCCGCCGGAGGCAAACTAAACCGAACAACCCAAAACTACGTTTGCCAGCCATGATCAGAGTTGAAAACGTCAGCAAAAACTACGGTGAGTTGAGCTTATTTTCAGGAATCAGCTTTTCTCTGAATTCCAGAGAGCGACTTGGCGTAGTGGGCCGCAACGGCCATGGCAAAACCACGCTGTTCCGCATGATTCTGGGAAAAGAAAATCCCGATGCCGGCAACATTATTATTCCTAAGAATTACCGTATCGGATACGTCAGTCAAAATCTGAAATTTCGACACGCCACAATTTTAGATGAGGCCATTTCGGCACTGCCGGCCATTGAAGAAGCCCATCACTGGAAAGCAGAAAAAATCCTTGCAGGTCTGGGTTTCTGTCAGGCAGAGTTTCCAAAACACCCCAAAACGTTTTCGGGCGGATATCAGATCCGCCTCAACCTTGCCAAGGCATTGATATCCGAACCGGACCTCTTATTGCTCGATGAGCCCACCAATTTTTTGGACATCACCTCCATTCGCTGGATCGAGCGCTTCCTTCAACAATGGACTCACGAAGTCATGCTGATCACCCATGATCGCAGCTTCATGGACAAAGTGGTTACCCATACCATGGGCATCCATCGTCGAAAAGTGCGCAAAATTGAGGGAGACACGGCAAAATATTACACCCAGATCGCATCGGATGAAGCCATTTACGAGAAAACCCGTTTGAAAGACGCCCGACGCCGCAAAGAAATTGAGCAATTTATCACGCGATTCAGAGCCAAAGCCCGGCAGGCGAATCTGGTTCAATCCCGAATCAAAACCTTGCAAAAAATGGGGAAAAAAGAAAAACTCGAAAAATTGAAGATCTTGGATTTTTCTTTCAATAGCAGCCCGTTTGAGGCCAGGTACCTGTTCAATGCCAAAAATATCTGTTTCTCCTATGACAAAAAGAAACTTTTGATTCGCGATTTTAACATCAATGTGGCTGCCGGGGATCGCATTTGCGTGGTGGGCCCCAACGGAAAAGGCAAATCAACCCTGCTGCGGTTGCTGGCCGGCCAGTTGTCCCCCGACTCAGGTCAAATCAAATATCATCCGGATGCAAAGAAAGGCTATTTTGAGCAGAGCAATGTAAAAGCACTGGTTGATAACCGCAGTGTATTGGATGAAATCTCCTTTTCAAATCCGGATGGTGATCAGCAGCGCGCCCGCAACGTCTGCGGGGCCATGATGTTTTCAGGCGACGATGCCTTAAAAAAGATCAGCGTCCTTTCCGGTGGTGAAAAAAGCCGTGTGATGCTGGGCAAACTGCTGGTGTCCCCCACGAATTTATTGTTGCTGGACGAGCCCACCAACCATCTCGACATGGAGTCCTGCGACGCCCTGCTGGCCGCCATCGACAATTTTGATGGTACCGTCATTATGGTGACCCATAATGAAATGTTTCTGCACGCCCTTGCGCAGCGCCTAATTATATTTCAAAATGACCACCTGGAGGTTTTTGAAGGGGGCTATCAGCGGTTTTTAGACAAAGGCGGCTGGCAGGAAGATCGTCAGGCAAATGGCGATCTGCAGCCGGCGGCGCCTCAAACAAATCGCTCAACAAACCCGACCAAAAAGGCGCTGCGTCGCCAGCGGTCCGCCATTATTGCCGAACGCTCCCGGATCCTGCGCCCGCTGCAGAAACAGGTAACTGCTGTTGAAAACGAAATTGAAAAAAAAGAGGCCGAACTCAGCCGACTGAACCAATCCATGCAGCAGGCCACCCAAACACAAAACGGGGCCCGAATCGCTGAAATTTCGCGTGCCATCCATTCCTGTCAGCAGACCATCGATCATTTGTTTGACCAGCTGGATGATTTGACGCGTAAAGTCGAAAACCACAGCACCGAATTTGAAAATCGCCTCGAACAGCTTGATATAGAAAACCCCTGATTGCAGAAAATTGACAAAACAGCTATTTAGTGTTAGCACTTAAAGCAAAATCAATGGGGGAGCCGGAATCGATCGGCTGAGAGGAGGCTGGCAGCCTCGACCCCTAGAACCTGATCCGGATCATGCCGGCGTAGGAAAGTTGATGTGAAACACACTGCATTCCTTCCTCATCCTCCGGCAAAACGAAGTAGCGGAGGAACCTTGACATGCTGAAAGTTTCAGATTTGTGCAAACGTTTCGGCGACCTGTCTGTGTTGGAAAATTTCAATCTGATTGTCCCCCGCAAAGGTTTTACGATTCTAATTGGTCCGTCCGGTTGCGGCAAAAGCACGTTATTTGATGTGCTGACCGGTGTTGTGCCGCGGGAAAAAGGAGATATATTTTGGCTCGAAAAAAAATTACAGCACCTTGGGAAAAACGCGGCCTATATGCAGCAAAAGGATCTGCTGCTTCCCTGGCTTAATTTACTGAACAATGCCTTGCTTCCGGCAACGATTGCCGGCAAGGATTTAGCCACCGCTAAAAAAAAGGCACAGGCGCTTTTCAGGCGGCTGGGATTAGGCGGTTTTGAAAATTATCTGCCGGCAAAAACGTCCGGCGGAATGCGTCAGCGGTGTGCCCTCGTCCGAACTTTAATGTTTGAGCATGAGCTGGTTCTATTAGACGAGCCCTTGTCAGCCCTTGATGCAATCACCCGGAGCAGCTTGCAGTCCTTGCTCCTTTTACTTCAAAGTGAATTCAACAAAAGTATCTTAATGATCACCCATAATATTGATGAAGCCCTGCTGCTGGCGGATGAGGTGCTGGTCATGAGTCGATTGCCAATGAAAATTATAGAGCAATTTGCTTTGAGAGGACCCAAACCCCGTCGTCTCAGTGATCCGGAATTAATTGAAATCAAGGAACATGTGTTAGGGCGCTTACAAGAAGAGCTGGGAAATGAAATATCCTAAACTTTTTCCTTTTGCCGGGGCTTTGCTGGTTCTGGCCTCATGGGAGTTGGTCTGCAGGGGCTTTGCGATTCCCGACTTTATTCTGCCGATGCCGACGCAAATTATCAGGGTGGCCATACTAAAGGCCGCGCTTTTGCTGCCCCATGCAGGCACAACGGCATTGGAAGTGCTGTTGGGCATATTTATTTCGCTGGCTGTTGCCGTTCCACTATCGATAATCATGTTTGCGCATCCTTCGGTGGAGAATGCAATCGCCCCGTTTTTGGTGGCCTCGCAGGCCGTTCCGGTTTTTGCCATCGCTCCCTTATTGGTGGTATGGCT
>JASFEV010000079.1:0-16376 GCA_050124655.1 Desulfobacterales bacterium
GCTTTCCATATTGTGCGTGTTATTCCTGCGAAGCAGACCATGTCTTAATTGTCAGAACGATATTTATGGGTTTTTTTGTCATTCCGGGCTTGACCCGGAATCCAGTATTCCATCATTTCATCACATTTGGATAATAAGTATTTATTAATTGTAGAATTTATTTGAGGGTAATGTCACGAAAAGATTGCACCTTCCAGGGGAAGGATGGTCCGTTTCATTATATCGACTGGGGTGGCAGCGGGCTGGTGGCCCATTTTTCCCACGCCACCGGGTTATGTGACGGTACGTATACACCGACTCTGATACCTTTCTGAGTTCGGCCGCCAAAAGATTCAAAGGCAACGTTCCGGGGGTTGTTTTCCGGTGTTTTGAAGAAACCGGTCATTTTGTGCCCATGGAACGGCCGGTTGAAACTGCAGAAGCTATTCTTGATTTTCTTGAAGATGAATTCAAAGCAACATTTTGAGTTTGATCCGATCCAGCAGTTTTTAATTGCGTGGTGATCATTTTTATAATATTGAAAATAAATTTAAGGTATTGAAGGATGCGATGCCAATATCAGTCCGGAGGATGTCAATGAACGAATTAGCAATTTCAGCTGAAAGCATTTTAGATGGTTTGAGCGAGGGAGTCTATGTGTGTGATCGCAATCGGCGGATCGTCTTCTGGAGCAAATCGTCAGAGCGCATCACCGGCTGGACCTCAGCGGATGTCATGGGGCGTGCCTGTCATGAGGACATCCTGTGTCATGAGGATAAGGATGGGCACCGCCTGTGCGGCAAAGAATATTGCCCTTTGCATCGGTCGATGATCACCGGTGTTACCAGCACAACGCCCATCATTGTTTTTGCACGCGGCAAAGACGGCCGCCGGATTCCCATGCAGGTCACCACCGCCCCGCTCTATGACAAGGCCGGTGAGGTGATCGGCGGCATTGAAAGTTTTCGTGATGTTTCACCCATGCTGGTGGATCTTGAGCGCGCCAAACGCATCCAGTCCCAGAGCCTGGCGCATGAACTGCCCGTAGATTCCCGGATAAGATTTGCCACCTTTTATATGGCGCACGATATTGTCGGCGGAGACTATTATGCGGTTAAAGCGCTGGATGACCACCGCTATGCCTTTTTTCTGGCTGATATGGAAGGCCACGGGGTGGCCGCTGCTTTGTACACCATGCATCTGGGCATGCTGTGGCAGCGCCATTATGCGCTCTTGGAAAACCCGGCCGAGTTTGCCGCGAAGATCAACAAAGAACTGGTGCGCGTTTTTGGAGACATCAACACCTTTGCTGCGGCCACCTGCGGGATTATCGATGCCCGTGATGCCAGCTTGTGTATTGCCGGTGCCGGTGGTCCGCCGCCGTTGGTGGTGGATGCCAATGGCCATTTTAAAAAACTACCGTCTGCGGGCCTGCCGTTCGGCTTCACCGATGATATTCCGGAAGCGGCCGCTTACCAGGCCCAAACCGTGCCGTTGGCGCCCGGTGATGCCCTTTTGATGTTCAGTGACGGTGCTTTTGAGATTCATAATGCTAAGGGTGAATTGCTGGGGGTCGACGGGTTCATTAAAATCCTCAAAGATCTGAAATACCCCCGACAGCCGCTCAACATGACCGTGCTGGAAGAAGCGCTCTTAAAATTTTCAAATGATATCCGGCTGCAGGATGATATCACCATTATCGAAGCCCGGTTTTTGCAGTAGTCTACCGGTATTGCGCTTACGATTACGAAAATTTCACTCAGTGGGTTCTCGAAAGGTAAATGATGGTGACGACGATTGATGCTATAAATGATTATAGCGGATTTGGGCTGAACCTGCTGCAAAAGTGGCTGGCTGTTTTTCTGAGTATCTTATTTTTCTTTGCAGCGCAGACGCTTTTTGCCCAGAGCGTTCGCGTGGGCCCCGATGGTCAATTTTCGGAACAAACCCTCAAGCTGCCGTACGCATTTTACAACGAGAATTTCGGATTCGCCGGCGGATTCGTGTACGGCAAGGTCGGCAAACCCCAGAAGCAGTCTCTCATGCTGACTACGGCCATTGTCGGTACCAAGGGGGGGATGGGCTTTCTGGTGGGCCGCGATATCCAGATGCCGCTTATCGATCGCCTCTTTCTGGATCCCACCGTATCTGTAGGCTACTTCAGCGACAATGAGTCCTACATCGACGGCAACCCTGATTTCCCGGACGAACGCGCCGGCAGCAACGACTCCGATGAGGATAATTTCGTCGAAGGCGACGGCTGGGACAACTTCTTTCGACTCAAATTCAAATATCTGCTGCCCATCGGCAACGGCCGCGACGACATCATCACCACGGTTAAAATCAAGGATGGAATCCCGATCTCCGAACCCAAAGGCGGGACCTCCTTGAATCCATTCAAAAGCGGCCGAAGTTTCCTGGAAATGCGCCCCTTCTACCGTTCCCAGGAGCTCGAAGGCGATGATATCGATGCGACCATCAAAACCAACGGTGTTGATTTTTCGGTGTTCTGGGACAACCGCGACTTTTCCGCCAATCCTTCCAAAGGATTTGGCTTCCGCGGCAAGGTGTCGCGGGATTTTGGCTGGTTTGACAGCTCGGATTCATGGACAAATATGGAGGGTGAGCTGGACGTCTATTTTCCGTTTAAAATGGGGGACTGGCTGCGGCAGAGTGTTGTTGCCCTCACTCACTGGACATCCTATTCACCGACCTGGGATAAACAATCCAATGGCGAGATCAGCAACCGGCCACCTGCATATACCGGCTCAACCCTGGGCGGTCTCTGGCGCATGCGCGGTTTCCCCACCCAGCGCTTCAACGACCGGGCCGCCACCTATTACGCGGCAGAGCTGCGCTTGATTCCCGAGTGGAATCCATTTAATGATTGGCCGCGTGTTCAGAAATATGTGGGAATCAGATGGCTGCAGTTTGTGCCTTTTGTGGAAGTCGGGCGGGTGGCCCCGGATTGGAGCTTTTCGCGGCTGCACTCGGACATGAAATGGTGCGCGGGTTTCGGTGTGCGTGCCTGGGCCCAGGGCATCGTGATCCGCATCGACACGGCCTATTCCGATGAAGGCGTCGGCCTGCAGATGATGATCGCCCAGCCGTTTCAATTCTAATTCAGGTTTGCCGGATACCCAGGTAAAGACATGATACTCAATTGCATAAAGGAGGCAAACCGATGACACGCTTTAAACGGCGCCTGTTGATCGCTATAACATTGGTGTTGCTGGTGTTTGTGGTTGTGGGGGTCTGGCTCTACTTTTCCTTTTTTGCTTCCACGAGTGCGACTTTACGACATGCAGAGGCCTTTATCTTCCGGCGCATGAAGGTTGCGCAACTGGCCGAGCAGGGCATGTATCGGTTTTTTTTCATTACCAATCGTCGTTTGGAATCCAATGAAGGACCGCTCAAACAGCGGTTCGGCCGGGAACGCGAAGCGCGCCTCAAGTTCGGCTTTTTTGATGCCCGCATCCAGCCCACGGTGGGTCTCGGTATGCTGATTAATCCCAGCGAGTGGTTCGAAAACGAAGAAATCCACCTAATGTCGGTAAACGAGCTGGGGCAGGCGGCATTTGTTAAGCAAATCCAAAAGCTTGTTCAGGATTCCCCCTATCGATCCCTATTGATTGTGGTGCACGGATTCAGGGAGGCTTTTGAATCCGGCCTGCGCAAAACCGCTTTTGTGGGCCACGTCCTGGACATCAATTCGCCGGTGCTGGTTTTTGACTGGCCCGGCAACCAGGGCTCCACACCGCGTGGCTACCTTCGGGCGCGCCAGGTGGCTGAAGCGTCCGGGGCCGAGTTGGCCCAGACGATTCAGCTGGTCATTAACGAGATCAAACCCGATAGATTGTGGTTAATGGCCAATAGTATGGGGGCCGAGGTGGTGGTCGATGCCTTCAGCTTGCTCTACCGGGAAGCGGATCTGGCTGACGCCCAGACTGAAATCGAAGATGTGGTGCTGACCGCGCCGGATGTTGATCACGAAGAGTTTAACAACCAGCTCAAACTGGAACTGAAAGCCCTGGCGCTTAAAACCACCGTGTATGTGTCTTCCAACGATCGGGCCTTGTTGATTAGCCGCATCATCAATCGGGGCAAGCGGCTGGGCGAAAGCACTCTGAGCCCGGACATGATGGGAGAGGCGATCCGGGTGGCCAACCTGGTCGAGCCGGGCAGCGGCCTGATTGATCTGGTGGATGTCACGCCGGTAAACCGCACGCGTAATTTTCACAATTTCAGCCTGGAAACGCCGGAATTTTTTGACGAACTGTTCCTGCGGCTGACCAACATCGACGTTCCTAATCACCGACCGATGTACCAGGTCGAAGCACCCAATGGGGCCGTCTACTGGGTTCTGACGCGCGGCCGATAGTCGCTTGCACCACAAATACACTGCAAAAGCCGCATCCGTATACTTAAGTTTGACTGAATATTAAATTGTCAAAAATCCAAGCCCCAATTCATAAATAACAAATAGCAGACAAATCACAATGATCGAAGTTCAAAATCTCAAACACTGTTTTGATCATTGTAAAATTGTGATTTGGGAATTATTTGTCATTTGGTGCTTGAAATTTGTAATTTGGTCTTCCGTTTCTGGGAGTTATGCAACCTGACGGTTGATAAAGGAAAACCTGTATATGAAATTAGAGATTGATTTCTCACGACGAACGGGCTTTTATTTGACCCGGATTTTTTTCAGCCTCATGGCCTGCACCGTCATCGTTTGTGTTCAGGGCTGTGGCGGCCCTCCTATGGAGCCCTGGCACACTGAGAGGCTGACCGAAGAATTCACAGTCGATATGACCGATGAAATTCAAACCTTTGATGATTACCGCAAGCTTGAAGATCGATTATTTGCACAACTGGAAAAAAAAGTATACGCTCGCATTCCAACCGGACCCGAATACGCGTTGGTGCGTTACTCTGCCGGTAGCGCAGCAGATCCGCAACCGCACCGGCCTAACTGGAACCGCAGCTTCGAATTCACAACCGACCAACCGGCGGGTGGCGTGCTGTTGTTGCACGGTATGTCGGATTCGCCATACAGTCTGCGGGTTTTAGGCGAGACGCTCATGCAGCGCAACTACTGGGTCGTCGGCTTGCGGTTGCCCGGCCACGGCACTGCGCCCTCTGGTCTTAAATATGTCAAATGGCAGGACATGGCGGCTGCCGTGCGGCTGGGCATGGTGCATCTGGCATCCAAACTCGAACAAAAGCCAATCCACATCGTGGGCTATTCGAATGGATCCCCGCTGGCGCTGAATTACACCCTCGAGGCGCTTGGAAACGATGCTTTGCCGGTGCCGGCCAGCCTGGTGTTGATCTCCCCATCCATTGGACTCCACCCGGCAGCCGCACTGGCCAAATGGAAACGGCGGCTATCGGTTTTACCTGGACTGGGGCAGATGGCCTGGTTGTCGTTGATACCCGAATTCGATCCGTACAAGTACAACTCCTTTGCCACCAATGCCGGCGAACAGGTTCACAGCCTGACCCGATCCGTTGCCCGGCGCATTGCACGGGCCCCATCCGATGCCAGCTCGATTTTACCGCCGATGCTGGTCTTCAAATCCACCGTCGATGCCACGGTCTCAGTGGATGCCGTGGTTGACCGCCTGCTCAAGCATCTTAAACCCAATCGCCATAACCTCGTGTTGTTCGACATTAACCGCTTTGCGGCCAAGTCCAGTTTGTTGATTGACGATCCGGCCCCATTCACGGCCCGTTTAACCGCCGACAAAAGCCTGCCCTTTGGGTTGACCCTGGTGACCAACGCCAATCCGGATAGCAGGGCAGTCGTCGCCCATTACAAACCGCCGTTCTCAACCAAGGCGTCAAAGGCCGAGCCGCTGCACCTCGCCTGGCCGCATGGTGTGATCTCTTTATCCCATGTAGCGTTGCCGTTTGCGCCCGATGACCCCCTTTACGGACAGGGCCCACCCGCGGAAAAAGACGCTCTCTTTCTTGGCCAGATGGCCATCCAGGGTGAGCGGGATTTGCTGAAGATTCCTTACAGTTTTCTATTGCGCATTCGATACAACCCGTTTTACGTTTATCTCGAAACGCGGGTGCTTGAATGGTTCGATCAAGCAGGTTCATGAGATATGCTGATCGCATATACGGAAAAAGCCAACATGAAACCAGGATTATGGTTTACCCAAACGCGATTTCTTAAAGTGCGGCTGGCAAAGCAATCGATTGAAAGCAGGCGTTTCTTTCGAAGAGGGATGTGTCGTAAAGTGTAGAGCATTTTTTTCACTAAGCCCTACGAGGTACTGTACATTATCATTACTTACCACGAAGTTCACGAAGGTAGGAAGAAATAATTTTGGGAAGTCTTTGTTGTGCTTAGTGCCCCCCACGCCCGCCATCGCGAGCCGCCACGTCCGCCATCGGCTGCGCCTCAGGCAATGCCGGGCGGGCTCAGGCGAGGCGGGCGGGTTTGTGTGCTTCGTGGTGAAGAATCAGATACAAGAATTTAAGATGTTGCTGAAGCGATACCATAACGCAATCGAACGTCTTCGATTCGCTTTCAAACCGGCAGTTGCCTTTGAATTCTGGTTGACCCTGATATTCATGGTGTCTTTTGCGCCGGCATCCGGCTGGCTGCTCAACCGGCTGGTGGCTGCCAGCGGTCAATTTGCCGTCTCGGATAAGGACCTGGTGGCCTTCTTCCTGTCCGCCCAGGGCATTCTTTTCCTGATTTTCAGTGTGGGCTTCGTTCTGGCCTTCTGGTTTATAGAGCAGGTGGGATTGTTGATTATTTCTGTCAGGGCCGCCTCCGAAAAGAAGGTTAGGGTCAGCCAGGTTCTATGGGAACAAATCGCGTATTTTCCGGCCCTGATTCGGCTTGGACTGCTCCAGGCTGCCGCCTATTTGGCGGCCGGCATTCCATTTGTTTTAGGGATTGGATTGGTTTACTGGCTGCTGCTGGAATTCGATATATACTTCTATATTAACGTAAGGCCGTTGCACTTTTGGTTTGCACTGATCATCGCGGGAACGATATCAGCGGTCTACCTCCTGTTGGCCGCCTGGTTGTACGTACGCTGGCTTTTTTCGATTCCGATGCTTGTCTTTGAAAATACAACCCCCATCGGGGCGTTAAGAAAAAGCTGGCGGCAGACGCAGGGGCGCTTCCGGGAATTCGCCGTTCCGTTGGCGGTCTGGTGGGGGGTTGTGATCATATCGTCTTTGGCCATGACCTGGCTGGTAAGATTTGCAGGGGCGCAGCTACTCGATCATATTGGCCAGACGCTGAAAATCGTGGTCCCGATCGTGCTCATAACCCTGGCGCTCATCATCATCCTGGATTTCATCTGGCTGATCGGTGCTAAAATCGTGCATGTCATGTTAGTGGCTGCTTTTTATCTTGAGACAACGGATGGCAAGCAGAAGCTGCGTGTATCCGCCCCGACCACCAGAATACTTTCACCTGCGGTTTTAAAAAGGATCGGCTGGGGGATTGCCGGTGCGGCATTGATTATGGGGGTTGTGGCCGGGGCTGCTTTTCTGCAGGGTTTCAATATCGATCGCACGGTTGAGATTACGGGCCACCGCGGCACTAAGGTCAGTGCTCCGGAAAACACCGTGAGCGCAGTTCGGCATGCCATTGCCGAAGGCGCCGACTTTGCCGAAATCGATGTGCAGACCACCGCCGACGGTGTGGTGGTGCTTTTGCATGATGACGATTTGATGCGGGTGGCATCCCTTAACCGAAGGTTGCAGGACATCACCTACCGCGAGTTGCAGGACATCGATGTCGGCAGCTGGTTTGCACCGGAATTCAGCAGCGAACGCATACCCACGCTTCAGGAAGTCATCGATCTTGCCCGCGGTCGCATCAAGCTGAATATCGAGCTCAAGTTTACCTGGCCGGATCCAACACTGACGCAGAAAGTCGCCGACATTATCCGGCAAAATAATTTTTATAGCGATTGTGTGGTCAGTTCATTGAATTTTGAGGCATTGACCGAAATCAAGCAGATATCTCCGGAACTTATCGCTGGTTTCATCGTATTCCAAGTGGCCGGAGACCTGACCAGAATGGAAGCGGATTTTCTGAGCCTCAACGCAAATAGAGTTACACCCAGTCTGGTGAGACAATTGCACCGCAACGATAGGGCTGTTCACGTGTGGACGGTCAATGATGTCAACAACGTCATCGCGATGGTTGAGCGGGGGGTGGACAACATCATAACCGATTACCCGCGTGACGTACGTCGTTTCATTGAAGAATGGCAGGCACTTTCAGACTACGAAAGAATCGTACTGATGCTCAGAAACCTGATTGTGAACATCGAAAGCCCCGAGACATCTGACTTTTGACCAAACGGGAGGTCAAAATGAGCGAAAATGTGAAAAGACCAAAAATACAACGGAATTTGATGAAAAGCGCAGGTGTTGATGAATGACCTTAAAAATAAACGGACCCAAAAAAGGCGCTGGCCCTGGATCATCGGGGGTATTCTCCTGGTCGTCGGATTATGGCAGTTGGTTGCAAATTTTTATCTGGAAGAAGAAAAGCAGCTGCGCCGTCAACTGCGGCAAACCGTCAAGGAAAAATTTCCCGAGCAGACAGCCAGATTCTATGAGAACTTCGGATTGTTTGCCTACACGACAGATGGTGAAAAATCAGGTGGAGCGGATGCGGATCGCAAATCCATCGTTTTAATTCACGGGCTGGACGATCCCGGCAAGGTCTGGCAAAATTTGGCACCCACACTGGAAAAAGAAAAATTTCATGTGTGGCTGATGCGCTATCCCAATGATCAGCCCGTTGTGGAGTCGGCCCACCTTTTTTTCGAGGCGTTGAAGACGCTCAAGGAGCGGGGTGTCGGCCGCATTTCGATTGTAGCGCACAGCATGGGCGGCCTGGTGTCCAGAGAAATGCTTACGCGTCCTGAAATAGACTATAGCCAATCGGTGAAAAACAGACAGGTGCCCGCGGTTGCAGCCCTTATTATGGTGGGAACACCCAACCACGGCTCTCAGCTGGCGCGCTTGCGGGTATTTACTGAAATGCGCGATCAGCTGGCGCGTCTGACAAAGGGCGAAACAAGCTGGCTGGGGTCCATTATTGATGGTGCCGGTGAAGCCAAAATCGACTTGCTGCCGGGCAGCCGTTTTTTAACCGAGCTCAACGCCCGACCGCATCCGGTGGGGGTGGAAATGTTGATTATTGCCGGTGTGACCAGTCCCTGGAAAGAAAGCGATATTAACCGCTGGGTGAGGGATGTACGGCCAAAAGTACCGGAAGAGCAGCAAAAATGGGTGGATGAGTTTGGCCATAATATGATTGCCCTGACCCATGGATTAGGAGACGGCCTCGTGACCGTTGAATCCACCCGCCTGGAAGGGGTGCCCCACCGAACCGTCGACGGCACCCACATGTCCATGATTCGCAATATGACAACCCGCAGCAAACGCATCCCGCCGGCGGTGCCCATCATCATTGATCAGTTACAAAGTCAAACCAATCCCTGATGATATCTTCAAGATTAAAGGTTTCAATGCTTCGGCCGCTGGCTACTGGTCACTGGCTACTGGCTGAAGAATTGCGCGTTGCGCGTTACGGGTTGCGGGTTCAGAGTTTTACGGTTTGGGCGGCTGGCTACTTGATCCTGGTTAAGAGCCAGTGACCTTCTGATCGACAGCCAGCTGCCAGCAGCCAGAAGCAAGTAGCCAGAATGATACGAAGCTATTGTTTGCCTGAGTTTTGCGACCTTCTAGCAATCCCCATTCCCACGAACCAGGCAATCACCACCACCAGATAAAGCTGACCGACCACAGCCTCCAGAACCGAAAACATCTTGGCCACATTGGTCTGGGGTGTAATATCACCGAAGCCCAATGTGGTCAGCGTGACAAAACTGTAATATTCAAATTCCAGTAAATTGCCTTGGCCCCCTGGCAAATTGAAAGTTGCTGGCTCGATCAGATACAATAACATGTAAACCATGGCCCACAGCTGTGCGATCAAAATATAGAGCAGCATGGCCGCATAAACCACCTCTCGGGTAATGGTTTCTGATTTGATGATAAACATCAGGGTGTTTTTGGTCACAACGATCGTTAATAGAATACCGCATATCATACTTGCCGTAGAAAAAATATCATGTTCAAAGAAATTATCGAGCCACATCGTTAAGATCATTATGCTCGCAAGAACGCCGCCAAAGTAGAGCAATTGTTTTCTGTTGGTGATGATGTACAGCATACATATAACGATGGCGGTCATAAAGACGTCGATCACGTTGCTGACGGCAACAAAAGGCTCCAGGAGAGGACCTATAATCAGCAGAGACATGATCAGAACCATGAGGATTAAAAATCGATCTCCGGATTGCGATAGCGCTTTCAGCGAATTAAATGTTTGTGGCATTTTCGTATATCCGCATTATTTAATTAGTGTTTTGACTTTCTGGCGAACTGATCCCGGCTGCTTCCCGGGCCTGCTCGACCACCGCCTCGCAGGGATTGGCCTGGCCGGTGCCGGTATCACTGAGCGCAAAGATCAAGAAAGCAGGATTGACCAGGCCTGCCAGAAGGCCCACACCGGCAAGACGTCGGCCCCTGGGAATCCGGGTAACGGATATCTCGGGCTCGGCCAGCGTGCCTTGAATTTGCACCGGATTGGCCAGACTGACCAGACTGGCCCGCTTGGGTCTGGGTGCAACAACTATATCCAGCTCTTCGGTCTCGAGGTTCAGTATGCCGCTGGCCGCAACTGTAATACGCTGGGTGTCGAGCAGCAAATCCTCTATTTCTGCCCGGCCCTCACCCAACTCGATGTGGGTCACCAAACAGTTCGTTTCGGTCACATCTTCTCTTTGCCACTGGGTCGATAGCATCGTGGGGATCAGATCGGCCGCCCACAGATCAATACGCCGGCCTGTCATCCGTCCCGGACCGCCGATGATGGTGATACGGCCCTCGACATTTCCGAGAAAGTCGTAGCGTGTGGCACCGGCGCCGGACAAATCGACGTACAGGTCGATGTTTCCCTCCATGATGTCGGTCAGATCCATGCTGCTCAGCAAATATCCAAAGCTAAGGTCTTTGGCGTTGATCCTGAGCCCGGACTGCGGTGGTTGGGTCGCAGCGTTTAAATCAAATTCGCTGCTGATTCGCGCCCCCTTGAATCCTGTGACGCTGGTCGAGGATTTGAACCGGCCGTCCTTCAGCCTGATTTTCATGACGAATTCACCGAGATCTCCAAGTGGCGCGCGGATCCGTTCGGCTCTGAAATCCGCATCCAAGTCCACCGCTAGAAGTTCTTCAACCGGAAGGGTGTAATCGGGTATGACGCGGGATGGCTTATCTTCGGCTGGTGCGGCCTCCTTGTCCGCATCAACAAGGTTTATATCATCCAGATGAATCTGGCTGGCGGTAATGCTGCCACTGATTTTAGGACGGGGTGGCTCTCGTACGATCGTTATATTTGCTCTAAGATCGCTCTTGCCCACCCGCAGATCTTCTGCATACGTAAAGCGGTTGCCGCGTCCTGTAATTCGCCCGCGGGCACTGAACTCACCCCGCAGCGGCACTGCGAAATCCGCCAAAGGATCGAGTCCCTGGATTTCTTTACCCGATAGCTCATATTGTAGCTCAAACGAATTCCTTTTGAACGGTCGCTCAATGGTCCCCTCAGCCTTAAAATCCAGATCTGCCTCTTTAACGGTTACCCGCAGCGGAAGCGGGGAATTTGATTTCTGAATTTCCCGCAGATTTGCCGTGCTGACATCGCCGTTAAAAGGAGTGCCATCGAGCGTCCCCTCGAAAACGGCTGCCAGCGGCTCGTTCCTGCGCGCTGCCAGCTCTACATCGCTAAACGTAAAATCACGTGTCTGGCCGGCAATTTGAAAGGTGTAACTCAGGTCGGCTGGTTTGAGCTGTAGTGTGAATGCTGCCTGCTCGAGTAAAGCTCGTAGCGTTTTACCCGTACTGCTGGCCTTCAACGCGACCGCATCTATCGTGCCGGATACCATTTCAGGCATTTTCAGCTGTTTCAGTATTTGTGCGGCATCGATCTTTTCAGCTGTCGCATTGAACGAGACATTAGATATATCGTTTTGTTGGCGCAAATCAATCTGGCCCTTCACTGGGGTTCCTGTTATGCTTGCGCGAAAGGGAGTATTCAGTTCGCCGTTTGTTAGCGTCACCGTCGAGCTGATGTCGGCCACGGGCATCTGACTGTCTGCTACCTGTTTTACGCTAAGTTCCAGCCGGGCGTCAAAGGCGTTTAAAGCATCAAGCTTGATGGGGCGATCCAGCAGCCCGGGCCGTCTGTTTTTGGATGTAGTTTTGGATGGGGTTTTAAAATCGCTCAACGTGAGGCGCCTGGCAGATAGCTTGCCACTCAGAACGGGTCGTGGTGCTTTGTCTTCCCAGCGGGCACTGCCGGTGAACCGATTGTTTTTTATCTGAACTTGAAGGTTGTCGGCCTCGTGCACGGCACCATCGCTGCTGACGTCGGCGCGCAGATCGAATTTACCGATAGCCGGAAGAGAGGCGCCGAGCAGCGGGCCTAATGATTCGAAACGGTTGCCGGAAATGTGGGTGGCGATTTGCAAAACCTTTCCGTTTTCGGTGGTAACCACGGCACCATCGCCCTTGATTGTCGCCCCGGTTGCGGAGGCCTCGAGATTCAGGGGCCAGGTCCCCTCGGGTGCCTTGGGGCCGCCCTCAAATGTCAGCGAAAGGGGGGCTTTGTCGAGCATGGCGTTCAGTGATGCGGCCACTGACCCTGTTTCTTTCACAGATACCTGGCCCTGCTCAACGCCCAGCGTCTGCCAGAGCCAGAGCTGCTCGATGCTGCCTTTAAGTTCGGTGACGTTAATGCTTCCTTTTGCAATCTGAGTGTGAAATGAAAACTGATAAGGCCCGGCCTGCGGAAGTTCCATATCCAGAAGTTGCGCCAGCGCGGCCAGGCTTTCGCCCTGGAGTTGGGCGTTAAACTCAAGGTGCTCGCTAACAGTTGCGGGAATCATCTCACCTGCGATGTTCAGTTTTGCGTCTGCAAGGTTAAGCTGAACCTCTATCGGCCAGGGTGTTTTTTGCGAGATGCCCTCAAACGGCTGCGTCGATGCGAACTTGAGCGTAAATGGTGTCTCGTCGACCTGGCCCTGCAAGGCCAGCTGAAGCGGGTCGTTCTGCCCGCCGAATGCCTCTCCATCCGAAATTTTGATCGCAGGTATTTCCGGCGGTCCCTCAACCCGGGCGGAAATATCCGTCACGCGTAAGGATCTATCGGTTTTGTTGACGTTCGCTGATAATTCAAAGGGGCCGCTGATTGGCAGGTCCACTTCAAATAATGTTTCGAGAGAATCCGCCTGATTGCCGCTGATTTTGATTTGGTAATCGCCCCGTTCCCATTTGAATGCCTCCTCCATCCGTCCGGCGAGGATCAGCGACATATCAGGCCCATTTATGTCCACTTTCACTGACCACGGGTTTTGGGGGCCGGACAATTCCGCCGGGCTGTCGGCTGCCAGCAGGATGGTGAACGTCATTCCCTTTGTGGAACCTCGGGCCTCGATTCGCTCCGGCTCTCCGGGGATGTTCCAGAGCCGGGCCGCTTCAATCTCAAAGCGCTTGCCGCGGCCATTCGCCGAGCGAAGATTGATGACCGAGTCTCTAACCGCTAGCTGAGCAATCGGCGGTAGTACACCGGGTGTTTCCCTTTCGCTTCCATCGCCGAAGGTGTAGTTGTTGGCCCCATCGGGGCTTTCCTCGATGTACAGGTTCACACCGCTGAATGTAACGTCCAGAACCTTCAACTCGCCGCGCAGCAGCGGAAAAAGCGCCACCTGGACACCCACATTTTCAGCCGTGGCAAAATGCGTGCCCGTGGCCCAAGCCGGATTGCCGATGGAAATATCCTCGACGATGATTCGCGGGCGCAGGGATCGTTCCAGATGGATAGGGCCGGCAATCTTGAATTCTCGGCCGAAGGCGGCGCTGGCTCTGGTCTCCAGTTGGTTTCGATAAACCGAAGGATCCAAAAAAATCAGCGCTACCACCGCCGCGACTGCCAGCAGTACCACCCCGATTAAAATAAAACAGACGATTTTAAAAGTACGCATTTTTTATGTGTGCTCCGTAAATATTAGTTATGGGTCAGAAATTACCGAAACATGCCAGAATGCCCCTTGGCTTGCCAAGAGGATGATCCGTCTTCGCCAAAGGCTTCGGCCCGACATGATGGCATCCTTTGAATTTCCCTCCCTTGGCGGGAGGGGTTAGGGGAGGGGGATGCATGACAATTTGCTCACCCCCACCTCGGTCCTCTCCCGTCCACGCCTGCGGCGGATCTTCGACAAGGGGGAGGAAAAATAAGGATGCCCCGTCCGCCGGAGGCGGACCGCGGGGAGCTTCACTTTTTTAGGAGCTGTTGTTTATCGATCCAGGTTAACCAGAAATTTACCCGGTGTGTTCAGTCTGGCACGATTGATGACATCGAATACACCAAACCCAAAGCCCAATCCGGCTACATAGAAGGTATTCGCCAATCCATATACATTGCGCGCATCACCGGGGGTGTCATAGGCGGCGATGATCTGTAAGGATTTGGGATCGCGAATGTTGATCAGCTGAAGACCGCGCGAGCCATCGGCCACAACAAGAAGGTCATACAGATGGTAAATACCTTGAGCCTCACCGGGCGTATCCACCGACGCGGCTACGCGCGGTCTGCTCGGGTTGCTGACGTCGATGGCATAAATCCCACCCAAATAATCGGCCACATATGCATAATCGGATATGACATGCACCGCACGTGCATCAATAGGCGCTTTGACCGTAGCCACGAGTTGGGGCCGGGCAGGTCTTTGGAGGTTAACGATCTGAAGCCCACCCCTGCCGGCGGCCACATACGCATAGTCGCCGGTAACATATACACTATGCGCCTCACCTGGTAAGGCGATAGAGGCCTCCCTTTGCGGACGCGTAGCGTCACGAATGTTGATCACCTGAAGGCCTGCGCGTGCGTCTGCTACACACGCGTAATCGCCAAAGACGTAAACATTGCGCGCATTACCGGGCGTATCAATCGAACCGAGGATCTTGGGACTCACCGGTTTGCGAACATCAATAATCAGAAGACCGGCGGAGCCGACCGCTACATAAGCAAAGCTGCTGATGGCGAAAACACCGTTGGCCGCTCCGGGTGTTTGCACCGCTGCGATCTGCATTGGATTTGCCGGGCGGATATCGACCACGATCAGCCCGCTTGTTCCTGCCGCCACATAGGCATACTGCCCGATAACGGATGCATCCGATCCCGGCAGCTCTTCTGCACCGGCAGCGCCTGTGGCCAGCATCAAGCTCAGAAAGATGGTTGTACCCACCACCATCAAAAAAAGACTTCGTCTCATATGTCCTCCAGTTCCCCTGCACCTAAATCGTCTCGTGATTTGATCATGGGCGCATCTGACAACGGCAATTTTTATCTCCAATATTGAAACTGCCACAGAATGAATAAATGTGAGACATATACCTTATGAACTAATATGAGCTAAATCAATACTCCATCATAAATAATACCAAACTTTTAATAATTATCTGAATGTTATATGAACCTATCTCAAAAATAGTAGATCATGCCCAAGGGTAAGGCGCAAGCCGACGCAAAAGCGCAGCATACATGTAAGTATGTGAGCATTTTAAGGAGGTTTGCAACGCTGCCATTGGGCATTAGATGCATTTTTGAGATAGGTTGATGATGTATCGCATAATAGGCCGCGTTTCCGAACGGCGGGCACATTCCACGAATCCGGCCCGGGTGTAAGCCGAGGCCAAACCCGTCCAGGCAAAGACATCCGGCATTTTATCTTTTTTGGGCTCCACCGGATAGGCCTCGACAATCGTGCCGCCCATTTTTTTGACATGCTCAACTGCGGCTGTAATTATCCGGGTGCTGATGCCCGTGCGGCGGTATGGCTTCGCCACAAACAGACAGGTGATCGACCACACCGGCAGATCATCCAGCGGTTTGAGGATCCGTGAGCGCCCCAGAGAAGGGAAGTGCTCCCGCGGCGCCACCGAACACCAGGCCACCGGCTGTCCCCCTAAAAAAGCAAGAATTCCGGGAATATCACCAGATTGGATGATGGACTTCATGGCCTTTCGGTTACCGGCACCTTTCTGGCTTTGGAACTCTTTGTGCGTCAGGCGCCAGAGCATGCACCAGCAGCCGCCGCAGGCACCCCGCTCGCCAAACAGGGTTTTAAAATCAGACCACCGGTCTTTGGTCACCGGGAAGAATTGCAAGTTTGGGCTTTTTGTTTCCATATGTCTGTTCCCTGGATTCTGCACCAGCTATAGCGGTTGTCATAAATATGTTCCGTTTGTCATATTCGTTAACAAGCAGCAGAGTAGTTTGT
>JASFEV010000080.1:0-16363 GCA_050124655.1 Desulfobacterales bacterium
CGTCAATTCTCTGAGAGCCATGCGTCCCCATGCCTGACCATAAAAGGTCATGAAACCCGTTAAGACAAATCCAATCAGACAAAATAGGCCGACCGGTGTCAGCAACGCATAAATACTGATACCTCCTGACTTGATTGCCAGAATCTCATTTTGACTGGATAATTTTAAAAAGGTCAATAAAACCGTAATCATGATGGACAGCGGTATGACAAAGATCAAAAAATAGGGGGTTTGGTAAAAAATCATCCATAAAATGGTCAACAGGTTGATATTATAATTGACGATCCAGTTGGTTATTTGAATGAGTTCGGCCATTAGGAATAGAAACGTAAATAACATTACATTCACCGCAAACGACGGAACAAATTCTTTGAATATATATTTGTTTATCAGAGACAGTGTTTTCATTTCTTTATTCGAAATCGATGTCGCTTGGTGGGAGCGCCATACCAGACCGTATCGCCCCAAAAAGCGAGGCCGGCTGAGCTGAGATACTGCATAATAATGGAAGCAAACTTGAAAAGATCGATAAGGTTTTTTTACCCGAGCGTGGCCATAATTTCAGCCTCGGCGACAACCTGGTCTTCAACAAAGGCTTTCGCAGATGCTTTTACGATATTTTTTCGGAATTTTAAAATTTGAATTTTTAACAACAGCTGATCGCCGGGCACAACCGGCTTTCTGAATTTAACTTTATCCAGCCCCATAAAAAAAACCGGTTTGCCCTGTTGTTCAGCGGGCATCGATTCTATGGCGAGAACGCCAGCTGCCTGAGCCATGGCCTCTACAATCAACACCCCCGGCATAATTGGAAAGGTTGGAAAATGTCCCTGAAAGAAGGGTTCATTAATGGTGACGTTTTTAAGGGCCGTGATCGTCTCACCCGGTACAAGATCCAGGATCCGGTCCACCAGGATAAACGGGTACCGGTGGGGCAAAAATTTCAAAATGGACTGAATGTCGTATGTTTTTTCCATTTTATCTCCAGATTCGTCGTTTACGGGCTAAACATCAGTTGAGTCAATGCAACCCGGCATGTCCAAAACCTATTTACTTCTTATAGCGGGCATTAAGCTCCTTGATCAGTTGATCGGTAATGTCGATTGATCCCGGTGAATACATGACGTCAAAGTTATTGATGATCAGCAAATAGCCTTCCTTTTTTCCAATTTCTTCAACCAGCGCATAAACCGCTTTGCGCATCTCACCCGCCAGCTGTTTTTCGATCGCCTGCAATTCTCCCCGGTAACGCTTCTCAAGTGATTTTAAATCATTGAGTTTAATTCGGAATTCTCTTTCCTTCTCCTCGCGTTTCTCCTTGCTCATGACCATTGACTCACGTTCAAACTGCTTTTTCAACTCTTCTATTTCAGCACCCTTTTGTTTCAGTGTCTGGGTCATTTTATCACTCTGCTCTTTTATCTGCGCCTTGGCGGCCTTTCCTTGCTCGGATGTGCCCATGATGCGTTGGATGTCAACAATGCCAATTTTGGCAACATCCGCTGCAAATGCAGAACCGATGCAGGTAAGACAAAACAAGCCGATGATAAAAGCTTTGCTTGGATTGGATAATCGCATTCTTTTCCCCCTGAATGGTTAAAAAGATGGTTAATGCAAAAATTAAGTGGCGAGCCCTTGTTTAAAAGGCAGATGCCATTGAAAATTCCCAGTTACCCGGTCCGTGATCGTTGCTTTCTGGGTCAAGAATCCAGCCGTATTCCAGACGAACGGGTCCCACCGGCGACAGCCAGCGTATACCTAAACCCGCGCTTTGCCGCAAATCAGCAGGGTCTAATTCTATCTTCTCATCATCACCATAAACGCGGCCGGTATCAAAAAATAGCCCACCGAAGACCCCCTGGTCTTTTATTAGTGGAAAGGTCAGATCCAAATTAAACTGCACGTATTTGTCGCCCCCGATGGTATTGTCGTCAGCGTCTCGCGGGGCCAAATCGTCACGTTCAAATCCACGCAGTGAACCGATTCCGCCCAAGTAAAATTTTTCATAGTCGGGCAGTTTCTTATCTTTGGTCTTATTGACGTAGCCCGCTTCAGCGTGGGGTGCAACCACAAATTCCCAAAACAATGGAATGTAAAAGGTGGATTCGCCAATGTATTTCAAAAAGCCGATATCGCCGCCAAGACCGGCAAATTCAATGGAACCCCCATGATTGGCGCCCTCCGTGGGAACAAATAAACTATCACGCGAATCATAGCGCAACGATGTCGTAACACTGCTTTTCACGTTTTCCCCACTCAGCTCCTTAATGGAATTAGGCGCATCGTCACTGATGTCGCTGATATCTGCCAAATCGTAAACATAGCCTACCTTCGCTCGGGTATAATCAAATATGGGGTAGCTTAAGCTGAGTCCAAAGCCAATGCTATCCTTATCATACTCATCGTAGTTGTATTTCCAGTTGTAAAGCGTGACGGTGCCGCTTAAGGGCATATCGTAGATATACGGTTCGGTGAAGCTAAGGTCGATATTTTGGGTTTTACTTCCCAGAGTGCCTTTTAGCTCCAGTTTCTGCCCCCGCCCAAAAAGGTTGCGCTCGGCAATGGAGAGTGTTCCGAAAAATTGTTCCTGATTTCCGTATCCCGCCCCAAAACTGAAAGCGCCCGTTGATTTTTCAGTCACATCTATTTTGACAACCATCTTATCGTCGGCACTGCCTTTTGCCGTATCCACCTTTACCTCTTCGAAATAATCCAGGCGATAGAGATTGCGAACACTGCGTTTGAGCCTCTGTGAGCTGAAAAGCTCTTGCTCGTAAACACGTAGCTGCCGGCGAATGACTTTATCTCGTGTTTTCGTGTTACCGGAGATAATAATTTCTTCAAAATAAACTTTCTGGCCTTTTTTAATATCAAAGGTTATATCAACGCGCAATTTTTCCGGATCCTGTTTGACCTTCGGGGCAACATCTACATAGGCAAAACCTTGATTGGCGTAGAGATCCGTAAGGTTTAACACATCATTGCGCAATATCTCTCGATTATAAAACTCTTCCTGGCTAATGTCTAGACTTTCACTTAATTCTTCTTGTGTCAGAATCAAATCTCCGGTCAGGGTGACGGTGCCGACCTTGAAGCGCGGCCCCTCATCGATTTTAATGGTGATTTCAATCTCTTTGCCCTCAAATTTCACCACCGGCTCGCCCACCCGGGCCTGCATATAGCCGTTGTTCTTATAAAAGGAGGTGAGCTTGGCGACGTCTTGTTCAAGATTATTTTCGTTTAAATCGCCGGCGGTCGTAAACCAGGAAAAAATATTGGTTTCAGAGGTGGTCATCTCGCGCTTCAGTTGCTTATCTGAAAAGGCGGTGTTACCTTCAAATAGGATTCTTTCGATCTGAAACTTTTCCCCCTCCTCAATGATATACTCGAGATCGGCCTGGTTTTCTTTACGTTCATAAATTTTATAGCTAACTTTTACGTTATGGTAATTTTCTTCTTTGTACAGTTCCGTAATGCGATCGATATCATTTTGGATCACATTGATGTTTAAGATGCTGCCCCTTTTAGCAGTAATCACCTCTTCTACTTCTTCATCGTCAAAGGCCCAGCGTATCCCGCTGAAAGATACCTTGTTTAGGGTCGGTTTTTCCTGAATCTTAAAAGTGACGATCATCCCATCAGGCTGCGTTTCAGCTTCAATCTGAATATCATCAAAATAGCCCATAGCGTAAATCGCTTTTAGATCATCTGACAGACTTTTCAGATTATATATGTCGCCGGGTTGGGTCTTGACAACCCTTTTTATGGCATCAACTTCAATCCGCCGGGTGCCGTCTACGTTTATGGCCAGAATTTTTTTGCGCTTAAATATCCTCACGATCAGCTCTTGTGCAAGTTTGTCCACCGCCGCCGGTAGATTTTCAATCCCCTTGCCTTCAGCTGTAAAGGGAATGGACCGCTCCGAAGGCGCTTCAAACAATTTTAGATCCAGGCTAAACTGTTGCCCGATCCAGGTAAGACTTCCCCATATAACATAACCCGCACCTGTCTGGAGACTTAGGCCTTTGATTCCTTCGATACTGGCCACCCGTCTTTTCCAGTCCGGCTCTGAAACCTGATCGAGCAATAAAACCCTTGCGCCGGCCTGCTCGAGAGCATTATTTAATGCTGAAGGAATTTCAGTTTGCAAATAGGTCAGATCTTGTTCAGCAAATATTTCGAACGGCAATATCACGGCACTGGGCGGTTGCTCAGCGATAGCCGGTCGTTGGCATATCCCCATTAGGGCCATAATGATCAAACAAATTATAATGATCACCTGCGTCATGGAAGAGCGCCATACCCGATAGAAGGCTGAATAATGTTTGACCATTTATTTTTATCTACGAAAAGAAGCGAACTTTTAGATGAATTTCTGCTCCATCGATAACCTGTAAAACCCTTGTTGATGCGATAATGACTGCGAATTAATCGACGGGCTGTAGTTGCCCTGCAACTATGGTGACGCGGCGAGACATGTAGGATGCCAGCTCCATATTGTGGGTCACCACAACCAGGGTCATGGATAGTTCCTGATTGAGTTCCAGAATCAGCTGATGCACCTGATCACTGTTGATCTTATCCAAATTGCCGGTCGGCTCATCAGCCAGAAGAATAGCTGGCTTTAAAACCAATGCCCTCGCCAAGGCCACGCGCTGTTGCTCACCACCTGAAAGCTTGCCAACGCGGTGGTCCAGTCGATCCTGCAAGCCAACACGCACCAATATTTCTTCAGCTGCTGCGGACGCTTCTAACTTACTTAAACCATTAATTAAGGGGGGCATCATCGCATTTTCCAGAGCACTGAATTCAGGTAGCAGATGATGAAACTGGAAAACAAAACCGATGGTTTTGTTGCGAAACTGCGCCAGTTTGGTATCATCATATTGAAAGACATCTTCTCCCCTAAACTCTAAAGTTCCGCTATCCGGGCGGTCAAGTGTGCCGAGGATGTGAAGCAATGTTGATTTGCCGATCCCAGAGGCGCCGACAATAGCCACTGACTCCCCCATGGCTAGATCTAACTGGATGCCTTGTAACACATTGATGCGGACCCCTCCGTTTTGAAAACTTTTCACCAAATCTTTGGCACTCATCCATCGGGTTGTCTGCTTTCCCTGGTGATCGATCTGTCCGCGTCGAGGTAATTTTTCAGAAGACTCTGAATTAACCATAACGAATGGCCTCCACTGGATTTAATTTAGCCGCTTGCCGCGCAGGATAAAGCGTTGCCAGAAAGCAAATGACCATGGCTGCCGATACGATACCCAGAACCCATAAGATCTCAACTTTTACTGGAAGCGTGGTGGTAAAGTAATAGATATCACCGGTTAATTCATAAATATCGTAGTGTTTAAGAAATGTGCAGAGCAAAAGCCCCAAACACAGCCCCAGAAAGGTGCCGATGCCACCAATGACCAGTCCATTGAAAACAAATATTTTGCGGATGCTTTTATTTGTAGCGCCCATTGCCTTTAAAATAGCAATGTCTCGCGTCTTTCCCATAACCAGCATGATGAGACTGCTGGCAATGTTAAATGCGGCAACCAGTACGATCAAAATCAATATGATAGCCATCACCCAGCGTTCCATCTTAAGCGCTCGAAATAAATTTTGATTCATTTGCATCCAGTCCCTCGCCCAGTAAGGAAAGCCCAGCTCAGAAACAATTTTATCCGCTATATTCCGCGCCGCGTAAATATCACTGACCCGAATATCAACACCGGTTACCGAATCATCCATGCGCAGCATTTTCTGTGCATCATGGATATGGATAAATGCAAAGGTCTGGTCGTATTCATACATGCCGGATTGAAAAAAGCCGGTCACCTTGAATTGTTTCATCGCCGGTAGGTGCCCGATCGGCGAGAGCATTCCATGCGCCGATATTAGATAAATTCGGTCCCCTTCTATTACACCCAGGTTACGAGCCAATTCCTTGCCCAGCACGATACCGGGCTCCTGGGTTGAAGCCCGCTGGTCGGATTGTTTCGAAGACAAGTCCGGCAAGCGCACCTGTTCAAGGGTTGCCATCACTTGCCCGGCGGTCTCAGGATCGATTCCACGAATCACAACACCGGCGGCACCGGCTTTGGACCGTAGCATGGCCTGGGTGACAATGAAAGGGGTTGCCGCTTCAACGCCCTTGGTCTTTTCCACTTTGGCTATTACCGCGCGATAATCCTTAAACTCGCCGCCGTGGCGCATCAACATCACCTGAGATTGCCCGCCAAGAATGCGCGCTTTCAGATCGGCATCAAAGCCAGTCATCACGGCAATAACGACGATCAGGGCCATCACCCCGACCATGACACCGGCAACGGAAAGAATGGTAATCAGTGAAACAAAGGCTTGTTTTTGTTTGGCCCTTAAATAACGACGGCCGATATAGAGTTCAAAAGACATGGGTTTGTACCTGAATTTTGCACGAGCCGGAGGTTTTCATAGGCGCAGCATTTTCCTTTAAAGTCTACATTGCAATGGTGTCAAATTCAATATCTCTGAATATGATTAACCTATAGGGTATCAACAACTCAGATCAGCCTTTTAATCCCTGGGTTTCATGTGTGGAAAAAGAATGACCTCACGAATGGAATCTGAATCGGTGAGCAGCATTACCAACCGATCGATGCCGATACCCTCACCTGCGGTCGGCGGAAGACCATATTCCAGGGCTTCAATATAATCTTGGTCCATCAGGTGCGCATGTTCATCTCCGTCTGCACGACTTTCAACCTGTTGGCTAAAGCGCATGCGTTGATCCACCGGATCATTGAGTTCTGAAAATCCGTTCGCAATTTCTCTGCCGGCAATAAACAGCTCAAAGCGGTCTGTGATTTCCGGTTCATGATCATTGCGACGGGACAACGGTGAAACTTCTACCGGATAGCCGGTAATAAAGGTGGGCTGAATTAATTTGGGTTCAACCAGAACATCAAATAATTTGGTGATGATCTTGCCCAATCGGCCGGTTTTGGTAATTTGAACCCCGCTTTGAGATGCAAAATCCAAAAGTGTGTCTTTATCTTTTAACAATGCGGCTTCAATGCCGCCGATATCGGTCAGGGCCTCATGCAGGGTTATTCGGCGCCAGGGGCTGGCCAAATCAATGGTATCGTCCTGATATGAAAGACGGGTGGATCCGGTAACAGCCATTGCTACCTTGGAAATTAGCTGTTCGGTTAAGTCCATCAGGTCGGTAAACGTTGCATAAGCCTGATAAAATTCAAGCATGGTAAATTCTGGGTTGTGTTGAGTCGAAATACCTTCGTTTCTGAAACTTCGATTGATTTCAAAAACCCTCTCAAAACCGCCGACCACCAAGCGTTTTAAATACAGTTCAGGCGCGATGCGTAAATAGAGATCCATCCCCAGAGCGTTGTGATGGGTACAAAAAGGCTCTGCTTCAGCTCCGCCCGGAATGGGTTGCATCATCGGCGTTTCAACCTCAAGGAAATCATGCTCGATAAAAAAATTTCTAATTTCCTGAATAGCGCGACTGCGCGTGACGAAAAGCGCTCTGACGTCAGCGTTCATTATCAAGTCCAGGTATCGTTGGCGATATCGCTTTTCAGGGTCTTTGAGGCCGTGAAATTTTTCCGGCAAGGGCCGAATGGACTTGCAAAGCAGTCTCAATTCTTTTACCAGCAATGTCCATTCACCGGTCTTGGTTTGAAACATCTCTCCGACAAGGCCAACAAAATCTCCAACATCCAGTTGTTTAAAAAGATCGTAGCTATCAGCACCAATTTGATCCTTCCGAATATAGGCCTGGAGTTGTCCGGTACGATCCCGGAACCGGATGAACGTCGTTTTTCCGAATCGGTTAATAGCCATCATACGTCCGGCGACAGCCAAAAGCGGTGAATCCAATTTTAGCGTTTCCGGCGCTTTTTCAACGAGCGCCTTAATGTCATTGATGCTGTGCGATACCTTGAAGTCGTTTGGAAAAAGCTTCAGGCCGCTTTGTTTGAGCATATCGAACTTGTCTTTTCTCTTTTTAATGAGCTCGCTGGTTTTTTCCATAATTCATCCAGTATACGGTATTGCCGTCGGATTGGATGTCAGCCCAAGGCGATCATTCGGTTTCGGCTCCATTCACCGACGCGGGGGGTTTTGAAAGATCGATGCATTTGATCTATGAAAAGATGTAAATCATCGATATAAACTGATTTTGCTATCTTATTTTACCGGTGGCTGTCAAGTCCGAGTTCGGTTGATATCTAATGGTTTAGTCCGGTGGGGGTGTCTGCTTGAAATGCAATGTAATGGTGGTGCCTTTATTGGGTTGACTTTCTACGTTTAACCAGGCGTCATTGGCCTCAAGGATGCGGTGGACAATTGATAAACCCAATCCCGTCCCGTTGGGTTTGGTGGTAAAAAACGGGTCAAAAATCGTCTTTAACGTCTCAGGTGGGATGCCGCATCCATTGTCGCTGATCTTAACAAGGGCATATTTGTTTTTGGTGGGAAACATTTCGATCCCTATGTTGCCTTCACCATCAATGGCCTCGGCCGCATTCAACAATAAATTCCACAATATTTGGTGGAGATGACCGGGGTCCATTGTAATCCATACATTGGACGACACATTTTTGGTCGTTTTGACGCGCCCATTGTTAGAACCATCGATTTCAAAAAGTTCTGCAATTTCAAGCAACGCCCGGCTCAGGTTAATGGGCTCGACTTTGCCTGCAGGGGGGCGCGCGTAAAATAGAAAATTGCTGGCCAGCGAACTCAATCGATCGGCTTCACGCAATATAATTTGCATCAAACGCGCATGATCTGAATCGTAACGCATATCTTCTTTGAGCAGCTGTATCGAGCCGGTCAAAGCCGCCAGTGGATTTTTTATTTCGTGGGCCAAACCGGCAGCCATCTCCCCAATGGCAGCCATCTTTTCGACGCGCTTCACATGACCTTCCATCGTTCGCAGTTCTTCTTTGGTTTTGCGGGTCTGTTCAGATAACAAACTGCTTAGAAACGCCACCGCAAAACACGCCGTTATGGTAATCACCAACTTAAAAAATATTTGACTCCAATCATAGGCGTTCGCAAGCGTTTGGCCATTGGTGCCGATCGGATCGACAAGACCAAAATACTCCAGCTTAACCAAGGCACCGAATTGTAGACTGCACAAAGCGGCTATGACCATTGTCCCTCGCATGGGAAGCAACATACTTGAATAGATGATGACCACCAGATAAAGGAACGAAAAAACACTCGCAAAACCACCGGTCAAAAATACAATGAGCGTCGCAAATATAGTATCAATACTGGTTTGAATAAACGCGAATAAGGACAAATTTTTTATTCGTTTTAAAACCACGCCATAGACGACGGATAAAACAAAGATGGCAGCAATAAGACCGTAAAGAATAATCAATGATCGATCCAGGGGGATGGCGGTCTCCTCCATCTGCTGAACAAGGGCGGAACCCAACAACAGTGAGGAAAAGAGAATGCGGAAAAATATTAACCATTTAAGTTTTGTTTTGTCATCTATTTCGAGCATGATATATTCAATATATGTGTTGAAAGGCCTTGTCGGAAGATGAAATCCCACAATCTGGAACACACCTCAACCACTGTACTCACGTGAGTTATATCATGAAAGAAGGGTATTCACCAAACCAGCAGTGTTTAAAACAGAAATGGTTGTTTTATTTGATCGGACTGGCCAATGACACTATTGAATAGCACCGGCCATCTTAAATATCGGCAGATACATAGCGACTACCAGACCGCCGATTGTCGTACCTAAGAATACAAGCATAAACGGCTCAATCAACGCAGTCATATTTTCAACGGCCTGGTCAACTTCTTCATCATAAAAGTCTGCAATTTTCTCCAGCATGGCGTCCAACGCTCCGGTAGATTCGCCCACACTAATCATTTGGCACACCATTGCCGGAAAAACACCGGCTTCCTGCAAAGGATCAGCCATGGTGCGTCCTTCAGCAATACCGGAACGCACATCGTACACGGCCTTTTCGATCGTCCGGTTTCCGGCTGTCTTGGCAACGATATCAAGCGCTTCGAGGATAGCCACCCCACTGGCAAGCATGGTCCCCATGGTTCGGGTAAATTTAGCGACAGCGACTTTGCGCAGAAGTTCACCAAAAACAGGAATTTTAAGCAAAAGATCATCAAACATATCCTGTCCCTTTTCGGTGGCATATGCTTTTCTGAATGCGAACCCCATAATAATTAAAGCGATGATGATGTAAACAATCTTACTCTTTGCGATCTCGCTGGCTGTTACCACAATACGGGTTGGCAGGGGCAGTTCCCCGCCAAAATCGGCAAACATTTCTTCAAAAACCGGAATAACGAAAACCAAAATTACGGCCAGCACGACAACAGCGATAATCAGGGTGACGATGGGATAGGTCATTGCCCCTTTGACCTGAGATTTGAGTTTAGCGGCTTTTTCCATGTAGGCCGCCAGACGTCTTAAAATAGCATCAAGGATACCTCCGGCCTCACCGGCGGCGATCATGTTAACAAAAAGATCATCAAAATGTTTGGGAAACTGTTTAAGCGCCTCTGCCAGGGTTGCACCGCTTTCGACCTTTTCTTTGATTTCTTTAATCATTCGCTTGAAGGTCTTATTATTTTGCTGGGTATACAGAATTTCCAGGCACTGGATAATGGGCAGTCCCGCATCAATCATTGTGGAGAACTGACGGGCAAAAAGGATGATATCTTTTTCTTTGACTTTGGGTTGCAGCCAAGAAACGTTTTCAAACAAATCTTTGGGTTTCTTTTTTATTTTAGAGGGTGTTATTCGAAGTCGAACCAGATTGGATCGAACAACCGCTTCATTGGCAGCTTCCATTTCGCCTTTGCGGGTTTCATTCTTTTTGTTCGTACCTACCCATTGATAAACCGGCATGATCAAGCCTCCATATGTATTAAAAACAATCTAGACCAACAATTGGCACAGCTAAATTTTCCGGATAAAATGATCGCTTTATATAGATTATCATATTTAACAACTCAGAACCAACAATTTGGTATCTGAATGATGCGATACCTCTTATAGACCAATGCTCAGTCAGCACCATCGGCAGACATTTTTTGTTGCACGCGGAAGTCAGACGAACTGAGTTGCAGAATGTATATCGGCGGATTACGGTAGAAACTTAAACTTTTTTATGGTTGCCAAACGCGTCTCAACCCAGCTGGGCGAAGCGGTTAGTTGCACAAATTGCACCGCGGTGCTTTCTTTATCTTGCAAATAAGGGTAATTATTGTTAATATTACAACGATTTCAAATAGTTGTCAATAAACCTGCCGTCTGGAAGAGAAATCTCGTTGGCAATCCGCGTTCATTTGTGATAGGGTCAAAAAAATAAAAATTTTATTTATTTTCAAGTAGTTGATGTTTAGTTTTTAGTATTTTGTGTTTAGTATAGCTTAAATGATATTGTATCGCTTTGCTGCAATGCTAAATAGATGAATACTAAATGCCAAATACGAAACACCAAACACTAAACACGAAATACTAAACACCAAATACCAAACACCAAACACTAAATACGAAACACCAAACATCAATACCAGACAAATGCCACCCGCGAAACAAAAGCAAAATGCCGATGGCCTGACCATCATTACCACCCATGTAAATGCTGATTTTGATGCACTGGCTTCGATGCTGGCGGCGCAGAAGCTCTATCCGGATGCACTGGTGGTTTTTCCGGGTTCTCAAGAAAAAAACCTGAAAAATTTCTTTATCGATTCGATGGCGTATCTATTTAATATGGCCGACATCGGTCAAATTGACTTTGGTAAAGTCAGACGCTTGGTGCTGGTCGATACCCGCCAGCCGACACGCATTGGTAAGCTAGCCCAGCTTTTAAAGCGCAAAGACCTCGATATTCACATTTACGATCACCACCCCGCCACCGATAAAGATATCCAGGGCCATTTCGAGGTGAATCGCTTGTGCGGGGCGAATGTGACATTGCTTGCTGAGATTATTGCTGAAAAGGGAATCGAGATCAGTGCCGATGAAGCCACCATCCTGTGCCTGGGAATCTATGAAGATACGGGTTCATTTACCTTCCCGTCCACAACTGAGCAGGATTTTAAAGCTGCGGCGTTTCTGTTGTCAAAAGGGGCCAACTTGAATGTGGTTTCAGATCTGATTGCCAGAGAATTAAGCCCCGAGCAGGTCAGCTTATTGAATGATATGATTCAGTCCGCTACGCGCTATAATGTCAATGGCATCGATGTCGTGGTGACAACGGTGACCACCGAAAAATATATGCCTGATTTCGCATTTTTAGTTCAAAAAATGGTCAAAATGGAAAATTTGGACGCCTTATTTGCGATTGGGCGCATGGAAGATAAAATCTATGTAGTCGCCCGCAGTCGAATCACCGAGGTTGATGTGGGAAGCATTCTATCCCCCATGGGTGGCGGCGGACACGCATACGCCGCTTCTGCCTCAATAAAGGGCGATACCCTGGCACAGGTTGAAAACAAACTCGTAGAGCTTCTGTACAGTATGGTTAAAGCCCAACGGCAGGCCAAATACCTAATGTCATCCCCGGCCATCACCGTTGGAAATGAGGTGCCCTGCAAGGATGCCAACGATTTGTTGACCCGTTACAATATCAATGCCCTTTTGGTCACCGAAAGCCGCAACGGAAAAGACATGCTTTGTGGTTATATCACTCGCCAGGTGATTGAAAAGGCCTTATATCACAAATTGGAGCTGGTTCCGGTAAAAGAATACATGACCACCGAAATGGCTACGGTTGAGCCCGATGCCGATCTGAACGAGGTTCAAGAAAAAATCATTGAAAACAAACAGCGGGTCTTGCCCGTGGTCGACAATACCAGCATTGCCGGAGTAATTACCCGCACCGACCTCTTAAACATCCTGGTTCACCAATCTAAAAAGGATTCGGCCGGTTTGCCGGAACCACTGCAAGCACCCACCCACGCCCAAACGCGAAATGTTGTTAAATTTATGAAAGAACGATTGAGCCCTCGCTTAGTGAACATCCTCAAAACCATCGGCGAAGTTGCCGATGAATGCGGATATGGCGCATATGTGGTGGGTGGATTTGTGCGCGACCTATTTCTTTACCGCTCTGATGAGGACGTCGATATCGTCATCGAGGGAGACGGCATCGCTTTTGCCAAAACATATGCCAAATTGCAAAAGGCCCGTATCCATACGTATGAGAAATTTGGTACCGCCGTTATCATTTTTGAAGATGGCTTCAAAATCGATGTGGCCTCAGCAAGATTGGAGTACTACAAATTTCCAGCCGCATTGCCGGTTGTTGAGATGAGCTCCATTAAACTGGATCTTTTCCGACGGGACTTCACCATCAACACTTTGGCGATTCAGCTGAACAAAGAAAAATTCGGTATCCTGGTCGATTTTTTTTCAGCACGCAAAGACCTGAAAGAAAAAATCATTCGCGTTTTGCACAACCTGAGTTTCGTAGAAGATCCGACACGGGTGTTTCGGGCCATTCGATTTGAGCAGCGCTTTGGATTTACCATCGGCAAATTGACCAATCGACTCATCGAAAATGCAGTGAACATGAATTTTTTTCGGGGCCTAAGTGGCCGTCGGGTGCTCACGGAACTAAAGCAAATCCTGCAGGAAGACAACCCGGTGCCCGCCATCATTCGGCTGAATGATCTTGATTTGCTCAAGTTCATCCACCCATCGATTGAAGTCGACAAACGCTTGATTTCGGTATTAAATTCGGCCAGACAGGCAATTGCTTGGCATGATTTGCTTTTTTTGGATGAATCCTATATGAAGTGGATCGTTTATTTTTTGGTCCTGATCAACTCCTGCGACCTGAAACGATCAGAAGAGATATGCAACCGCTTTGAACTTGCGCCGCACTATCGCAAGTTATTTTGCCGAGGACGCTTTAAAGCCGAGAACACCGTTCTGGAGCTGGCACGGACGCTGCCGCTGCCCAATAGCGCACTTTATCGCAAACTCTCCGAGTTCCGGACCGAGTTGATATTGTTCATGATGGCGATCACCCGGCAAAAAAAAGTTAAAAAATCGATCTCCCACTATTTTACCGGTCTGCGAAAAGTGGGGGTCTCCATCAGCGGCAAGGATCTGATAAAGTTAGGTCTGAAGCCCGGACCGATATATCGGGATATTTTTCAGGCAGCCTTGGATGCCAAACTAAACGGCAAGCTCAAAACAAAAAAAGACGAACTGGATTTTGCCAGAAATTATGTTCCGTAATATGGTCGTTCTTCAATTCATCTTGATGATTTTGCCGTTGGTTGTAGCGGTCGTATTGCACGAATTGGCGCACGGATATGTGGCCAATAGATTGGGCGACCCGACTGCCCGACTGGCGGGTCGTTTAACGTTGAATCCGATTAAACATCTTGATGTGTTCGGATCCTTTCTATTACCGGTCGTTTTAAAGCTGACCGGGTCACCGATCATCTTTGGTTATGCCAAACCGGTGCCGGTTAATTTCACCCATTTACGCCCGTTTCGCGCCGGAACGATTTGGGTTGCGTCAGCCGGTGTGCTAACCAATATGATCCTGGCAGCTATCTCCGCAGCACTCTTTCAGATGATAGCGGCTACCGAGGCCTCTTGGGTCCAGACACAGTATGAGCTACTGGCGGTTCTATTTTTGCAGCTACTGACATACAGCGTCATTATCAACTGTGTGTTAGCCCTGTTTAATCTGATTCCAATACCGCCGCTGGACGGCAGTCGTATTGTCATGATGCTTTTGCCAGTCGTGCTCCGGCGACCCTACGCGCGTTTGGAGCGTTTTGGCATGATCATTATATTTGTGCTGCTGATTACCGGGCCACTGGGCCGACTGATGGCCTTCGTATTGGAGCCGATACTGGATTTTTTATTGGGGACTTCGTGAGTCGTCTTTCAGGAAATTTAAAAAATTTAGGTAGCAGCACCTGGCTTCTGGCTGCTGGCTGATTGCAACTTTCGCTGGTTTATGCAGCGGTGCAGTTGCTCGCCATTTGAGTAATTCGGCACAATGGAAAACAACCGAGGACGAGGACGAGTAGGAGGACGAGTACGATAGGAAGCATATAATCTTCGTCCTCGTGCTCGTCCTCGAGAAACCAGAGGCCAAAATGCTGGCCGCTGAAAACTAACATCTTAAATCGAATTTGTGAATTATGAGGAAAATAGATGGGTAAAAAGAAGCGAATCTTAAGCGGTATGCGCCCGACCGGCCCTTTGCATTTGGGCAATTTACTGGGCGCCCTGGCAAACTGGGTGAAGTTACAAGATGAATACGAGTGTTTCTATTTTATCGCCGATTGGCACGCGCTAACCAGCGATTATGAAAACACGGCTTATATTGATCAATACCGCAAAGAAATAATGATCGACTGGCTCAGCGCTGGTTTGACACCGGAAAAGAGCACTCTATTTGTGCAGTCTAAAATCAAAGAGCATGCAGAGCTGTTTTTGATACTGGGGATGATCACCCCTGTGCCTTGGCTTGAGCGCAATCCGACGTATAAGGAACAGATCGCTCAAATCAGCAACAAGGATCTGTCCAATTTCGGCTTTTTAGGATATCCCATCCTGCAAGCAGCGGATATCATCATGTATAAACCGTATGGTGTGCCGGTGGGCGTCGACCAGGCGCCCCATGTTGAAATTACCCGTGAAATTGCCAGGCGGTTTAACCACTTCTACGGTAATGTCTTTCCTGAACCCGAAGTGATTTTAACCGAAACACCGAAAATATTGGGGATCGATCGACGTAAAATGAGCAAAAGCTATGACAATGCCATTTTTTTGTCAGACACACCCGAACAAATCAGCAGCAAGGTTTCCCAGATGATCACCGATCCCCAGCGCGCCCGCCGCAGTGATCCCGGCAATCCGGACGTCTGCAATGTTTTCGACTTTCACAAACTATACACGCCCGCTGCTGAGGTCAAAGAAATCGACCGCGATTGCCGCACAGCGCAAATAGGGTGTGTGGAATGTAAAAAGAAAATGGCGCTCAATTTAATCAAGGCCCTGGAACCCATTCGTGAAAAACGGGCCTATTATGAAGCACACCCGCAACAGGTTGATAACATTATGGCTGACGGATGTGACCGGGCCAGGAAAACAGCCCGAAAAACGATGGAATCCGTAAGGGCGGCCATTAAAATAAATTAACCTGGGCAGGGCCTAAAGCCCTGCAGCTCACAGCTGATGGCTCATAGCTTATAGTAAAATATCAGAGATCCACTATGCGCTATCAACTGTGAGCTAAGAGCTGTGAACTATGAGCTAAGTTGGAATATCTCGATGCAGGAAGAAGTCTACAAAGTTCAACTGGAGAACATCTTTGAAGGCCCCATGGATCTT
>JASFEV010000081.1:0-16354 GCA_050124655.1 Desulfobacterales bacterium
TTGCCTTGAATATGATCGATGTGGCCAAAAAGCGAGGCATCAAAGTTAATGCTGCAAAACTTTCTTCCCTGCTGGGCGTCCCTGTGATTCCGACGATTGCCCGCTCTGGTAAGGGCAAAAAAGAGCTCATGGACAGCGCTTTTCAAATCATCCAGGAACATCACAAACTGAATCCCCTCAAAATTTCTTACGGGGCGGATATCGATCCGGTGCTGGCTGAAATGGAAATGGAAATCGCGGCAAACCATTTTCTGACCGACACCTACCAGGCGCGCTGGGTTGCCTTGAAATATATGGAAAGTGACGAACAGATTCTGGCCCTTGGCCGCAAGGCCGATGCGGACCTATCCGGGAGGTTGGAAGATTTGGTGGGCAAGGTAGCCCGCCATTTGCAAAACACCCTGGATACCTATCCGGAGGCGGTCATTGCCGATCAACGCTATGGGTATATCAATTCCATTTTAAAACAAGGGGTTATCTACCACAAATATGACCGCAATCGGCTTTACAGCTCGGATCGAATCGACAAAGTGCTGACCAATCGTTTCTTAGGCCCCTTGATTATGCTGGCAGTGATTGCGGGGCTTTATCATTTTACATTTACCTACAGCAAGCAGCCGGTGGCATGGATGGAATCTTTTTTTGGCTGGCTGGCAGCAATGGTGTCGGCTGTTGTGCCGGAGGGATTGCTGCAATCGCTGATTGTATCCGGCATCATTGATGGTGTTGGCGGCGTCCTGGGTTTCGTACCGTTAATTATGTTTATGTTTTTCGGCATTGCCATACTGGAGGATTCCGGATACCTGGCGCGGGTCGCTTTCATGCTGGATCGAATATTTCGCATATTTGGCTTGCACGGCAGCTCTGTGATGGCCTTTATTGTGTCCGGCGGCATTGCCGGCGGCTGTGCCGTTCCCGGAGTGATGGCCACCCGCACGCTTAAGTCACCGCGTGAACGCCTGGCGACGTTGTTGACCGTGCCCTTTATGAACTGCGGCGCCAAATTGCCTGTATTTGCCCTTTTGATTGCCACATTTTTTGCCAAGTATGAAGCGTTTATAATGTTTTTGATCACCCTCGGTGCCTGGGCCGGTGCGCTGCTGGTGGCCAAGCTGTTGCGCGTTACGGTCATCAAGGGAGCGGCAACGCCGTTTGTGATGGAGCTTCCCCCTTACCGGATGCCGACCTTCAAGGGTTTGGCCATCCATACCTGGGAACGCACCTGGCAGTATATTAAAAAAGCCGGCACCGTGATTTTGGGGCTGTCGATTGTGCTGTGGGCCATGATGACCTTTCCCGGACTTCCGGACTCAAAAATTCAGGAATTTGAAGCACTGCGCCGGGCTGAAATCAGCCGTGTGCCGCCCGGTATTGCCGATGAACTAAAGGCAGTTGATGATAACATTGAGCTTTCCGATTCGGCTCGTCATCTAAAAGAGAAACTGCTGCGCATCGATGCGCAACAAGCCGAAGCCGGATTGCGATATTCCATCGCCGGCCGGATCGGCGGCGCTTTGGAGACGGTATCGCAGTGGGCGGGTTTTGACTGGCGCACCAACATTGCTCTGGTAGGCGGCTTTGCCGCTAAAGAAGTTGTTGTTTCAACGCTGGGCACCGCCTATTCTTTAGGTGAGGTGAATCCGGAACAAAGCACATCTTTGTCTGATACATTGGCCAAAGACCCCGGTTGGTCACCGTTAATGGCCATCGGCCTGATTGTGTTTACAATGTTTTATTCGCCCTGTTTTGTTTCGGTTGTCTGCATTTCTAAGGAATCGGGCTCATGGAAATGGGGGGCGTTTGCCATGGCATTTAATACGGTGCTGGCATTTTTTTTAGCGGTGCTCATTTTTCAAATGGGATCCGCTCTGGGATTTTTGGTGAAATAAAATGCAAACCATCATTGTTATCATCATCGTTGCGATTGCCGCAGCGTTTTTAATCCGAAAATTTTTGAAGAATTTTAAACAGGAAGATCCATGCAGTTGCGGATGCTCCAGTTGCCCGGCAGATACAGCCGCAACGTGTGAAGACAAACCGGATAATTCACGGTTAAATTAAATTTGCTGGATATATGGAAATTGTAATTAAACCACAAAGACACAATGGCACAAAGAAAGAAATTTTAGAAAGATTTTCTAAATCCTTTGTGAACTTTGTGCCTTTGTGGTGAAAACTTTATTCGCAAGCCGGCAGGACCTGCGCCATAACGGATACTTAAAAAAAAGCACGAAAGGACGAAAACACGAAAAGTAATCAAAATTTCGTGCTTTCTGAAATTTCGTGTTTTCGTGGTAAACTTAAAAATTTTTTAATCAAAACCGAGACTCATTAAGGAAAATAAAATGCGCCGTTCAAAAACACTAAGTGCCAATATGGAAGATTATCTTGAAGCCATCTTCCACATTTCGGAAGAAAAACAGGCCGCCAGAGCCAAAGATATTGCCGACCGCATGGCCGTGAACAAATCTTCTGTCACCGGCGCCTTGCGTTCGCTTTCCGAAAAGGGTCTGGTCAACTATGCACCCTACGATATCATTACCCTGACCGCCAACGGCAAAAAGCGGGCAGCCGAAATTGTGAGACGGCATGCCGCGCTGAAAGACTTTTTCATCAAGATTCTGTTAATTGACAAAGATGAGGCCGAGGAGGCCTCCTGCAGGGTTGAACATGCCGTCTCTAAAAACATCATCGATCGGCTGATTCGCTTTGTTGAATTTATGGAAATCTGCCCGCGGGGCGGTAAAGAATGGCTAAAGGGGTTTCGACGTCATTGCGAAAATGGCGACACGGCAAAGCTTTGTGGTGACCACATTGCGGTCTGTCTTGAGGATTTGAACGAAAGGAAGCGGCAAATCGCATCCTCACGGAAGCGGCAAATGTCTTGAAGGGTTACCATGATGAGCGTATGCTCCAAGCAGCACTTTATCGATAGGCCTTATTTGGCCGACAGGTGGGGATTGGGCATATTTTGAATAACTTCTTTCAGCTTTCTTGAAAAATCTTCAGGGACCGATCTGTTTTCCGTCTGCTTGCATAATTCAATGGTCCGTTTTAAGGTCTGCAAACACACAAAGCAAGGCACGCATTCTTTAATGTGTTTTTCGATGTCTTGGCAGGTCACTTCATCCAGTTCATTATCCAGATACTCGGAAAGTTTCTCAAACAGTTCCAGGCAGTGTTTATGATCATGGTCGTCTTTAATCATTTTCAAAATACCCTTTCAACTTGTCTCTCAAAAATAAACGCGCCCGGTGTAATCTGACTTTCACATTTGCATCCGATAAATTTAGAATCTGGGCGGTCTCAGCCGTGCTGAATCCCTCAATATCTCGTAACACGATCACGAGTCGGTATTTTTCCGGTAGCGTAACAATGGCCTCGTTTATTTTGTCCAAGAGCTCATTGCTCAGCACCTTATCCAGGGGCATTTGCGCCCAGTCGGGAACCTGATCGGAAACCTCGGCTTCACTCTGGGGGTAAAATTCGTCTAACGATAGTTCCCGTTGCGGCGCAAATTTAGACTTTCGTCTTTTCTTGATACAGGTGCTTGCGGCTACCCGGTAAAGCCAGTTTTTAAATTTAGTTTCATACCGGAAATCTTTCAAGTATTTGAAAACATTTAAAAACGTTTCTTGGACGATGTCTTCGGCATCGGCCGCATCCCGGCACATTCTGAGGTTGAAATTGTAGAGCTTTTGTTCATAGCGTTTGACAAGATCCGGGAACCGGTCGTATTGGCCTGAATTGATAGCCCGTATAAGCTCAAAATCTTTATCTTTTATCTCTTTGCGATTTGCTCGCTTGGGTGCTGTCATGATGTCTTGTCACCTGACAAGAATCTTTCAGTCAGGTCGAAATGCCCAGTTTAGGCAGAATATAGGCTTGCAGGAGATACCATACTCCCACAACAACCAACATAATGATGATCTCTTTCATTCTGAAGTCTCCCCGTAATAAATAAGGTCTTAGCGGACGTTTGTCCACCGTTTTTTAAAAATGAGACAATACAGATTGACGAGCAAAAAGGTCATGACAAGACCCAGGTGACTTAGATTTAAGGCGATGATGAATTCGGGCGAAAAAACGATCACCGGAAAATTTTTGATCACAAATAAAATACCGGTCAGCACAATTCCCAGGAGCAGGATCCCGCGCAGATACCCCGTAACAGAAACTTTATACTGCCTTCGATTTAAAGCGATATACTGAACAATCATATAAGCCACGATCCCTAAAAGCAGCGCCGCCCCCACATAATGAACGTAGCGGGTCGTCCAGAAATTCGCCAGCCAGCCGAATCCGGGAATATCCGACAGGTAGTAACGTTTATAAATCGGCATCTGGCCGAAGCCGGTCAGGGCCATGAAAAATACGGTCAGCACATACATGTAGCGCATGGCTCGGTTTTCGCGCTTGGAATCTGTCAGTGAAACAGCAGCCGCTTTCATCAGACACGCTCCTTCATTTTGTCGGATTTTTGGGTATAGTTGTAGATCTTTCTGGCGGCGGCCGCTATGCCGGCCAGCGGCGCGATCACCATGGCGGCGGCTAAATTATTGGCATCTGCCATCTGATCGGAAACGCCGGCCAGATGCGGTTTGCCCTTGCCTTTTTCAATCGCCTTATCCAATTCTTCAAAAGGCACCGGCGAGACATAAATTGTGTTGGTGCCACCGTTTTCCGTCTCGCCGTAGATGTAGCCATTTATTTCTTTGGCCAGTTTATGGGCTTTCTTGATGATTTCAGGGCGCGGTCCGATGGTTTGAACGTCCTCCGGGCAAGCTTCGATACAGGCGGGCAACTGGCCCGCTTCAATCTGGTCATAACAGCGGTCACATTTAAACATCACACCGTTTCCGGCAAAATTGGGTAGAATGTCCAGATACAGCCCCACTCCGGTCTGACGCTGTGGAATGTCCCAGGGGCAGACCGCGTTGCATTTGGAGCCGCCCAGACAGATGTCCGGGTCGATTCTGGAGATCCCATTTTCAAGTTGTTTGGCCGCACCCCAGGGGCACAGCTTCACGCAGGGCGGGTTCACACAGTGCATGCAACGACGCGGAATCGTCAGCTCGGTTTCTTCTCCGTTTATCTTCACGCTGGCATGCTGGATAAACAGCCAGTTGTAGGGCGTGAGCCGTTCGGTGACATCCTGTTTGTCGGACCAATCCGATACTTTGGCCCTGTCCGGAAACATTTGGGGGAAGGGCTTCTGGGGTTCCGGGTATTTATGGGAATTGGTTTCTTGGCAGGCTTCCACGCAGGCACCGCAACCGATGCATTTGCTAATGTCCAATAGGGTGGCCAGTTGCGTTTTTTGATCGGGTTCAGTCACTGCAGCGGCGGCCGGGATGCTGCTGGCGGCCAATCCGGCTGCGGATACGATGCCGCCTTTTAAAAAGGTTCTTCTCGAAATTTGTTGCCCCAATGCTGATCTCCTTCTGGGTTGTACGCCTTGGCGTGAAGTTCTCCTTGTAACATGTTGTCCTTAACGAACCAGCAATTGACAATCGGTTACAAAATTTTCACCGAACAATTTGTTTTTTTTCAATGAAGCAGCCTCTGATAGATTTCCGCAGAGAATAAATATACCCACAGAAGGATAAAATGAGAGGTGGAGGTTGGATTCGACTTAGGTGCTTAAGATTTTTTTGACATCAACGCCGTATTTTTTCATGCGATTCCAGACGGTCACCCGGTTTACGCCGAGTATGCGTGCGGCTTGTGTTTGGTTGCCCTTGGTTTGCTGTAAGGCGGCGATCAGTGCATTTTTCTCGGCGTTCTGGGGTGAAAGGGATGGCGAAGATGGTGTCTGGCGATAATGATCACGGGCTAGAGAATCACGCAGGCTTTGATCGCGCTGCGTTAGCATCCCGCCTGCGCTGGTAATGTTGGGTGGCAAATGGTCGAGGTCAATCAACCCATTTTCGGCGACCACAAAGGCAAATTCTAACGCGCTTTTTAGTTCCCTGACATTTCCGGGCCAGCGATAGTCCATAAAACGTTGCATGGCGGCAGAAGTCAATCCGGCAATGTCTTTGCCGGCGGTTGCGTTTAGACGATTGATAAATGTACTGACCAGAAGCGGGATATCCTCGGCACGATCACGCAAGGGCGGTAGAAATATCGGGAATACATTAATGCGAAAGAAAAAGTCTTCACGAAATCTTTTCTGCGCGATTAATTCTTCAAGATTTTTGTTGGTGGCTGTAATGATTCGAACATCAGCAGCAATCGGCTGATGGTCTCCAACGCGCTCAAATCTTTTGGATTCAAGAACGCGCAATAGTTTCACCTGAATGGACAGGGGCACGTCACCGATTTCATCCAGAAAGATATCCCCCCCATTGGCCGCCTCAAACCGCCCCCGGCGGTGGCGATACGCTCCGGTAAAGGCCCCTTTGACATGACCAAAAAGCTCGCTTTCCAGTAAAGCCTCGTTCAAGGCCGCACAATTGAGCTGCACATAGGGCCCTTCCTTGCGGCGGCCCGATCGATGGATCGCCCGGGCCACCAGTTCTTTGCCGGTCCCGCTTTCCCCGTAGATAATGACCGGCGCATCACTTTGGGCGGCCTTTTGGATGACTTCGATGGTCTTTTGCATTACGGTCGATTTACCCAAAATACCATGAAAACCACCACTTTCATTTATCTGGCGCGAAAGCTGATCGACCTCCTGGTCCAATCGATCCAACTCTGATAGATCCGCCAGGGTTTCAACCGTTCCCAGAGGAAGGCCCTGATCATCTCTCAAGACCGAAGCATTTTTAAGCGCCGGTAAATACGTGCCATCTTTTTTGGTGATCAAACAGCGACAACGTTTAATATCTTTCTGACCCGGTTCAAACAAGCCGCAGCGCCATTGGCCGCCTTCCTTTTTGAGCACCCGTTCACAGGCATCGCATTGTAACAATGTACAGGATTTTCCCACAACCTCATCGGCCGTATAGCCTGTAAGCTGCTCAAAGGCGCGATTGACCATCAGGATCACACCGTCGTCTCCAACCAGCATCAAGCCATCGTTCATGGTATTGATGATTTTATTCCAGTAACGATTGATGTCTTTTTCATTCATAAGAACTATCCTGCAGTTGTTTGATTTAAACCGTTAGCTCCTGACACCTGTCTCAGATCTCAGATAATGAATGTTGAAGTGTTTAATCGCCTGTTTAAATATATTAAACACTTGTTTAAATATATTAAACACTGAATCAATGCAAGCAAAACCATGAAATAAATTTTAGTTGGTAAAAATAGTAGGTTATCTCTTTCACCAGCCTATTCTGAGGTTCGGGCATGGCCATTGCACAATTTGGGCCAGGCATTAATGAGACAATTTACGGGAAACTAAAATGACTTCATGTGCGAAACTTGATTTGACAGAGGTTCTTTGGCCCGAATGCCTGCTCCAGTGCAAAATCGCGCTTGATAACATGAGTTCAGGCAAAGAGATTGACATTCTGGTAAACGATGTAGATGTCCTCGTCAATCTCTCGCTACTTATCGAACATTCAGAATGCGAAATTATGAAAAAACATCAGAGGGGAAATTGTTATCGGATGCATGTCAAGAAAATTTGAGACTTGACATATTTTACCATCTTTCCAACCATTTCAGCCGTAATCGGTCCAATTTACAGCTGACTGAGATCATCAAATAATTGATAAAGTCAGGGGAACCTATGGATCTCAACCGACGTGGATTTTTTAAGATATTGGGTGGCGCCTCTGGTGCCATTTTGGCGTCTCAAATCAAACCTTCTCAGGCGGCAACAGCATTAGACCCCCCCTCTGAAGCTTACGGATGCCTGGTGGATACGACCTTATGTGTGGGATGTCGCAAATGCGAACAAGCCTGCAATGAACGCCACCACCTGCCCAAACCAAAGGAATCCTTCGAAGAAATGACGGTGCTTGAAAATGAAAGACGCATGGATGAAACATCCTATACCGTAGTCAATAAGTATTATCCCAAGCACATCGGCACATTGACATGGCGCACACGCCCCACATTTGTCAAGTTTCAATGCATGCACTGCAACGATCCGTCCTGTGTCTCGGCCTGTATTGTGGGCGCACTCACCAAGCAGCCCAATGGTTCCGTTATATATGATGCCGGCAAATGCATCGGTTGCCGCTACTGCATGGTGGCCTGTCCGTTTCAGGTCCCGGCTTACGAGTATAACGAACCCCTGACGCCCGAGGTGCGAAAATGTACCTTTTGTTTCGAAATGATTAAGGACGGAGGGCTCCCGGCCTGCGCCCAAATCTGCCCCCGGGAAGTCATCACTTTCGGAAAGAAATCCGACTTGTTAAAACTGGCGCGCTGGAAGATGAAAAACCATCCCGGCAAATATGTGGATCACATTTACGGAGAACATGAAGTCGGCGGAACATCCTGGCTGTATCTTGCCTCCGAGCCTTTTGAGACCATCGGTTTTCCCAAACTGGGCACTAATGCACCACCGCGACTGACCGAGGCCATTCAGCACAGCTTATTTCAGTATTTTGCAGCACCTATTATTCTGTACGCTGCGCTTGGCGGTATCATGTGGGTGACCGGTTATTTGAAGGCCACCAAAGAAGTGTCAGCAGGCGATACAACTGAGAAGGAAAACACGTGATGAATATCCATAGTGAAGCGGCACCGGTTGAGGATGAACGGTTTTTGACACCCGGCGTGATGGTTATGCTGGCGCTTATGGCAATTGGGCTGGCTTTTGGCGCCGCGCGCTTTCTCTTTGGTATCGGCAAAGTTGCCAATCTGAGCAATCAATTTCCCTGGGGTATCTGGATTGGCGTTGACGTCGCTACGGGAGTGGCCCTGGCTGCCGGCGGATTTACGACCGGTGCCATCGCTTACGTTTTCAACCGCGACCAGTATCATGCCGTGATTCGCCCGGCCCTGCTGACCGCCATGCTGGGCTACACTTTTGTGGTGTTGGGGCTTTTAGTGGATATCGGTCGCTACTGGAACATATACAGCCCGATGTTCAACTGGAACGGCAACTCGGTGCTGTTTGAAGTGGCCATGTGCGTGATGATTTATCTAAATGTCCTGTACATTGAATTTATCCCCATTGTCGTTGAGCGTTTCAAGGGGCGCGTAGACCTGCCGGGTCCCTTCTCGGGTCTGAACACCTTCATAGAAAAGCTTCTGGCACTGGCCGAGACCATTTTAGGCAAGGTCATGTTTGTCTTTATTATTGCCGGCATTGTCTTATCCTGTTTGCATCAATCCAGCCTGGGCTCTCTAATGTTGATCGCGCCATATAAAGTCCATCCTCTGTGGTACACGCCGATTCTGCCGCTGTTGTTCCTGCTTTCGGCTTTTGCGGCCGGTTATCCCATGGTCGCCTTTGAATCCATACTGGTTTCCAAGTCATTCGGCCGCAGACCGGAAATGGAAGTCCTCACACCGCTGGCCAAGTTTATGCCCCTTTTGATGGGTATCTACCTTGCATTTAAATTGGGTGACATGATCATTCGCGGCACTTATGTCTATTTACTGGACGGTACCTATCAGACGAATGCGTTTATCGTTGAGGTTCTTTTCGGCGTCATTTTGCCTTTTGTGCTGTTGCTGTTTAAAAGAGTGCGGCGATCAGCGGGCTGGCTGTTTTTTGCGTCCACCACTTTTGTACTGGGAATCCTCTTGAATCGGGTTAATGTGTTTGTGGTCAGCTTTACACCACCCTATAAGCTCGTGGCTTATTTTCCGGCCCTGGGGGAGATTTTTATTACCGTCGGTCTGATTGCCACCCTCATGTTTTTGTACCGGGTGTTTGTTTTTATTTTTCCGGTGCTGGGCGCCCATCCCAAAAAGATGTCGACCACGCTGTTTGTTTTGTTTGCCCTGGGCGCGCTGTTCTTGCTCCACGGTCCGGTTGAAGCCGCATCAACAAAACCGGGTATGACGCGCACACCCCTTCCGCTCACCAAGGATATCATCCCCTCGATTAATGATGCACCCAAAGTGTTTGTTCTCGACAGCCCTGTCATCAAACAAGACAGCGATCTTTATGAACCGGTTCGTTTTATGCACAGCAAGCATGCCAATGTGCTCGGCGACTGCACGATCTGCCACCATCGAAATCCCCGTGAGGATGGGGATACATACGGTGAGCCGATGACCCTGGTCATTCTGCAGCAAAAGCAAGAGACGCCCGCAGGCTGCGCCGACTGCCATGCTCGACCGTTTAATCCCAAACAGCTGAATACCCCCGGCTTAAAGGGTGCCTATCATCAACTCTGCATGGACTGCCATCAGGAATCCGAGCAGGTACCCCATGTTCGCGGTCCCATTCTCTACAGCGCCATGGTACGGGGACCGGTGGCCCGTACGCTGGATACACGGGCGCCCACAGATTGTCTGGCATGCCATGCCAAAAATGTCCCGGATCACAACAAGCTGGTTAAACTCCAGGGTAAGGTGGATGCCCTGGCGGTGACCCGCAACTGCCTCTCCTGCCATGAACAGGAAGGCAAGGCCATTTTGGAAACGGCCCACTGGAAATGGCACGGCGCGTCACCCTATACCGTGGGTCATGAAAAACGTGTTGATATCGGCAAACGCAGTAATACGATCAATAATTTTTGCATCAATCTAAACGGCAATTGGCCGCGCTGTACAAGCTGTCATATCGGTTACGGCTGGGAAGATGCCAATTTTGACTTCAACGATCCGGGCAAGATCGATTGCCTAGTCTGCCACGACACCACCGGGACATACCAGAAAGCGCCGCCCGCCGCAGGGTTCCCGGCCAAAGATGTGGATCTGATTGCGGTGGCCAAAAATGTGGGTCGGCCCAGCCGGGCCACCTGCGGCATGAACTGCCATTTCCGCGGCGGCGGTGGTGATGCAGTCAAACACGGCGACATGAGCTCCATATTGTCCAAGCCCGATAAAGAGCATGACGTGCACATGGGCGTCACCGAAGGGGGGCTCAATTTCAGATGCCAGGACTGCCACAAGACCCGCAATCATATGATTTCCGGGCGCAGCATATCCGTGGCGGCGGTTGAAGGGGATCTATCCTGTGAGTATTGTCATACGGACAGACCGCATATCGGCAGTGAGTTGATCGATCACCATTTAAATAAGCATACCCAGCATGTGGCCTGTCAGACCTGTCATATTCCGGTTTACTCCAAGAGCAATCCGACCAAAATCTTCTGGGATTGGTCGACCGCCGGGCAGGATTGTAAAAAGCCGGCCGATAAATATGGAAAACCGACGTACGCTAAAAAGAAAGGGGATTTTCAATGGAAAGAGGCGGTCAAGCCGACCTACCAGTGGTACAACGGTACCGTCAAGCGCTATCTGCTCGGCGATCGCATTAATACAAACGGCGTAACCGAATTAACCAAGCCGATGGGCGGCTTCACTGACCCGGCCTCCAGAATATACCCCTTCAAAGTTCATCGCGGAAAACAGATCAGCGATGCGGTCTATAAATATCTGATTGCCCCGCAGCTGTGGAAAGGCTACTGGAAGCACTGGGATTGGGACAAAGCGTCCCGCGACGGCATGCAAGCTGCCGGACTGGCATACAGCGGAAAATACGAATTTGTCGAAACGATCATGTACTGGGGCCTGACCCATGAAGTTGTGCCCAAAGAGCAGGCGCTCTCCTGCGCGGAGTGTCACCCCACTCTGGCCAAAGCGCCGTATTGCGGCAAATGCCACCAGGAGAGGCCTGATGTGAGCTTCAAGGAGCTGGTTCACAAAGGCATGGACTTTGAATCTCTGGCAAAAAGCGGTCGGGATGTGGCGGATTTAATCGGTACAACTAATTATATCGACTATCAGGCGCTGGGTTATGACGGCGATCCCATCGAAAGCGGCGGCCGCTTCGACAAGCTCGGACTCGGCGTGGCCCATGCGGCTAGCGCTTTAAATAATTGAATATTTAAGGAGGAAAAAATGCTTAGAAAGATGGGGACGGTTTTAATTATTGTGATTTTTTTGCTGGCTGCCATCGGGATCGCGATGTCGGAAGAAAACGGCAATCCGCGTAAAGGCAAGTATTTATTCCGCAAAAATTGTCGCACCTGTCACGTTGAGGGCGGTAATGCCAAAGAGTTGAGTCCCATCAGCAAAACCCAGGCTGATTGGCAAAAGGCCTTTGATAATTACAAACATGTTAAATGTGTTGCCACCTGGGATAAGCTGTCGGATAAAGAACGGGCAGATATGTTCGCCTATCTGCATGGGCATGCTTTTGATTCGCCGTCTCCGGCGAAATGCAAATGATTGGAATGTGGAATGTGGAATGTGGCGTGCGGAATTCGGAATGCGGAATGCGGATTGAAAGGTCATGCGGGTATTTGAAATATGAGATCCAATTGAAAAAACAGAAAATGGATTTCTTTGACAGCCTTTTATCCGCAAATTCAGGCACAATGGAGCATAGGACATGCAAATGAAAAGCAAAAGAACGATGTCGCGGCGCAGTTTTATGAAGCTTTCCGCTGCCGCGGCGGTGGCGACCGCTGGCGGCTCACCCAGGGTCCTCTACGCGCTGGTTTCCGGAAAGGAATCAAACAAATCCGACCTGATCCGGAACCAGTTTTCGGCCTGTGACATGTGTTTCAATAAATGCGGTCTGATTGCCCGGGTGGAAGATGGAGTGGTTAAAAAACTGGATCCCAACCCGAAATCCTTGAAATCCCGCGGGATGTTGTGCGCGCGGGGAAATGCCGGCGTCAAACAACTCTATGATCCGGATCGATTGAAATATCCGCTGCTGCGCAAAGGACAACGGGGCGAAGGCAAGTGGCAGCGCTTGAGCTGGGACCAGGCCCTGGACCACGCTGCTGAGCAGATGGAGCGAATTGGGGAAAAATACACCCGCTGTGGTTTTCTGTTTATGGCCGGCACCGATATGCAATCCACTTTTGTTCACCAATTCGCGGAAGTTTACGGCTCCTATAATGTCATATCCCATGAATCCAATTGTCTGGTAAGCCGCAATCGGGCTTTTCTGGATACTTACGGCGTTGTTCCGACGCCTGATATTATTCACACTAAATATGTGATCATGCCGGGCGCCAACCGCTTCGAAGCCCTGGTGACTCCCGACAGTATCGATCTGATGACGGCTATGCAAAACGGCTGCAAGCTGGTGGTATTGGATCCGCGTTTTACCAAAACGGCCGCTCTGGCCGATGAATGGTTTGCCATCAAGCCCGGCACCGATATGGCTTTCTTCTTGGCCATTGCCCAGGTTTTGATTTCTGAAAAACTTTATGATCAAAAATTCGTTGCTGAAAAAACGAATGGTTTCGATGAGCTCAGTTCGCACGTCCAGAAATACACACCGGAATGGGCCGCCGGGGAAACCGAAATACCGGCCGAAGATATCCGCCGGCTAGCACGGGAGCTGGCGGCGGCAGCGCCCGCTGCCATGGTTTATCCCGGTCGCCGCAGCTCGGATTATGAAGACTCCACTCAAATTCGCAGATCCTTTGCCATTGTGAATGCCCTGCTGGGGAACTGGGATCGGGAAGGGGGCTTGATCGTCCCCAAAAAAATTAAAACCGGTTCCATGTGGCTCGATGCACCTTTTTATGACGACAACCCGGATGATCGGGTGGACGCCGGCCGGGCCCAGATGATGTTTGACGAAGAAGGCTCTTTTAAACACACCCGCGATGCGGTCATTGAGGGCAAACCCTACCCGGTAAAAGGCTGGTTAACCTATAAAACCAATCCCATGCAAACAGGTGCCAACCGCAACAAGACCATCGAGATGATCCACAAGCTGGATTTTATGGTGAGCATCGATATTACCATGAGTGATACGGCCTGGATGGCAGATCTGGTTTTACCGGCTCCCAGTTATCTGGAAAGACAGGACCCGGTATCGGCCTTCATGGCCTCGTCGTCCTGTTCCGGAGTACTTACGCGGGATCCGGTCGTGCCGGCCCTTTTTGAATCCAGGCCGGTCTTTTGGATTGTCAAAGAGTTGGCCAGGCGCCTCAATCTGGCTGAGCACTTCGATTATACCATTGAAGACTTCCGCAAGGTGCAATTGAAGGAGCTGCCGGAAGTCGCCGAAGCACTCAAGAATGATGGGGTTTACAATATTGAGGGTCACAGCCATGGGATTCATGAGGGCAAACCGTTCAAAACCCGCTCCAAAAAAATTGAACTCTTTAATTCGCGATATGAGGAAAACGGAATCGATCCCATGCCGGTATACACCCCCCCGCAACTGGTACCGCAGAATCATTTCAGGATCGTGGTGGGGCGCAATGCCTATATTACGCAAAGCGGCAGCACCAATAATGCACTGCTCTGGGAATTGGAGCAGGAAAATTGCCTCTGGATCCATCCGGTGCCGGCCAAAAGGTTCGGCATTCAAGATGGACAGCAAGTTGAAATTGAAAGCAAGGTGGGCAAGGGCAGGCTGAAAGCCAGAGTCACCGAAGATACTCGCCCGGACACGGTTTATATGGATACGGGATTTGGCGTGATTTCAAAAGGGCTTACAAAAATTTTTGGAAAAGGCGCCTGCATTGCCGATGTCCTCGAAGATCGTGCCGATAGGATCTCGGGGAATATGGCCATGCATGAGACGTTTGTCACCGTAAAAAAGGTTTAAGAAGTCAGATGAAAGAGGCCAGACGGCAGAAGACAGTCAGGTCGAATCATTTTGCAATTGCTTTCATCAGTCATCCGACTTCTGTCCTCTGTCCTCTGTCCCTCTGAAACCACAGAACCCTGAACCGTGAACACTTTTTGAGGATTGACACCTGATCACTAAAACCTGTTTGAATAAAAGGACCTTAATATGAAACAAAGCACGCCGAAAAAATACGGGATCGTTATCGATGCATCCAAATGTATCGATTGTAAGGCCTGCATGATTGCCTGCAAGGTTGAAAACAATGTTCCGGAAGGCGCCTGGCGAAACTGGATTCGTCCCCTGTGGGATATGGGTGTCGGTCGCAAGACCGAATTTCAACCCGGACAATGTATGCAATGCGATACCCCCTCCTGTGTGGCAGCCTGCCCGGTGAATGCGACCTATAAGCAGCCTGATGGACTTGTTGCGATCGACCCCAAAAAGTGCATCGGCTGTGGTAATTGTGTGACTGCCTGTCCATATGGCGCCCGCTATCGAAATACCGCTCGCCAAATAGCTGACAAATGCGATTTCTGCCAGCAGCGTTTAAAGCGCGGTGAGGAACCCGCCTGCGTTGTCACCTGCCCGACCAAGACACGTATTTTCGGCGATCTCAACGATCCGCAAAGCGACGTCAGCCGTTTGCTCAAGGAAGAAAAAATGGTACGGGTGACCGCACCCCATGTCGACACCCGGCCCAATATCTATTATCACCAGGGTACCCGACTTTTGGACTGGGCGGTGACACCGACACTACCGGGTAATGTTCACATGTCCCGGGAATTTTGGGAACAGTCATGAAATGACATTATCGATCAACTATCAATGAAAAGGAGGCCATAGCGTTATGAGATCTAAAAAAACAATTTGGCTACCGATTTTTTTGGCGCTGCTGCTAAGCGTTACAATCGGATGTGCCACCAACCAGAAGACCTCCGAGCCGGCCAAAGCGGACTGGCAGTTTCACGACATTGTGGATGTGGCGTTTGTGCAGCCATACGCCACCATGCCCCAGCCCAAAGGGGTCATGCTCATCGATTCGCGGCCCTATATGCCCAAGTTTGCCAACGGGCACATTCCCACCGCCATCAGTATTCCGGACAGTCAATTTGACAAAATGACTGACCAGCTGCCAGAAGATAAAAATACGCTTTTGATCTTTTATTGTGAAGGCCCCGCTTGAAAGCTGAGTCACAAATCCGCCCGGAGGGCGGAAAAACTCGGTTACACCAATGTCAAGGTCTTTGCCGACGGTTATCCGGTCTGGATCAAAACCAAAGGCAATTATTCCGCGGTCTCCGTTGAATACGTGGCCAAGCAGCTCGAGGGTAATGCGGCCATGGTCATCGATTCACGGCCCAAAAAAGCCAAATATGACAAGGGCTTTGTTCCTTCGGCCATCAGCATCCCCGACAGTGAGTTTGAAAAGCTGCAGGGCAAGTTGCCCCGGGACCCCAACACGGAGCTGATTTTTTATTGCGAGGGATATACCTGAAAGCTCAGTCATCAATCCGCCCGGAGGGCGGTCCAGCTGGGCTACACGAATGTCAAGGTTTTTGCCGAGGGTTACCCGGCCTGGAAAAAGGCTTATGGTGCAGCACCGGCAGCTGTTGCGGTCAAGGCCGGGGGCGAAGAAGGCTCGATTGACATCGCCACCTTTGAGAAGATCATGGAAGAAAATCCGCAGAGCATTATGTTGATCGATGTGCGCGATCCCGA
>JASFEV010000082.1:0-16235 GCA_050124655.1 Desulfobacterales bacterium
TCGCGCCTCTCTCAGGAACCTGGTGTAAAATTAATAAGATCCTTTAAACAAGGGGTGGATGGGTGTTTTTTGTTTGACACTTTCAAACATATCAGCCGAAAACTCTAATTTCGCTCATGTATGAATTACGATTGCTAATGCAACATATAGCGTCACTTGGCCTCCATCCCCATTTGCTGCTGGTACGCCTTCATTACATCCCTTAGCGTTTCATAGAAGGCGTCCTCGCCGAATAGCTGACTGAGATGGTAGCGACTCTCGGCTTTGACGTCGTCCAGAACCTGTGCCACAACCAGACGAATGCCTTTTTCCTTTAAAATTCCAAAGAGAGAGCGGAGCGTCTCCGCCGCCGTATAGTCAACATCATCAACCGCGGCTGCATCTAAACAAAACCAGTGCAGCGGCGGCTCCGCACTGTTGACGAGATCCAAGATCTCTTCCGAGAGCTGCTGTGAATTCGCGTAGTACAGGCTGTGTGTGAATCGGTAGATGAGGAGGCCGGGGATCGCCTGTGCCTTGGCTGCCACGGGTTGCGCACGCCAGGCGCCCGACTCGGCCGGCACAAGCAAGGCGTTCTTCGGGCGATAGCCGCGCCGGGTGTGATCGATTATCGACAGCACGATAGCAAGCAGAATTCCCTGCTCAACACCGACAATTACGACCATCAGCGCGGTGATCAGGGCGACCCAGAACTCCGAGCGCCTCTGGGAGAAAATTTTTCGCATTCCCTTAAGATCGATCAGGTCGAGGCCGATCAAAAAAACGACCGCTGACAGCACCGCTTCCGGCAGGTAAGCCAGCGGCGCCGTCAGAAACAGCAATACCAGCAGCACGATAACGGTGGTGATCACCAGCGACAGCTGGGTGCGTCCGCCGGCGCTGTCGACCATCTGGGTCTTGGTCGGGCTGCCGTTGACCACAAAGGTACCGGACAAGCCCGCGCCGATGTTGGCCAACGCCAGACCCACGAGGTCGGTGTTCTCACTGAACCGCTCATTGTAGCGGGCGGCATAGGCGCGCGAGGTGGCGGCACTTTGTGCCAGGATGACCACGAACATGGCAAAGGCCGTGGGAACCAATTTCCCGATGAGCGCCCAGCTCCACTTGACTTCCGGCAGCCCGATTTGCGGCAGACCGCTGGGTACGGCACCGAGTAGATGCATGTGCATTTTAAGGTCCAGCGCCCAGCCGGCAACAATGGCCCCGATCACAGCGATCAGTGCCCCCGGTATTTTTTTCGAGACCTTCTTCGAGCCGACAATGACCACCAGGACACTGAGCGCAACAGCCAAGGCATAAAAGTTGACCTGTTCGATCTGCTGATAATCGTTCCAGATCTTGCCCAGCGTACCATGGCCGCCACCCTTCAAGCCCAGCATGCCGGAGATTTCACCCAGTGCCACCTGGATGCCGACCCCGGTCAGGAAACCGACCAGCACCGTGCGCGAAAGGAAGTCCGCCAGGAATCCCAGACCAATGATACGCGCTAAAATGAGAAATCCCGCGGCCATGAAGGCGAGTACTGCCGCCAGCGCCACGTACTCGTCTGATCCGGTGGCCGCAATTCCCACCAGTCCGGCGGCGAGAATGGCCGCTGTCGCCGAATCGGCACCGACCACCAGGTGCCGTGAAGAACCGAAAACAGCGAACAGGGCCATCGGGATGAGAATGGTGTAGAGACCTGTGATCACCGGCGTTCCGGAGATCTTGGTGTAACCCATCACTTCGGGAATAGCAAGCGCGGCCAGCGTGATTCCGGCAATGATCTCGGCCGGAACCTGAGCACCCTTTATCGGAAGCACCCCCTGCAGGATCGGCAAGCGGAACCATTCGGATTTGCTGTTTTTCGCTAGCATGGCATCTTTCCTGCGACCTATGGAACTTGAAAACCTGAACCCTTAATTGCGGATCGGCCCGCCCACTGACCGGGGCGTTCCATAAACATCGGCTGGCCGTCTGCAAATTCTTGCCGCAACCGGCAGGATCCGATAAAGGAAAACTGATCTTTATCGTTTCAATATTAAACAGAAGGGGCAATACGATTTCAGCATTGCCCCGGTTATCTATCATTTTTTAATTCTCGACTAAAAATTGTCGTCTCACCATGAACAACTTGCGAACGAGCTCATATTCAAAAGGTGAGCCGGTCATGAAATATCGAAACGATTCGTTGCGGCGTTTGTCGATCGCGGCAAGACCCGTAAGGCTCCAGTATAAGATATCCTCATCACTGTCATCCATGCCCAGTTCTTCAATGAGCTGCCTTAACATCCAGCTGTAGACAACGGTATCCACCACCAGACCGCCGGTGTCCCGCAGGTTGGAGGGCCCCAATACGGGTAGTACCAGGTACGGGCCGGGGCCGAGGCCATAGAAACCCAGGGTCTGACCGAAATCCTCTTCCTCACGCTTGACGCCTTCATATGTGGCCACATCAATGAGCCCCCCAATACCGACGGTTGAGTTGCATGCGATCCGGCCGACGGTGTTTAAGACTTTCTCGATCTTCAACTGCAAAAGCGAGTTCATCAGGTTTGTGATTTCGGTGAGATTATTGAAAAAATTGGTGACCCCGGTCTGCGCAAAACCCGGCAGAACGAATTCATACGCACGCACGACCGGCAGAAACACATATTCGTCGAAGATGGCGTTGAAATTGTAAATACGGCGGTTCATCGGCTCCCAGGGGTCGTATACGTAGAAGCCCTGCTGTTCTTTGGGCAGATCGGGCTGCGGTAGAGAGCGTCTGGCCGGTTCGATCGGCTCCTGCTGCACCGGTGCGGAAGCGCAGCTGGCCAGAATAACCAGCAAAATGAGCAGTATCAGGTGCATGGCACGCTTCATAAAAGTTGTCCTTTCAATTCTTGAAAAAATTGAGCATATATTCCACATTTTCGGTGTAACTCATGTTGCCGCAGTGACCGCCGTGGGGATAAATTTTCGCCCGGGAACCGAACACGTCCCTTAAAAAAGACAGATCCTCCGGGGTCAGGATCAAATCGTCCGCGTTGCCCATCATGCCGATCTTGGGGCTGGTGCGCAGGTAGTCTTCAATGTGGCGCATGCTGTCGATCTGAATCGCCAACTGCTGGGTCAGCTCCGGATATTTGGCCTTGTAAAACGGAAACAGAAGCTCGTCGAAATAGTCGATGAAGGTCATCGCGCTGGTGACACGAAAGTAGTCGTAGAGCGAATCACCCGCCCCCAGCTTCAGATTCTTGGGGACGATCAGCCCTGCGTTGGTCATCACATCGGAGGTGAATACCATGTTGTTGGAAGATATCCGAAACACAGTGCCGATCATGGTGGCCAGGTTCTCCCGCTTGGGCGATTTGTCCCTGTAGATGGTGCGATAGACATCATAAAGGTAGTCGTGGCTAATATCGATGCGGCCCATTGTCTTGTAAAACTCTCCAAAGGCCTCCAAAATGCCATTGAACCACTGGCTCCAATCTTGCAGACCGCCTGGCAGAGCCGCCAGCAGCATCTCGTCCAGGATTTTGGCCGAGCTGTACAGGCTTACCGGTGGGTTGATCACCAGCACCTTCTTGAAGTTGAAGCTGCCCCGCTCCTCGTCCAGCTTGGAAACAAAAGCGGCCTCGGCTCCGCCCAGGCTGTAGCCGGTGAGATAAAACTCAGATACCTTGATTCGCCCCTTGACCTGCTCCCAGGCCATCTCCATCACCCGGTACAAATCCCGGGCGTCTTCCAGGATGTTGCCCGGAAGGCTTGTCTTTGAGGCGGTGGCGATGAAATTCATGCTGGTCGGCGACGAAAGACAGATCACATGAAAGCCCGCCTGGTAAAAGATCCTTTGAAAAAAGATCATATTAGATGAGTAAAAACTGCTGCCGGTCCCGGCAATGACGAAAATCAGCGGTGCTTCGCCTTTCTGATATGTGAGTGAATAGAGAAACTCCCTCTGATACCAGAAGACATCGGGGATGACCCGTTCGGGGAAAACCTTGAAGCTCAGCATTTTGTAATCAATTTTTTCCGGCAGCTTTGGCTGAAATTCCGAAGGGGTGCCGATAACCGTCGCAAGGTAGGGATCCTTCAACGGGTATTCGTAGGCATCCGCATGGCTCCAGGCACCCACCGTCAGAAAGATAAAAAACAAAAGACGTAAAAACTGTTTCACGGGGCCTCCTTCACTGAGATCATCTTTGTACCAATGATTGCCGAGTCGCGCCCGGCGGTTACACATGAAAAAAACATTTTGCGGCTACCGCCGCGATAAATACCCAGTACCGAATAGACGGGCAAAATTCAATATTTTATTGTAATCTAGCCCATATTTCACCCATTTTGGGGTAGTGTCTGACTGTTTCAGCCTAAATTTGCTACCCTCAGGATGTTGTATCATCACCAGACGTATTTCCCGGCAACAGCCTTGAGTTTTGCCAGCGGACCGAGCTTGAACGGGGTTACGACCTCTTCGCTTGCGGCAATATCCTTTTCGAGTTGCGCGCGCAGTCGTCTCATAAAAGGGGCAGTGGAAAGTCCGTGAACGAACAGGGTAATTTCTGCGCTGGTGAGCATGCTTCGCGGCGTAAGGTTGGCCGACCCGATGGCAGCGATCCGTCCGTCTGTCATAATCACCTTGGCGTGGGACATATGCGGATAGAGGAAAACCCTCGGAGCCTTCCCCGTTTCGGCGTCCAGCAGCCGGTTAATCGTTGCCATATTGGCATAAAGGTGGGTGTCAGGGACTTTCGGCAATATAATTTCCACCCGCACGCCTCTGGCAGCTGCCTTCTTGACGGCGTCGATAACCTTGTCATCGGAGAAATAGGCATGCGCCACGATGACGCTTTGTTTGGCATTTGTTATTATCTCTATTGTTGCCGTGCGAATCTGTGTTTCCCCGTCGTTGTTGACGGCCAGCACCAGGGGAGAAGAGACCGGCCAGTGAAAACGCTTCAAAACCTTTTTCGTGAAGGCCTCGGTCCAAAATTTACCTCGAAGCAGGATCATGAAGTCATGCCACTGCATGTGGTACTCATCGGCAATGTTCATCCCACCGAAGATCACATTACGCTCATCAAATATGAAGTATTTACTGTGGTCCGTATCTGCAAATAAGTCTGTATCCAAACGGATATTTTCGTGACCCTTCAAGCCGCTCTTGGTGAATACGGGGCTTGGTTTGCCCCTGAGCATATCGCCGAGTTCGAAAAACGTTCCCAACATATCTTTACTGACAGTAACGCGAACACCCCGGGCGGCAGCGGATTTTAGTTTGGCGACCACTGCCTGTCCGGTACTGTCATCTTTCCATATATAAGTCTGGATGTACACGGATGATTCAGCAGAATCGATCGCTGCAAAGATCTCCCTGAAAGCCTCTTTTCCGTCTACCAGCAGTTCTATCTCGCTCAGATCCTGGGCAGGATTTGCGAAGAATTCCGGAGACAATACGGTCGCAGGCTCCGGGCCCAGCCCCAGTGGGTTGAAAACAAAAAAAAACAGGGCAACCGTCACCAAAAGGGCCAGGATACCCGAAAAAACAGAAATTGTTTTAGGCACCGTCATAAGCAAGCTTTCCCTCCATCGACTCGATATCCCTGGCTTGTCAAATGCAATAAAAGAACGGGTCTGTAAATGCAATAAAACTTTTATCGCACAGATTTTGTAGGTGTAAAAAGGAATCAACCTGTATCCCAAATTTGTTTCAAATAGCAATCATCGATGCAACCTAAATTCCAAAGAGCCAGTTGCACAATTCAGTCCAACCTCATATTTTTTAGATTACGATTTTTAATTTTGAAAGGATCGGGCCGGGAATTAATCGGATAGTGAGAGCAGATGCGCTCTCAGATTTTTACGGGTATTATCCAGTCCGAGCTTTTTGCGTAGATTTTTGCGGTGAAAACTGACCGTGGTTTCCGAAACAGTTAAAATGTCGGCAATTTCTTTAGTGGATTTTCCCTCTTTGACCAGCGCCGCAACCTGAATTTCCTGCGGTGTCAAAATGATTTTAGCGTTTACGAGCCGTTGCAACAACGGTGAAACGATATCCTGAAGATTCGTATCGATGATATCAACAAGCGCTTTGTCGCTGGACTTTAGCGTTTTGTTTTTCAGTTTCGCCACATATGGAGAAATCAGAACGTTGATATTTTGTAATACCTTGCTTTCCAGCTCAGCTTTATCTTTTTCGCGCTGTTGCAGCAAAACCTTGAGGGCGGTATTGGTTTCTTCAAGATGTTGGGTTTTTAATTCCAGCTCCTTTTCGTGCGCTTTAAGGGCTTCCTCCGCCAGCTTAAGGGCCGTTATATTTTCATGGCTAACAACAGCACGCATGGGTCCGGGTCCGGGTATGCGGGTTACGCGCATGTAAAACCAGCGCTTTTGGTTGGGCGAATGACAAGGATAATCCAGCAAAAATTCGTTGACCTCGCCTTTGATAACCGACCGAATGCCCTCAGCGACCGTCTTGGCTTCTTTTGAGTGATCGCCTTTGGCCAGGTCGCAAACCGACAGATAGTTCATCGGTGTTGCTTCGGCAGGATGCTGCAGGCGATTGACATCGGCGAAATTCTGCCAGGCCCGATTGGTTTTTAAGATGACCCCTTTTTCATCCAATATCGCGATATGCGCCGATAAGGCGTCCAGAATGATATTTGCAAGGGATTCGCTTATTTCCATAGCAACTTGCCGGCGAACAGGTGAGTATGAGCGGATCCACCCTAACTGCGATGGGTGATGATGGCCATCAGCAAGGATGCGCGGCTGTATTTCATTTCGCTGTGGTTATCCAGATAAAATCCGCGATCGCCAGATCAACCGGCGCTCCCGCCGGAGCCAGGTAAACCGTTCGAAATGGTGCACTGGTGCGCCGGAAGGTGCGGTCCGGTACACCGTATTTGTATTGAATATGACCATTGCCCATAAGGGCAATGACCTTTTTGTTGCCCAGATCAGCCGCAATCGACTCTGCCATGACTTCATCCCAAACGCACTGGACCATATAAAAGTCATCGAAGGTGGTATGACTGCTAAAATTGTGCTGATCAAAGACGGTCTTGGCGTAGTTTTGATGTTCAGCGATGCTGGTGTCGATTTCTTTGGGCAAATATCTTTTGTCACTAACAGATAAGTTTTCAATGCCGCCAACGCGAATGCGGCCAGGAATGTAAAAGGGTATATTTAAGCCCACCAATTTGATTCTGTTTTGCTGGATGAACAGCAGGATATCCCGATACAACGCAAAGTCATAGCGCCAGTTCGCATACCAGTGCGTTTTCCGCAAAAATGCGTGTTCATCCAGAACAGCGGCAGACCATTGATCCAGCACCTCCTGGTAAGAGCGATCAAACATTTCCATTCCAACAACCAGGTCATGGTTGCTTTTAAATGACGCCTGGATGATTTTCAACTGGATGGAATGGTGCGAAGCGTTTGTGTGTTGTTCACCGACAAAAATAATCTGATGGCGGTTAAGATCCGCCATCATTTCGTCAAAGGACACTTCTTTTCCGATTTGGGTTGCTATTATCGTGTCCGGCCGAACCGATTTGACAGTATCCTCGGTTACGACTTTATCGGATTTGCCGGCACAGCTGCCCAGCATACTGAAGACGATAAGACCGAGACAACAGCGACCCAACATGGCCAAAGGGTTTATTTCTGCATTTGTTTTTCGGCACATGACCACTCCTTGATTTTTTAGGTTGGGATCGATAAAATAAGTCAATGCCTGCTGACAAAAATCCAGTATTCAGAAAAGCGGTCATCCCCTGGTATAATTCCACCACTGCTTATGTGATGGTGGTCCTATTTATGCTGCTGGTGATTCTATTTGCCATTGCCGGCATAACTGTCGCCCGGGATAATCCCGCCTACCAGGGATTCATTTGGATCCCGGCGGTACTGCTCACCATGAGCATCGCCATCTTGACGACAACAATCGTCCGTCTGATTAAACGCTACACGCAAAAAAGCCCATCCGCTGAATCTCTTTAAATGTTTTTAAAGGCCTTGCGGTACGCAAAAATCCTCTTAAAATCTATCCATATTTTTAAATGAATTCAACCTTAGAATTCACGATAGATGTTATTATCTGCGCTGTCTTCTATTAGCGGATAGATGAGCTCTATGAAATGGTAAAGTATTCGCGCTGTGGCTCCCCATATGATGACATCTCTGAATGGATATTCAAGCGCACCCATATCGGGCATATGCGCATGAAAGTTGTTGGATCGATGGGTTTTGATAAGTGCGCGCATCGGAATTTCAAGAATTCTGGCAATTTCGGTGGGATCATATTGGACCGGCCCTTTGCCGTTCCAGAGCCCAACAAATGCCTCAATGTCTCTGGGTTGGGTGAGGGTCTGGAAGTGTCCGAGGGAACCGATAAAATCAACCTGATCCTTGCTGATGTTCAGCTCTTCTTCCAGTTCTCGAAAAGCAGTCGCCACTGGAGAGGGGTCCGTACTTTCCATATGACCCCCCGGTAAGGCCACTTGATTGCGCCAGGGGTACCCTTCCGTATCCGACTTCTGTATGGCCAAAATATGAAGGCCCGGGCAGCCGAAAAGCAGTAAAAACACACAGGCAGACGTGTGCGTATCATATGCGGGCAGCCCCACTGGACTGGAACGATGGATCACTTCTTTAAGACGTTTATGATCGATATTTTTAAATGCCATTGTCAAAATAAACGGTTTATACAATTAGAGAGTCCGCCAGGCGCCGCGATCGTATCGCATACTGTCCATGCGGCGTGGTGGCTCTGGCCTCATGGCGGGGAAAGATCAATTGCAGATGATTAATCCTGAGCACGCTTTTCAAGAAGTGTATTTAGGATGATCTTCATTACATCCGGCTTAATGTAACCGGGGCGGCGGCCGATAATGCTACCGTTTTCATCCACGAATATCGTATACGGCAGGGCCTTGACGCCGTAATAGTCAGATGTGGTCGTTTCCTTGTCAAAATCGACTTTAATTGAAATAAAATTTTCATTTAAGGATGAAATGATCGCCGGGTCTTTAAACGTCTCTTTCTCCATGACCCCGCAGTAATTGCACCAGTCCGCCCTAAAATGAATGAACACTTTCTTTTTTTCAAATTTACCGCGCGCCATTCCATCATCATAAGAGTGCCACTCGATCCCTGTTGAGGATACAGAACCGCTGCTGAACATAAATATTGAAATGAATAACGACAAAATAACAAAACCGGTGGTTTTCGACTTCATTCACATCCTGTCAATAATTTTAAATTTGATCCATTCGGGATTGAACTTACGTATGGGCGATCTCAAAAATTGTAGATCATCCCAGTAGGTTGGCCGGTTTAGCCCGTTGAGCCGGTTTAAATCGGAAAGATGACTTATTTTATATTTTACGGGCAAACGGGCTAATCCACCAAAGGCGGACAAACGGGCAACGGGCTCAACCTGAATACCCTTAAGGTCTTTTAAGATAGATTATAGTTAATTCTAACATCAATTCTGTGGCGCCGCAAATCGGGAGTTCGGATCTTAAGTTCATCACTTATCCACCGCGAGAGCGCCCAGGTTATTGTTGGTAAAATTTTTGATCATCATCTGGCCCAGTTCTTTAGAGCGATTGGTGGCAACCTCCACGGCATTGATCAGGGTGGTACGTAATCCGCCACTTTCCAAGGTCGCCAGACCGGCAATTGCCGTGCCTCCCGGCGAAGTCACCCGATCTCTGAGTTGGCCGGGGTGTTCCTGGGTCTCCATCAACATTTTGGCGGCCCCCAAAACCGTTTGCGCAGACAAAAAAAGGGCCTCCTGGCGCGACAATCCCACTTTAACACCGGCATCGGCCATAGCTTCAACGATCAAAAAGATATAGGCCGGACCACTTCCGCTCAGCCCGGTAATGGCATCCATCAGATAATTTTCGGGAATAAATACCGTTTTTCCGATGGAATTGAAAATGGTCATCGCCAGTTTGATGTCGTCTTCGGATGCGTGTTTGCCGGCTGCTACGGCTGTGGCCGCTTCCTTAACGGCCGCTGCAATGTTGGGCATGACCCGGATCAGACGCAGCTTTTTGTTCAGACAAGACTCGATGGCCTCCATGGGAACACCGGCGGCAATCGAAATAATGAGTTTGGACATATCGAGCTTCGTTGCAGTTTCGTTAAGAACCGACGCCATAATCTGCGGTTTGACGGCATAAATAACGATGTCTGAATCGGCTACGGCTTCCAAATTGTTGTTGGTTGTCCGAACCCCGTATTTTTCCGCTATGTCTTTAAGCTTGGCTTCGCGGACATCGGTACAGATGATATCCCCCGGCTTGGATGACGCCGAGCTAATCAGACCGCTGATCAGGGCTTCACCCATATTGCCCGTCCCAAGGATGCAAATTCGTTTGTCTCTTAACATGATGATAAACTCCCATCGGCTTATTGCGTCACAAAAACGTCGAGAAATTACCGACTCCCATCCGGCCTGGGTTGTCAAACGGAATGGTTTGAGTAAAAATCCCTTAAAAAATCTGTAATTTATAGTCTGCCCATGCGTTAGTCAAGCAAATAATCGGAACCTATCGCTAAAATTCTCTAAGCAATTGGTTAGGATCAAATATTTTAGTTATTATTGACATGAGAGAAATTAAATATTATAATGGTCTAACCATTATAATGTTCTATTCAAAGTTTTTACCACGAAAGCACGAAAATATTAAAACGCGAAAAATTTAAAAAATTTCGTGCTTTTACCCTTTCGTGTTTCCGTGATCGATTTTATTTTTGATGCAAACATTTCTCTTGAGATCATATTCATAACCGACTTCATGCCTTAGAAATAAGATACTTTGACGAAAAGAAAGGAATGCGCCGATGTTCCAGGCCGCCAAACAAACCAAGGTTTTTCAGAATGTCGTCGCCCAAATTCAAGATGCCATCCTCGACGGACGACTGAAAACCGGTGACACTCTGCCGTCCGAGCGGCAGCTAAAAGATATGTTTAATATCAGTCGGGGAACGTTGCGCGAAGCGTTGCGGGTTTTGGAGCAAAAAGGCTTAATCGAAATTAAACTCGGTGTCGGCGGCGGTTCGGTGGTTAAGGACCTGAATGTAGACCAGGTGAGCGAAGGTCTGGCCCTGTTGATCCGGTCTCAAAAGGTTTCGCTGAATCATCTGGCCGAATTTCGTGAGGATGTGGAGGGGTTTGTGGCCGCCCGCGCTGCTGCCAATCGCTCGGCCGCAGACATCGACACTCTCACCGAACTTCTGCAAGATGCTCGCAAATGTATCGATACGGGCCCTTCGCAGCGGGATGCCTTTCTCGACATTGACAAACGCATCCACATGACCTTGGCTGAGGTGGCGGCAAACCCCATATACATGTCGGTGCTGCACTCCGTGCATGACAACATTCATCGCTATTATGATGAATTCCTGTCCATGGATAGACGCGAATTGCAGGAAAACTATCGGGACCTCTGTGATCTGGTGCAGGCGGTTGAAAAAGGCCAGGTCGACCGGGCACGCCGCCTGGCTCGTAACCATGTTCGCAGATTTAATTCATATATGCGAAAAAGAGAGCAACGCAAAAAAACCATTGAAATTTAAAGGTTTATTCAATCGGATTCAAGGGTCCAAATCGTTAGCCGCTGGCTTCTCGCTGCTTGCCGCTGGCCTGAAGTCGGTGACGTGTTGACAGCCTGCGACGAGCCGTTCGGCCCTGCCTTCGACATGAGCTCAGGCCGAATGTAGCTCACGGTCGAAGGGCTCAGTCGAGTCGAAGCCAGTAGCAAGTAGCCAGCAGCCAGCAGCCTTTTGAAGCTTAACCTTAGTACAGAGTTGCGAATAAGTACGAATAAATTTGAAAGCAAAAGACATGAAATTGAAACGCATAACTGAGCATCCCATTCTGGAAATACCGGAACATAAAGAAATCAACTTTACCTGGAATGGTAAAAAGCTAACCGGTTATGAAGGCGAAATGATATCATCCACCCTTTTTGCCAATGGCATCCACATATTTGGCCATCATCCCAAGGACAACAGCCCCCAGGGGATGTTTTGCGCCAATGGGCAATGCTCCCAGTGCCTAGTGATTGCCGACGGTCTGCCAGTCAAGTCGTGCATGACACCACTTACAGAAGGCATGGTCGTTGAAAGTGTCGAGGGGCTGCCCAAACTGCCGGAGGACGATGTCGAACCGCAAATTAAAGCAGCAGATATAAAAGAAGTTGAGGTTTTGATCATCGGAGCCGGCCCGGCAGGTCTGGCAGCGGCGGTGGAGCTGGGAAAACTCGGCGTTGAAACCCTGATCCTCGATGATAAAGACCGTCCGGGGGGCAAACTGGTTTTGCAAACCCACAAATTTTTCGGCTCGGTCGAAGATTCTTACGCCGGAACCCGCGGCTTCGAGATTGCGGCTATTTTAGAAGAAGAAATCAGCAAGCTCGACTCGGTTGACATGTGGTTAAATACCACAGCGGTGGGTGTATTTTCGGATAAAATTGTCGGCGCCGTTAAAGGCATTAAAAACAAACGCTATCAGCGGATCAACCCCCAAAAGCTGTTAATCGCCACCGGCGCAAGGGAAAAAATGTTGTCTTTTCCGGGAAACACTTTGCCGGGCGTTTATGGTGCCGGTGCATTTCAAACACTTGTCAACCGGGATTTGGTCAAATCTTCGGAAAAAGTGCTCATCGTCGGCGGTGGTAATGTGGGACTGATTGCCGGGTACCATGCCATCCAAGCCGGTATCGAAGTCGTTGCCTTGATTGAAGCCCTGCCGCAGGTCGGCGGCTACAAGGTCCATGCCGATAAGCTCAAGCGGCTGGGGGTGCCGATTCTAACCAGCCACACCATTGTGGCTGCGACAGGTCAGGACAAAGTCGAATCGGTAACTGTTGCCCGCCTGGATCAAGACTGGAAAGTGGTACCGGATACCCACAAAACGTATGCGGTAGACACGGTTCTAATCGCCGTCGGTCTGGCCGAGGTCAACGAATTTTATTTAAAAGCACAACAATGGGGCATGGATGTTTTTTGTGCCGGAGACGCCCAGGAAATTGCCGAAGCATCGGCAGCCATGTTTACGGGCAAGATCGAAGGGTTAAAAATCGCCCAATCTTTGGGATTGCCGGTGGGCAAGATTCCCGCAGAGTGGGATGAAAAAGCTACCATTTTAAAGGCCAAACCCGGCCCGGCTGTAAGACGCAAACATCCGGAACGGGAAGAAGGCGTATTTCCGATTTTCCACTGTTACCAGGAGGTGCCCTGCAATCCTTGCACCTCGGTGTGTCCGGTCGGTGCCATTCGAACCGAGCGCGATGACATCACCGGCTTGCCTTATATCATCGACTACGATGCCTGTACCGGATGCGGCAGCTGCGTGGCCGTTTGCCCGGGCCTATCGATGATTCTGGTCGACTATCGCGACGACGCCGAATATCCTCTGGTCACCTTGCCCTATGAAATCTGGCGCGAACGGGTCGAGGTCGGCCAAAAAGTCCCGGTTACTGATGTGGACGGCGCCATCCTGGGCTATTATCCGGTGGAAAAAATATCGACCCGACGCAAATTTCCGGGTACATTGCTGGTACAGGTCAAAGTCGACAAAAAAGTCGCCAAAGCCGCCATGGGCATTTGGGTGCAAGACCAACAAATTGAGCCTTCTTTGATATATGAGAAAGAACCACCGCCGGATGAGGCCATCATTTGTCGCTGCGAACGTATTACAGCCGGAGAAATTAAAGCGGCTATTCGAAAAGGCGTTAGAGATATCAATCAGCTAAAGGCCCTTACCCGGGTTGGCATGGGGGCCTGCGGATCAAAAACCTGCCGGCCGATGATCTGGCGCATTTTTCAGGAAGAAGGCATCGATCTGGGCACGGTAACCGATCGCGTTGATCGTCCCCTGTATGTCGAGGTCCCGATCGGCATACTGGCCGGAATACACGGAGGAGATCGCTTTGAAAACAAGTGATGTGATCATTGTCGGGGCCGGTTCCGTCGGCGTGCCGACCGCTATGGCGCTTGGCGAACGGGGGTTTAAGACCCGGGTGATCGACATGCATCCGTCACCCGGCCAGGGCGAAAACAAACATGCCATCGGCGGTGTCCGAGCCACTCATTCGGATCCCGCCAAAATACTGACCTGCCGACGATCCCTTGAAATATTTGCCACCTGGCAGGACCTGCATGGTGATCATATTGAATGGCTCAAGGGCGGCTATACTTTTCCGGTTTACCGCAAAAAGGACGAAACCATGCTTAAAAGCCTGCTGCCCGTCCAGAAAAAGTACGGACTCAGCATCGATTTTTTGGGACCTGAAGACATTCAGCAGATTATTCCCGGTATCAATCCCAAAGGATTGCGCGGCGGCACATTCTCACCGGATGACGGTTCGATTTCCCCGCTTCTGACGGTTAATGCTTTTTATCACCGGGCCGTTGATCTGGGGGTTAAATTTCATTTTAAGGAACGCGTTCGCCACATCCAAATTAAGAAAGACAGCGTCATCGGCGTGCAGACCGAGCATTCTGAATATCGCGCGCCGATCGTGGTTGATACGGCCGGGCCCTTTTCACCGGAACTGAGCCGAACCGCCGGCATCGACCTGAAGGTCATACCGGATTCCCACGAGGGCGCCATCACGGAGCCCGTCAGGCCGTTTTTTAAGTGCATGGTGGTGGATCTTCGCCCCGGGCCGGGATCTAAGAATTTTTATTTTTACCAGAATCTGCACGGACAGGTTATTTTCTGCATCACCCCCGATCCGCCCTTCATCGGTACGGACAAAGGCGAAACAGCTGAGTTTCTTCCCCAGGTGTCTGCCCGCCTGGTGCATCTGCTGCCCCGGCTTAAAAATTTGAGGGTCCGCCGGACCTGGCGCGGTCTTTATCCGATGACGCCGGACGGCTCGCCGCTGGTTGGACGGAGCAGCCAGGTCAAGGGTTTGTTGCACGTCACCGGTATGTGCGGCCAAGGGTTGATGCTGGGACCGGGTGCCGCGGAAGTGATCGCCCGGTTAATTGCAGATCAAACCACCGATGATGACAAAATCATTTTAAAAGCATTTGCGCCCCATCGGTCGTTCAAGGGTCAGGAAGCGCTCAAATAAGGCGAAGCCGAAATCCGCCTGAAGCGGAATTGCGGCTTCGCCTCATCGGTTGAATAGTTTAATAGTTGATTCGTTAAATCGTTTGCATTTTTGCTCAATTCACTAACTCGCCAACGGATCACATAACCAATTGATGGATTCCTTATTAACCAATTAACCATTCGACTATTTGACGATTTAACTAAATATCTAACGATTTAACTATAAAGGAACCTTGATTGTAAAACAGCTTAAATGTATAAATAAGGATTTGACAATCGAAAAAAAGCCAGATGCCCGATTGAACGGTGGATTGAATAATTGACAAAAGGAGTAAACACATGCCCGATTATGATTTTAAGGAAACAAAAACGTTAGATTACAAAAGACCTGAAATTCAAAACGGTTACACCGATCAAACTTTATATATTAATCTTTCGGACCTGCAAATTGACATTAAACCGGTGGCCGAGAAAACCAAAAAAACGTTTATCGGTGGCAAAGGCTATGATCTGTGGCTGCTGTGGAACGCGGTTCAGCCGACCACCCGTTGGAATGATCCTGAAAATGCCCTGTGTATTGCGGCCGGCCCGCTGGGCGGAACCCCCATCTATCCGGGTTCCGGCAAAAGCATTGTGGCCACGCTTTCGCCAACCACTGGATCGGTAATCGATTCCAACGTCGGCGGCTATTTCGGCCCCTATCTGAAATTTTCCGGTTTCGATGCCCTGGAGATCCAGGGGAAGACAGCTGCTGAGATGGTCGTCTTCATCGATGGCGTTAACCAGAAGGTCCAGCTTTTTGAAACCAGCGGTTTGCCGGAAAACGCCTATGCGTTGTCTGCCATTTTAACCGAGCATTTTGGGCAGGGAAAACCGCGCAACATCTCGGTGGTATCGGCAGGTCCCGGAGCCAAGAATACGTTAATCGGCTGTCTCAATTTCACTTGGTATGACCCCAAACGCAAACGCGCCCGCTACAAACAAGCCGGTCGGGGTGGTGTCGGATCCGTTTTTGCCGAAAAGGGCTTGAAGGCTATCGTTGCCTGCTGGAAGACGGTCACCGCCGATACCAATAACCCGGCGGACAAAACCCGCCTTAAAAATGTGGCCAAACTGCACTCCCGTGAAATTGTGGAGCTGGATCCCAAGCAAAACGAAATGGCCAAAATCGGTACGACCCACCTGG
>JASFEV010000083.1:0-16189 GCA_050124655.1 Desulfobacterales bacterium
TAGAGGATTTTGGTGGCGACGCGTGGACCTTTTCGGTCCGCTGTTTTTGGGGTATGGGGGGCGGCGGTTCAGGCTCAGAAATCGGTGTTCGGAAGAAACTGGCGGGTGGCGGTTCGGCCGGTGGTCTGAGTTCCGGCCTATTCTGTGGGGTGACGGATTGCGGCGCGATAGTATGATCCTTAAAAGGCTCGGGCGCAGTTAATTTTTTTTCCGCTTCAGAATTAACATCCCCCGGGCTGTTTTCTACCTGCTGTGGCGTCAAATCCGGTGGAATCGTCAAATAGGCCTCGTCCAGTGGCCGGGGTTCGGCGTCGATTTCAGCCCCGCAATGGGGGCAAAAACGATACTGCAGCTCGTCGACTTCCGGCAACTGCTGTTCGCATTTAGGGCAGGTTCGTTCCATGAATTAAGCTGCTATTACTCGTCTTCGTTTTCGTCCTCTTCGTCGTTCTCGTACTCGGTATTTACATTGATATCGAGGACGAGGACGAGAACGAGTACGAGTACGATTTCAGAGGTAATTAAGCGTTATCCCAACTATAAAATTAATTTACTATCTCGTACTGTTTAACCCCACAAAAGTGCCGCCATTTCTGTGGCACAAAATGCGCATCAAGGTCGCAAAGCGTTCCCCTGTATTGCCTCGCATGCGCGTCTTTCCCATGACCACGGGAAAACCGACGGCATGTATCCGAACCCGCCGAGATGCGTCTTTTGTGCGCTTGTTGATACGATCCACAGCGTCAACGACCGGTTGAATCCGCGGGCCGCTGAATTCATCCCCAAAAACATACAGGCTGATTTTCTTATCGGTTGCATAAAAGGTCCGGATGGCAGCCGTGATGCCTTCCACCGGGCTGGAATTGCTGAAAGCGCGCCAGGAACTAAGTCGTGAAATAATGGCCCGCCGACGGGCCGGTGTGTCCGGAATCCACTTACCCCGGTACTGGGAAAACATGTATTCCCCCATATCATTCATGATCTGGATGCCTTTGACTTTCGGGTATACATTGAGGGTTTCTCTTAATTTTCGCTGAACCAGCGCCCAGGCATTGCGCTGCATGCTGCCGGAGGTGTCGATGATAAAAATAATGTACTCACTGTCCACCGGGATCCCGCCAATAGAGCTTTCTATTTTACGGGGTTGCGCTTTGAGCAGACGCCGCATTTCTTCGGTTAATTCCTGCATCGCGCGGGCCAGCTGCCCCTCAATAATATTCTGGACCTGGGCTCTGTCTTTTGAGGCCGCAAACTGACCTTCGATTTTGGACAGATCGCCCTGCAGGCGAGCGAGCCGGATTTTTTCTTTGGACAATTGTTCTTTTTTGGCGGTCAAGTCGCGGTTAAGTATCGCCGTTTCCCCCCGGATCTCGACCAGTTCTTCTTCCAGCCGCACGATTTTAGCTTCCAGATCTTCCTTGACCTCTTCGATAATCAGGGGTTCGGCAAATTTAGACAATACGAACAGCAGAATAACCGCTCCGAATCCACAGCAAATGCAATCCAGAAAAGATAAGCTAAAAATCTGAATATCTCTACGTTGCTTTTTCATAATTTTAGTATTGCCCGATAGTTTAAACCATGCATTTTCGGCGCAAGGCATACGGCTCACGGCACACGGTAAATGCCAGCCTTTTTATTCAACCCTTTGCCCTGAGCCTTGCTCCCTGAGCCGTCATTAGGGCCAATCCTTTGACGGCGAAAAAAACGATCCGCGCGTGCGCTTTGCCAGACGCCAATATGCATCAGCTGCCAGGGGGTCACCTTCCATCGGGTATAAAATAATGTTTACCGGCGCATTTGGAAATTCCTTGATTGCAGCATTAAACAGACTCAAACGCTTATCACTGGACACCCGTTTGCGCCATGGTTTGCTCGATCCCATCGTCGGCAGGCCGTCAGTCAGCAAAAAAATGTTATCCGGCGCAGGCTTCATCGCACGCACGGCGCTGATGGCATTTAGCAGGCTGGTTCCTTTTTCCGGGATTACACCGCGCATACCGTTAGCGGCCTGGTTCAACTGGTCCACATTACCGGCGTCGAGCCAAGTCCCCGCGGTGCCTTCAAGCAGAGGACGGGCATTTTCATTAAAGGCATATAATTGAAACTGGCTTGTTGGCGGCAGCTGAGTGGTCAGCCAGTTGACCGTGGCAACGACGCGCTGCCATTTAGCTGATTTCAGTTTTTCATCGGTGCTCAGATTGCGACGACGGATGATGCCCACAACCGTTTCATCCAGCATACTGGCAGAGGCATCCACCAGGATAAAAATGCGTCGGCCGCCCATCTTTAAATCGGTTAAATACTGCCGGTCTCCCTGGCCTGGGAATTTTCGCAGACGGGTGCCCTGGTCATCCTGGGTCTTGGCTCCGGCGCGTAGTCGCTTGAGTTCTTCTTCTATGGATTTTAAATCTGCTTTTAATTTATTGACATGTTCGGTGGTGGCCAGCGTATCTTCCTGGCGGTCGGACAGCTCGATTTTTTTTTGTTCGAGTATTTCGATGATTTTGCGAGACAGGCCTTGTGTGCGTACCAGTTTTACTTTGGTTTGTTCCAAGGTATTCCGTACCAGGACCAGATCCTTTTGGGCTTCGAGAACTTCCTGTTCAACGCGGTCGGCTTCTGCACGAAAATCCGAAGTAATAGAGTCTCGTTGCGCTGCACTTTTGGCATTGACCAGCACAAACAACAAAATGACCGCCCCCAATCCGCAGGTTATGATATCCAGAAAAGATAAGCTAAATACGTTAACGGCTCTACGTTTCATCAGGTGCTGCGTCCAAACATGCAATCAGTTTAAGTTTTTCACCCGGTGTGCCGACGCGAATGATCTGGCCAAGCGCCAACGTCGTTTCTCCGGCCACCGGTTTTTCGTTTACATACGTACCGTAAGTGCTGTGATCATTTAAAACGACCGTATTGCCGCGCAGTTGAATCGAGCAATGTTTACGGGAAACACCGGCGACCTGGCCGCGGATTTGAATGCCGGACGTGTCTTTAACCGCTGCCAGGCCAATAGTTAGCGGATGCTCTGCAATTGGATAGGCCAGATTGCGATACAGGATATGCGTTGGTCGCTGTTGCGCCTTTGCCCGTTGCTCTTGCGCTTCAATAGCAATGGTCTTTTCAACCGGCAATGGCCGGGTGGTCAAAAACGGGGCGCTGCGGTCGTCTTTTTGCTGATCCAGCGTGTTGCCAAATCGCAAGGCACCCAGGGCACCGGAGCCGGCCGGCAACGCAATTATCCTACTATTTTCAATGCCGGCCAGCATATTTTTGAAGCCCGGCAGACGGGCAAGGCGATCCGTGAGCAGCAACACCCGTCCGGACGCCTTTGGGTCATAACGATCGCAAAAACCAACAACCAGGCGCCGGATGTCTTGCACAACAGGCGTGGCAATCTTGTCAAAGAGCTCTTTGGTCAGCGTCACACGATATATTTTGGAGCCGCCCGTCATTTCAAAATGAACGCTTGAATTTTGATTAAGCTGTGCCAGAACGCCGGGCAAACGGTCGTAAAGCTCCTGCTCGCCAGCTGCCTGGTGCAATGGATCAAAGCGGGTGTGGCGCACAAATTCTTCTGCGATGGCATCCACCCATCTTCGGTATAATGTACTCAGACCACTGCCTTCTGAAGACATGGATTCTTCACGGCTTAATTGTTCCGCCCGCTGCAGATAGGTGATTTCAAAACGCTGCAAATGCAGATCCAGGTGAAACAATAATCCCCGCGGCAACTGATCCGGCACAGTCGCTAGGGCGAGGGGAACAAAACTTTTTACACGGATAGCCAATTCATTCGTGATTCCCAGAATCAATCCTAAGTGCGTACGCGTATAAAAACCCGGAACCGCGATAACCATATCAGCCCCCTGCTGCTGGATACACTGCCAGATATGGGTAAAATGCTCATATGCGATCTCGGCATGATTGTGGGCAAACGGGTTGGGTTGTTCGAGTGGCTCGGTGTTTAGCTGGTCCCAGAATTGATTGAGGATCTGGCGGGGATAAAGATGTGCTTTTCTTTCAGCCGCCGAGCCAACGGTCATGCGATTGTTTTCCGGCAGGGCAAACCCGGGACTCTCCATGCTGTCGCCATCGACTGGCAACAGTTCCGGTGGGTCGCCTCCGGCAACCATAATTCCGGCATCACTCAGTTCTACGCCTAATATACTCATAAGGGCTACTCTTTTTTTAAGGTTCACTATTTCTAAGGTTTAGCGAAATGGCCGCTGGCTCCTTGCTGCTGGCTGCTGGCCAGAAGCTATTGGTGGTTTGCCAGAAGCCAGTGGCCAGCGGCCAGTAGCCATTGATCACAACCGGGAACCCTGAACTCTGAACCATTGAACTCGGCGGTCACAACCGCCTCTACTTGACATACAGATGACTGATGAGATTTTCATCACAATAGTTTTGTGTATCCAGAACATAACGCTCCTGCATTTGCTGTAATTGATGTAGCAAAAACATCAGTCCGATGCTGATGAGCAGCGCAATCAGAGTGGAATTAAAGGCCACACCCAAACTACGCGTAACGTCAAAGATATCGCCTTCGATGGCCTTGTGCGCCTGGCCCAGCGCATCACCAATGCCCCGCACCGTTCCAATAAATCCGACAGACGGAATGGCCCAAGCGATATAACGAATCATAGACAGCTCGGATTCTAGACGCTCGGCTTCCGAATCGCAATAGGCGCGGGTGGCGCTGGCCACATCCTGAATATTGCGAGTGGTGCTGAAACGCTGTAACCCGGCCAGCAGTGCTCGGGGCAACAGCGATCTGCGCTGCTGAGCCGGCAGGGCTTGAATCTGGCGCGATACATCCCGGGTGTCTTCCGGCAAGATGCGCACACCTTCAGCCAAGGGGATCAGATCCATTTGTAACAGAGCGCGTTGACGTGATGTTTTATAGGTCTTATACCCCATAATGGCCATTGCCCAGAACATCAGCACAAAACAGGCCTCTTGTTCATAATCCCGGATGAGTACGAACACAGAGCGTTCCATGACTTGTGATTTGTCTTCGGCCATTGCAATGGCTTGCTTGGCCAAAATTGCATCTGCTTTGGGACGAATCACCGCCACATAGATGGCATGCACAATAATGACGATCACAATCAAAGAAAATACCTGGTAGATAAACTCAAACGAAAACGGAAAAGTCTTTTTCATACTTTTTAACCATAGGTTGTATTGTGGGTTTTTAAACCTCATATTTTGCCCGATGGCTGTGTTGCAAGCAGGGCCTGGGGGCCCTTCCCCAGCCCCTGCGTAAAATGCTCACGTACCGACGTTTACGCTCCGCTTTTTCATCGCCTTGCGCCTTGCCCTCGAACAAAATCTGAGGTTTTCGGTCCAAAGTTTTTTTTGATTTATATCGGGTTATTTTCAAAATAGAAATGAGAATTTTTTTTGATGAGCTCGGCCGCACAACCCGCCGTCGCTAAAGCTATGGCGCGGCATGGTTTTTAAGCCTTTGGCATACTGGTCGTACGTCGAAGGCTTAAAAACGCGGAGAACACAGCTCATCGGAAAAAAGGCCATTTCTATTTGAAAACTATATGTCGTATGGGAAGTCAACTGCCTGTTCTGCCTCAATTTGTTCTGACGGGCGAAAATCCTTTAACGGTCTTTTTTTAGCGCCGCCCGATTCTTTTTTTTCATCGCTACTGGATTCGGCTGCTTCTTTTTCAGACGAAGTTGAATTTTCATCATTAGTGGCATTCTGTGTTTCGTTTTGCGCAACACTTATGATTTCACTATTCGGCTGATTCCCTACCGGCTGCTCTTGATTCGTTGATTCCGCCAGGGCAAAATTGAAGATCAACGCAATGCCGAGCAAGGTCACTGCGGTGATGAGACGCTTTTTGAACGTTATGGATGTTTTTACGATCATCATCTTGTCTTGGAATTTCAATAGCATATTGAAAGAATGGTTTTTTAATGCCTCCTGGTTTAGATCGCCGACCACTTGTGAGCTCAGCGTTTCACGTTTTATCTTATTTGGTGTACCGGGCAATTCGAAAACCAAGATCCGGGCGTTTGCTGTTGCTGTAGTCACGATGGGCCAGCCTCAATTTGCTCATGCTGGCATGTTTCCAACTCGAGCCTTTAACCACATGATGGGTTCCCTGCGACGGGCCGGTGGGATCAATGTCGGTCTTACTGCTATTATAGGTATAAATTGTGTAAAAGTCATGGCACCATTCCGCAACGTTGCCGCCCAGGTCAAATAATCCCAGGCCGTTAGCTTTAAATTTGGCCGGTGGTGCCGAACCCGGAAAACCGTCGTTGTAATTTTCGATCACGGCGGCCAACAGTTTTTTGGCGGAGGCATCACCATAATTGCCTGAAGGCGTTGTCGGTGGAAACTGATTGCCCCAGGGGTATTTGAGACCGGTCGAATTGCTTTTGAAGCGGGCACAATATTCCCATTCGGCTTCGGTGGGCAACCGGTATCCGATGCCAATGGGGTCAGCCGCGATCAGGCGCTCCCCTTTTTTTATATATGCCGGCGGCAGGGATTCTTGCGCGCTCAACCAGTTGCAGAAGAGTGCCGCCTGCTGCCATGTGATTTGAACAACCGGATGATCGTTTTGGGATAGACGCTGTCCGTTGAACGCCCCGGAGCTGTGGCCGGCTAAAAATTGTTTAAACTCCTGGTTGGTCACTTCTCTTAGGCCCATATAAAACGGCCGTTGCAGGTTTATTTTGCGTAGGGTTTCATTGGTGCGGCGGCCCTGCTCACGCCGTGATGAGCCCATGGTGAAAGGCTGCGGGCGAATCAGTTTAAGCTTATAACCATTTTTGGCAGTAATAACGCCGGCCGGATCGGCTGGCGCCGATTGGCGCCGCTTCAGGCTAATTTTAATGATTTGCGGGAATCCGGGTCGCGGGGTGATCCGGGTTCGATAGGATTCATATCCGGGCTTTTGGACCTCCAGCTGGTGGCTGACAGCCAACAAATTTAATTTCGACGGTACCGGCCCCTGGTTTTTTCCGTCTACAATGAGTTGGGCATCACTCGGCTCAACTTCAAATTGAATAACACCCATTACCGGTTTCAATTTGACGGTCACGGTTTTCAATTTGCCGGTTGCCACCTGAACCGTTTGCGCTGCGTTTTCATAGCCGGCTTTGGAGATTTGAATCTCATGCCGGATGTCTGCCTGCAGGGGGAGCTTCAAAGGCGATTTGCCGACAAATCTCTGATCGATAGTCACATTGGCGCCGGCGGGTATGGTCTGCAAGGCCAATGTGCCGTCAGCCGGTTGCAATTGTACGTCTTTAATGGATTGGGCTTGATTCGGCTCAACAGCCAGCCGGGTTTGCCAGGGTTTGAATCCGTCAGCGCTTATTTGCAGCGTGTATTGGCCTTCAGGCAACTCAACTGTTACAGGCGTTTTGCCGGCCGGTTTGCCGTCCACAGATACGATGGCGCCTTCCGGCATCGAGCTGATGAACACATCTGACCATCCGGGGATCAATGCATATTCAAACGCTTGTTCTTCCGGGCAGCCGATAATCTGTGCTTCGGTTTTAATATCCTGGTAATTTTCGGCCTGTATTTCCAGAACTCTTGTGCCCGCTTTGACCTCCAGGTTTTCAATCGGTGTTACCCCAACTTCCTGCCCGTCGATAAGAAGCCGGGCACCGGGCAGTGCTACGTCCGGTTGGCTGTCTGGGTGGGTCTTTACGGATATACGGCCGGGAAGTCTTTCCATTTTAAACCGAACCGTCTGGTTTTTTTCTGTTCCCACCTCAAATGGCTGATCAAGCGCAGCATAGCATTCTTTGGTGGCGTGAAGGGTGTACTTTCCGGGTCGCAGCAAAAAATTCCCACCAAAGCGCGGAGCCAGCAAGCTGCCGCCGATGGAAATATGCTCCGCTTGAGGCTCGATTTGAATCGTGATCTGTCGGGCGGTAAAGACAAACCAAGCGAGAGCGAAAAGGATAAGCAAACCAAGACCCACCGCCAAACCGAGTAATCTCCGGAAGCGAAAAATCGCACTGGCGCCCCGCTGTCTGCGATCGGGCCGAAAAGACACGGGGTCGATTTTCAATGTCTGCTCAGAGCCGGCGGCAGCCGCTGATGGGACCGATGCTGCAATGGATTGGGGGCTGATAAGCTGGATGATGAAATCAGTGCCGCGAACTTCAAACTTTATTTCACAGTTGCCGATTTCAATCCGGTCGCCATGCATCAACCAGACGCTGCCTTTTAATTTTTGTCCATTATAGTTGACTGCAAGGTCGGTGTGCCCGGCTTGTAAAAATGGCCGCTGCTGCGATAGGCCGATAAAAGCCATCTCCGCCTCTGACTTTAAATCGCTGATATTGATGGCAGCGGTCGGGCCAGCTCCAATGATGAGTGGAAAGGCATCCGGCGTGACAGTCCGTTCACCATGGCGGTCTATGATTTTATAGCGGTCAATCAAATTTTAACCTCACATCGAATGGTCACCCGTATGGGCCCTTGCTCCGGTTTGACAATGATTTTTTTGCGGACATCCTGGTATCCGTTCCGCGTTCCGACAACCGTATAGGATCCGGGGCGCAGATTCAGCTCACGGCTGTCAAAACGGCCCAGCTTACCCACCTTGTAAACGGCAACTTCCGTGAAGGTATCCGATTCGAGGATTATTCTTACGGGCGTTTGGGCATCCTTTACGATGCGTACCAGGTTATTCAATTGCTCTTTGAGGCGCGGCCCCTTGGCATCCAGCGCCTCAATTTCGGCGATCAGCTCGAGGGCGTTTTCCAGTTGACGATCCGATTCCAGGGTAGCCGGCTTTTGTAGAAAAAAATTAAGCCGCTTGTCGATACGAATATGCTTTAAGGCGCGCTGTTTACCCTGCACTGCAAACGCCACATTGGAATCGATTTCTAGAACCTGCTGGTAAGCGTTTAAGACCTGCTGCCAGTCTTCAGATTGCTCTGAAACGGCGGCCTGTCTGCGATAGGCTTCAATTCGAGACAGGCGAATGGATTGGTCCACCTGGGCTAGCGCATCTTTGACTTCGCGCGATTCCGGTTTGTATTTCAATGCGTTGCGCAGTTTTGTCCGAGCCAGCTGGTAGTCTTTGCGGTGAAAGGCTGTCAGGCCCTCTGACATTAGCTGTTGATAGTTTTGTTCGCGGATCGTGTCCGCAACCTGCGACAGTGAAGATCGGGCCTTCTTTGAAGCCGGATCCAGTTTGACCGCTTCCTGGTAATCGGTTTGGGCGGCAGCAAGATTGCCTGTAGCTTCATGGTGATTCCCGGATTCGAGTAACCGCTTAACAGCAGCGGTGGTCTTGGCCCGCTGTAGGCTATCCTGCGCAATTCGGTTGTCCGGATCCATTATCAATGCAAGTGTAAATTTTTCTTCAGCCAGCAAACCGTTGCCTTCTTCGAGTGCAACCTGGCCTTCATCCAATAAGCGTTTAAGGATCGGTTCGACCTGGTTGATCAACTCCTGCGCTTTGGCAGTGGCTGCCGCATATTTTGCAGCCGCTGTAGCATATTGTTTTTCCATCAAAAGTCGGTCGGCCTCATTTGCCAACAGCGACATGTCGCGATGGATCTCGTTGCCCCACCGGGCAACGCCTTTGGCCTCCAATTCCTGATTAAGCTGCATAAATTCGGCCAGCTTCTTATCGGCCTCCTTTTTATCAGCAGCCAGCTGTGACGGCTCCGGCGCTGTTTGCGAAAGCGCCTCGGCTGACGCTTCAGTTTTTTCCGGTTCCGATTGATTTTGGGTGCTGACCGCCTTTTCCGCTACGGCCGGTTTTTTGTGCTGACGGGCCAGATACTGCCACAACCCCAAGCCGCCGGCCAGCAGAACAACGAAAGCAACCAGCAAAATCCCCCCTTTTAACAGATTGCTGTGCGTGTCCTTTGCGAATCCCTTGCGGCGTGTTGCGGGGATTACGCTGACCGGTGCAATCAATTCCGTGCGGTCTGATGACGGCTGTTGTCCGATGGTATCTTCGGCCACGGTCTCCGGCGCTAGCGTCTGATCGGTGTCCGGACGCAACATCCGATCAAAGAATGTCTCAACATCTTGCATGCGTGCCGGTCGATCAGAAGGGTTTTTAGCCAGCAAGTCGGCAATCATGTTTTCCAGAGAATCCGGGATGGTTGCATCGATGGCGAGTTGCTGTAGACGCTGATTTACAGGAACCGGTGGCTCATGGCGGATTCGGTCACGGGTGATGTCCGGATAAAACGGCGGATAGCCGGTCAACAACTGATAGAGCAACACGCCGAGAGCATATATGTCATCTGACGGAGACGGCCGACGATTATCCAATTGCTGCGGGCTCATACAAAACAGCGAACCGCCGGATGTTATTTGCAGCGCATGATGGCCCGACTTGAAAATGCCGGCAATGCCAAAGTCGCTCAACCGCGGAGCTTGCTGCCGATCAACCAGGATATTGCCGGCTTTAACATCTCGATGGACCAGTCCCATTTTATGGGCATACCCCAGGGCGTTGACGATCGGTTTTATCAGTTTGATTATCTGCGAGGTGCTGATTTGTCCCCTTTGGCGGCGGTAATCTTTCAAGTTTTGGCCGTCCACATATTCCATGGATATGAAAGCCAGATTTTCGGATCGATGAAAATCAAAAACGCGCACGATATTGGGGTGGGCCAGGCGACGGGTGTTGCGGCATTCATTCTTTAATAATTGGACGCGCTGCGGGTCGGACACGATCTGCGGATTTAAAATTTTTACGGCAATTTCGATTTCAAGCTCTTGGTCCCAGACAAGCCAGACCTGTCCCATGCCACCCTGTCCGATCATCTGACGCAGGCAAAAACGGGAAAGCAGTATTTGGTCTTGTTTTAAATTCAACATGCTTTTGATGTGTTCAATGCCACAGTTTGGGGTGTTCGGTGTCGGCTTGGGCCGGAATGCGCCCCTGAGGCAACAACTATATAAAAAATCACGAAAATATGAAAGGCCTGGAGTTGACCACAGCCATTTTCGTGATTTTTTAATGGTATCAGCCCGCAGCGCTGTTGGGCATGAACTCAGCGCCATTGATCGACGACAAGCGTTGATAAAATAGACGAGCGAAAAATTAAGGAATTTGATCTTGCTCTGTTTCCAATTGATCGGCAGGAGATGTCGGATTAAAGCCGGTTTCGGCAAAATAAATTTCGCGCAGCAGCTTTTTCCAGCTCTTAAACTGTTCCTCTGCGGATCCGGTCAGTTCATATTGCTGTCCTTCAAATTCCATCGTTACCGGTTGCATTTCCGAGCCGAATGATTCGCTGAGCTCTTCAATAGCCGCTTTGTGCATGTCGGCTTCTTTTGACACATTCCAGCCGCTGATGAACACCTGCCCGCCCATGATAGCCATTGCCGGCGCCAGGGCACGGCCCATATTAGAATCCTGTGAACCGGCTGCAATCGCGCCGGCGACCAACAGGGCGCCGATCAATTGTCGAGTCATCGCGTCGCGTTTAATTTTTTTTATGGCCTCACGTTCGGTCAAATTCAACTGGCGCCAATTTTCGTAGGCCGGCCACATTTCAGCGTAAAACTTTTCATATTGCTGATTGAGGGTGTCCACATACATGTATTCTCGCTCTCTGATTTGCAGCAGACGCGCCATCATGGGGTCATTGTTCGCCGGCAGACGGTTGACGCTCAGATGCTTATTTTTGTCCGCTGTCAGATATCCGTTAAATGCATCCGGCGCGAATTCCTGGGCAAATTTGAGTTTGGCTACCGTTCGGATGGTGTCGATTTGGGCCGCCTTGAGCTTCATTTTATATTGGGCCATATCGTTAGCGATAGCGTTATAGATATCCTGGTAGGCATCTTTTTCACCCGGCTGGTTACCGGAATAAAATGTTTCAGACGCCTCAGCGCTGTAAACTTTTTTGAACCAGCGCTTTTGGGTCGCATCGACGACATCGATTTCAATTACCAGATGCTCACCATTTGATTCGAGTATTTTGCCTTTCACCAGCAGATCCACACTGTTTGTTTCGGCCGGCACCACCTGGATGGCACCCCAGTGACTGCTCTGATGCAAGGTGTTTTTTAAATGATAGGGAATAAAATGGATCTCGGCGTTGCGGATATTGGCGTTGGTGCCTTCTTTTTCGGCTACTTCCGGTGTCAGTTCTTTTGTTTCAAAAACAAGGATACCGACGTCCAGCAATTGCTCTTCCGGGATTTCGGTTTTGGCATGCTCGATTGCAGTAGGTCCTACCTTCTGGGCATTGTAAGTGGCACAGCCGGTTAAGGCCAGGATAGACGTCAAAAACAAGATGCATTTGTATACACTGGATTTCATTTTTTAAATTTGAAATGCTCACTTTTTGACCTAAGTCGAGCGATTGTCGAGGTTGCCGCAGCTGCAAGGCAGATGTCGTTCCGCTATAGTTGCCTATGCGGAACGGCATCTAACACAGCAGATGCGGTAAGATCGGCAAGCCCGTAGGGTTTCAAATTTAAAAATTATAAAGGATAAAATTCCTCAAGAATTAACTTTTTCATTTTTTAAATTTGAAACGCTCAATTTAGGTTATTGTGTGTTTCTCTTATATTCTTCGTATTCTTTCCAGAGCTTTTCTTTCAACTCCGGATCGGTTTCGTTTTCAGCCGCCTCGCGCAGTTGCCGGGCAACGATGTCATCATCCTCCTTGCTGTAACGGCTCCTCCGGTCATTTTTAGGAGCCGGGCCCTGGCCTTTGGCGCGATCACTGGCAGCGACCGTATCATCGTCATCACCCTGTTCGGCTTCGGAACTATCTTTTTCGGCGGCTGCTTTTTTATCGCGCGTCTTTCCCTGTTGCGATTCCTCATCTGAAGATTCCGATTCTGCAGTACCTAAATCGACGCCTTTTTCTTTTAGGCGCTTGGCGGCCTCAGCGGCCTCCTGCGCCAGATCTCGCATTTTGGCTGCCGATTGGGTTTCAATGCTTTCCATCTCTTTTAAGAGCATAGCATCAAACTGGTTAAGAGAGGCCGTTAACTGACGGTCAAGCTCAGCGACTTGATCCTGAGCTTGTTCTTCAGGTATGGGTTCAGCCGAACCGGAAAACTCACTGCCAGCCGGCTCCTGAGTCGCTTTTCCTTCTGATGCGTGCTGTCGGTAAGCGCGCTCCATTTGATCAACCCGCTTGCGGTTTTCAGCAACCAAGTCCTGGACACGTTCATGGTAAATTTCGTAATTGCGAATATCCTCGGCCGAGGCATTGCCGGATTTTTTGAGCTGCTCAAGCTTGGCGGCTATTTTTTGCTCGGTAGCCTCGCTGACCCGCAAATCCTCCCGCGCCTTTTCCAGTTTGGATTCTGCAGTTTGCGGCGCTTCCGCTCGACGCGCATCTGATTTTTGAACTGCTGGCACCGGCGAGGTCTCACTTGCATCCGGAGATGCAGCCGGCTGGCCCTGCGGTTTTTCCGTCGGTTCTTTTTTTGTCTCTTCAGCGGCCCCCGCACGCGTCTTCTGGCTGCTTTGCGTTTCCGGCTGTGTGCCGGCTTGAGCCGGCTTACGGGATTCAGATGAGGGCGGCTGGCTTTTTTCAGCCGTATCTTGGGATTGCGGCTGAGGGGGCATCGGCGTGCTGGGCTCCGGCGTTGTTTTACAGGCCGAAAACCACAAGACTGCCCACAATGCCACCCCAAGCATAGACAGTTTTGTTGTAGGCATTGATTTCATTAGAAATATTTATTCATAAATCCAAATTATTACATGGTTAACATAAGGTTTGGCCAATTGGGTGTCAAGCGATAGCGATCGGCCACCAATACTGATTTTGTTAGACCGCTTATGGCACTGTTTTGTCTACAAATTACAGGCCATTGCATTATTTGGGTTGGCCAGTTAAGTCTGCCTCCGGCGGATTAAGCCCGTTGGATGCGGGATGATACCAGATCTCATTCTTACGGGACAACGGGCTAACGGGTAACGGGCAAACCTATTTAGGATAACGTCCAAAAAAAGTTTGAATATTAAGATCCCCGATGTTAAGTCAGGCAAATCAAATCCATCGGTGATAACAGAAAGTGAAAAGACCAGATGAAAATATCCGTTATCATCCCTGTATTCAATGAAGAACGCACGATAAGCGAAATTGTTTCACGGGTCCAGGCCATTGGCCTGCAATCGGAAATTATCATCGTGAATGACGGTTCCACCGACGGTACGGCGGCCCAACTGGAAACGATTGACAGCACCTATGAAAATGTCCGTGTCTTTGAACATAAAAAGAATCGCGGCAAAGGGGCGGCGCTCAGAACCGGCCTGGCCGCCGCCACTGGTGAGGTTATCATCATTCAGGATGCCGATCTGGAGTATGACCCGCGTGATTACGAGAAGTTACTGGTTCCCATTTTAGACGGCAGGGCAGATGTCGTTTATGGTTCCCGTTTTTTGGGGGGACCCCAACGGGTGTTGTTTTTCTGGCACTATGTCGGCAATAAATTGATAACGCTTCTGTGTGATGCCTTCAGTAACTTGAACCTTACGGATATGGAAACCGGTTACAAAGTTTTCAAAAAAGAAGTGCTTGCCGACATGACCTTAAAATCGAATCGGTTCGGTTTTGAACCGGAATTCACCATGAAAATTGCCAAAAGAGGATTTCGGATCTACGAGGTTCCCATCAGCTATAGCGGTCGGACCTATGAGGAAGGCAAAAAAATTGGCTGGATAGATGGCCTCAAAGCGATATTTACAATTCTGTGGTTCCGATTTTTCGATTAAAACCCATTCCAAAGTTGGTTGGACATGTAAAATGGCAAAAAAAATTGTTCAGATTGTGGGTCCGGTGCTTTTGCTGGCCTATTTTATAACACTGGTGCTGCATATTTCGGCCCAATCCGATCAATATCAATGGGATTTTCGGACCCACCGCAAAGCGGCTGAAATTTTTACCGCCGGATCCGACCCTTACGACTCCCGTATTTTGCTCAGTCAAAAAGATGCCAGTTTCTTATACACCTATCCACCCGTTACGCTCTTTTTTTATAATTTGTTCAACCAGACAGACTATCATACGGCATTCCATATTTTCTTGCTGGTGAAGTGTGCTTTGCTGATCGGGCTGGTCATTTTTTGGCGATGGGCGTTCCTCGGGCCTGTGGGAGATTCTTTGTTTTTTTTGTTTTGTCTGCTGGTGTTCAACTCTGCTGTTTTCACCGACTTGATCGCCGGTAATATCAACTTGGTGGAACAGGTCCTGCTCTGGCTGGCTTTTTTCTTTTATCTAAAACACCGGCTTGTCCTATTCTGTGTGTTTGTGTTGTTGGCCGCCAGTTTTAAAATGACCCCCATATTTTTCGTGGTTTTATTGTTAGCTTCTGATCATCCTAAAAAAATTCATTATTTTGGTTGTGCAGCAGCGATTTTTTTGGCGTATCTGTTTATCCAATATCTCATTTATCCGGAGATGTTTACCGGCTTTGTGCATAATGCGTTAACAGTCGTCGGTGAGAGTGGCGCTGTCGGAGCTTCAACTGAAAAGTTTGTCAAAGATCTATTTGCTTTGATCTCACAACTGGTTGGGCCGCTGCCGCCCGCCATCATATCAGTGGTGGTCCTCGGGATGGCCGCCCTGGTAATATTTTTGAGCGGAAAAGCCTATTTTTTGCTAAAACACAACCAAAACGACCACCCGGACCGCGAAAAAATGATCCTTTTTTTGATATGCCTGGTTTACGCCCTGATCCATCCGCGCTTTAAAGATTATGCCTATATGTTGCTCATTGTGCCGTCGTATTTCATCATGAAGACAACCCGCTTAAAAAATGCCTTTCCGTTTATTTTTGTGCTCTCCATTTTGGCCGCTCCCCATTTATTGTTGCCCGGATTCGACATCCTTTCGGCGCTGGTGTGGCGCTTTTTTCCGCTGGCGATTGCCTACATCATCTGGGGGCTTTATCTTTACGAAATTTTTTCAGCCTCGAAAAATCAAATTCCCCTGAGTTCCGATAAATAAAATACAGTGACCATGATTTAATGATGTATTCATCGGACCGGTGATAGTTGTCTTTTTGAATGGATATCACAGGTATCAGTGGGGAGATAAGAGCTTTGATCTGGAGATATCACAAATTGAAAAATCTTGAATGTTAAAATAAACATTGATATGATGAATATATGCATGAACGAAATGCCATAAACGTAGACCAATTCCACGATATGCTCCGTCAAAAGCATATTTTGTGCCAAGAGCATGG
>JASFEV010000084.1:0-16066 GCA_050124655.1 Desulfobacterales bacterium
AAAATGGGCAAAAGCCTTGTTGGCTTCGGCCATTTTATGGGTGTCTTCCTTTTTTTTGACGGAAGCGCCTCTTCTGTTGGCTGCATCCAGCAATTCCGCGGCCAGTTTATTGGCCATTCCTTTTTCCGGACGCTGGCGAGCGTAAGTAATAAGCCATCGAATGCCTAGAGCGGTTCTGCGGGAGGGACGAATTTCGGTTGGTACCTGATACGTTGAACCTCCCACGCGCCGGGATTTGACTTCAATCAGCGGTCGCACATTATCCACAGCTTGTTCAAACATTTTGAGCGGAGGCTCATTGGTCTTTTTACCAAGGGCATCCAGCGCCTGATACAGCGTTGATTCTGCCACGCTCTTTTTCCCATCACGCATGATACAATTGACAAACTTGGCAACTAAAACACTATCATATTTGGAATCCGGGGTCGTCACCCGCTCTGGAATTTCTCTGCGTCTTGGCATAAAATCTCCAAAGTTGGTTATTGGTTATTAGTTATTGGAACTTGGTTATTTGTTATTGGTTATTGGTTATTCGTTATTGGCAAATGATGTTATCCTTATTTAACGTATAACAATTAACGATTAACCAATAACTGTCGTTATTTCGGTTTTTTGGCACCGTATTTGGAGCGACCCTGTTTGCGATCTTCGACACCAAGAGTATCCAGTGTGCCACGCACGATATGGTAGCGAACACCGGGTAAATCTTTGACGCGCCCGCCACGAACCAAGACCACCGAATGCTCCTGAAGATTGTGACCGATGCCCGGAATATAGGCGGTGACCTCAATGCCGGTTGTTAATCTCACGCGCGCAACTTTACGCAGGGCCGAATTTGGCTTTTTAGGGGTCGACGTATAAACCCGCGTGCACACACCGCGTTTCTGGGGCGCACCTTTGAGTGCCGGTGTGGTAACTTTTTGCTTGACCGTTTTTCGGCCTTTGCGAACCAGTTGGTTGATCGTTGGCATTCGTTATCCTTTTCTCTGATAAGATTACAAATCTGGTAAAATGTCCGTATTTATACAGCAAACTGCCTATTGTCAAGCATTTTGTTCAAAAACCGCTTAAAATTTCTCAACCACACATACGCGGTATTAATCCGTCATTTCGACGGAAACATCGCCGTAGTCCTTTAGCCCCGTGCCGGCCGGAATCAAGCGCCCCATGATAACGTTTTCCTTCAGACCTCTCAAATCGTCCACCGCGCCTGCCACACTGGCATCTGTGAGGACTTTGGTTGTTTCTTGGAATGAAGCAGCTGAAATAAAGCTGTCGGTACTTAATGAGGCTTTAGTGATTCCCAAGATCAATGGCTCGGCTGTGGCCGGTTTGCCGCCTTTTTCAATGACGGCTTTATTGGCCAATTCAAACTTTACGCGATCCACCTGTTCTTCGGTAATAAAATCCGTATCGCCCACATTGAGTATCTTTACGCGTCGCATCATTTGCCGGACGATGACTTCGATGTGCTTATCGTTGATACGCACACCTTGTAGACGATAAACTTCCTGAACTTCATCGACCAGATAGCGTGCAAGTGCGACTTCACCTTTAATACGCAAGATGTCCTGTGGAACCGCTGAGCCGCCAATGAGCGCTTCTCCGGCACGAATATAATCGCCTTCATACACATTAATGTGTTTGCCCCTTGGAATCAGATATTCCTTCTTGTCGCCGACGTCGACTGGGGAGATGGTCACCCTTTGTTTCCCCTTTTTGGTGCTTTTGGCGATTGAAACGTAACCGTCAATCTCACTTAATACGGCTACTTCCTTGGGTTTGCGAACCTCAAAAAGCTCTGCCACACGGGGCAAGCCACCGGTAATATCTTTGGTTTTGGTTGTAGCCCTGGGCAGCTTGGCAACCACATCACCGGCTTTGACCACGTCGGTTTCCTCGACAAGTAAGATGGCATTGACCGGTAAAATGTAGCGCGCCATTGCCGATGATCCAGGCAATTTGGTGGTTTTGTTGTCTTTATCCTTAATGGATATCCGTGGTCGCTCGTCTCCGCTCCTGGATTCGATGATGGTTTTACTTGATTTTCCGGTTATAGGATCCACTTTTTCCTGCATGGTCTGACCGGCAATAATATCACCGAACTTGACGGTACCGTCGACCTCGGCAATGATCGGTGTGGTAAAAGGATCCCAGGTCGCCAGCAGGTCACCGGCTTGTACTTTACCGTTGTCTTTGACTTTAATGTGCGCTCCATAAATCACCGGAAAAGTTTCCAATTCACGGCCTGTTTTGCTGACAATGGTAAACTTGCCACCGCGCCGGTTCATCACCACCAGCTGACCTTCAGAATTATTGGCAACATTGAGATCAACATATTTAACGGTGCCGTCTGTGCGCGCTCGTATATCAGCTTGCTCCACGCGTCGGCTGGCCGTACCACCAATATGAAAGGTCCGCATTGTCAGCTGGGTGCCCGGTTCACCAATGGACTGCGCCGCCAGTATTCCGACGGCCTGGCCGATTTCCACGGGCCGGCCATGGGCCAAATCGCGCCCGTAACATTTGCTGCACACGCCTCTTTTGGCCTTGCAGGTCAGAACCGAGCGAATCTTGATATTGGTGACGCCGGTTTCTTCTATCCTTTGGACAGTGGCTTCATCGATATCATCGCCGTTTTTGGCCACAATCTCGTCGGTGTATGGATCATGAATATCTTCCAGCAACGTGCGCCCCAAAATGCGCTCGCCCAATCGCTGAATAATTTCACCGCCTTCCATCAAAGGTTCCACCTCAACGCCCAGGGTGGTGCCACAATCAAATTCGGTGACCACACAGTCCTGGGCAACATCGGCCAACCGGCGGGTCAGGTAACCCGAATTGGCCGTCTTCAACGCCGTATCTGCCAATCCTTTGCGTGCGCCGTGGGTTGAAATGAAGTATTGCAGCACAGACAGCCCTTCCCTGAAATTGGCGCTAATCGGTGTTTCAATAATTTCGCCGGACGGCTTGGCCATCAATCCCCGCATCCCGGCAAGCTGCCGCATCTGATCCTTGCTGCCCCGTGCCCCGGAGTCCGCCATCATATAAATCGGATTGAAGCTCTCCGTATAAGCCGGCTGCTTTTTCTTGGCTGCCGTCGTCTTGCCGCTTTTAGCGACGGCCCGCTCCAGTTTCATGGCTTCCATCATTTCATTGGCGACATCATCGGTCGCTTTGGCCCAAATATCGACGACTTTATTATACTTTTCTCCCTGGGTGATGAGTCCCTCGGTATATTGACGCCCGATCTCTGCAACCTGGCCTTCGGCCTTTTTCAGAATATCCCATTTGGCCGCCGGTATGATCATATCGTCAATCGCAATGGACAGACCGCCCTGGGTGGAATATTTGTAGCCGACATCCTTGAGTCGATCTGAAAGGATAACAGTGGCCTTGGGTCCCAGATTTCGATAGACATAATCCACCAGCTGGCGTAGCATCTTTTTATCCATCACCTCATTGACAATATCAAATGGAATAGCGGGCTCTTTGGAGATAATTTCAAAAATATGATAGGCGTTGTCGGCAAATATGATGTCACTGTTGCTGCCGGCCTTAAGGAAAAATAACCTTTCAATATCGGCTTCGCGGCAGGCAAAAACGCTGCGAAACTCATTGAAACTCAGTTTTCCAATCAGCCCTTTATTTTGCTGATCCGGGCTCTGGGAATATTTTTTAACAAGATTGACAAAGGATCGACCGGCATTGATCTGATCGATGACCTCAGCGGCCGTTTCTTCATTGTCGACCTGGATGTGGCGCAACTCCAGGATAGCCACATGGGGAATAATCTCCCACAACAGGACCCGTCCAACGGTTGTTTCATAGCGTTGGCCGTGCATGCGAACCGTAATTTTGGCGTGCAAATCAACTTCTTTGGCATCGAAGGCCGTTTGAACCTCGTCGACATTTGCGAAAATCTTGCCTTCGCCTTTGCAGTTTTCGACACCCCGGGTCATATAATAAGTGCCCAGCACGATATCCTGGCTGGGCACAATAATGGGGCTGCCGTTGGCCGGCGACAGAATATTGTTGCTGGAAAGCATCAACACCCGGGCCTCAATCTGAGATTCAACTGAAAGCGGAATATGGACCGCCATCTGATCACCGTCAAAGTCGGCATTAAAGGCCGTACATACCAAAGGATGCAACTGAATGGCTTTACCTTCGATTAAAATAGGCTCAAATGCCTGAATACCGAGGCGGTGAAGTGTCGGCGCACGGTTCAGCAAAACCGGATATTCTTTGACCACCTCATCAAGGGTATCCCAGACTTCCGGGATTTCGCGTTCCACCATTTTTTTGGCGCTTTTGACCGTTGAGACCAGGCCTTTTTGTTCCAATCGAAAATAGACAAAGGGTTTGAACAATTCAAGCGCCATTTTTTTGGGCAATCCGCACTGGTGCAAGCGCAAATCCGGTCCGACGGTAATAACGGTCCGCCCGGAATAATCCACGCGTTTGCCCAGCAGGTTTTGCCGAAATCGACCCTGCTTGCCTTTTAATGTGTCGCTCAGCGACTTTAGTGGTCGTTTATTGGTACCGGTGATCACCCGACCATGGCGCCCGTTGTCAAAAAGAACGTCCACAGATTCCTGGAGCATCCGTTTTTCATTGCGCACGATAATTTCCGGCGCCTTTAGATCGATCAGACGCTTTAATCGATTGTTGCGGTTGATCACGCGGCGATACAGATCATTGAGGTCGGATGTCGCGAAACGCCCACCCTCTAACGGTACCAAGGGACGCAGGTCGGGAGGAAGCACCGGAATGACATCCATAATCATCCAGATTGGATCGACGCCTGATTTGCGAAAAGCATCGACAATCTTTAGACGCTTGGACAGCTTCTGTCGCTTGGCGACTGATCCCGTTGCTTTAATGTCGGCTTTCAGCTCAGCGTATAATTCCTCCAGGTTAATATTTTGCAGTAACGTCTGAACGGCTTCGGCACCGATACCGGCTTCAAACTTGGAACCATACTCTTCCAGAGCCTCCATGTATTTTTCATCTGAAAGCAATTGGCCTTTGGTGAGTGGCGTATTTTTCGGGTCCAGCACGATGTAGCTATCGAAATAAAGAACTTTTTCCATGTTCTTTAGGGTTAAATCCAGCAGATTCCCGATCTTGCTGGGCAGACTTTTTAAAAACCAGATATGTGAGACCGGCGTGGCCAGCTCGATATGTGCCATGCGTTCACGTCGGACTTTGGATTGAATGACCTCAACGCCACATTTTTCGCAAATGACACCCCGATGCTTCATGCGCTTGTATTTACCGCAATTGCACTCATAATCTTTAGTGGGTCCAAAGATTTTCGCACAAAATAGCCCATCGCGCTCGGGTTTAAATGTACGGTAATTAATGGTTTCCGGCTTTTTGATCTCACCATGCGACCATTTCCGTATTTGTTCCGGCGACGCCAGAGCAATTCGAATTCCGAAATACTTGCGTGGATCCGTCGGTTTGGCAAAAAAATCATAAAGAGTTTCCATTGCGAATTCCTATATGTTTAGGTTGAGTTGAAAGAATATAACCCGCCAACAACCTTATTAATGATATTAAGACATTTTGTCTTCCAGTTCACTTTCTTCCAGAAGCGCAATATCCAGTCCCAAAGCCTGTAATTCTTTGGTCATGACCCGGAAGGATTCAGGAATTCCGGGCTCCAAAACATTTTGGCCCTTGACAATTTTCTCATACATGCGCGTGCGGCCGGCCATGTCATCGGATTTGACGGTTAAAAATTCCTGGAGGGCATAAGCCGCCCCGTAAGCTTCCATGGCCCAAACTTCCATTTCGCCCAACCGTTGACCACCGAATTGGGCCTTTCCGCCCAACGGCTGCTGCGTCACCAGCGAGTATGGACCAATAGAGCGGGCATGAATTTTGTCGTCAACCAGGTGATGCAGCTTCATAACATACATCGTGCCCACCGTGACCTTATCGTCAAATGCTTCACCAGAGCGACCGTCATAGAGAACTGCCTGACCGCTTTCATCCAGCCCGGCTTCTGTCAGCAAGGCTTTGATTTCATCTTCTTTGGCACCGTCGAAAACCGGCGTGGCCATGTGAACGCCGTCTTTATAATAGTCTGCAAATTCGACCAACTGCTTGTCATCCAAGCTCTCTATAGCTTTGCGCTGCACGGGAACTACAAAAATTTTCTTCATCTTGTCGCGCAACGCTTTGTATTTTTGTTCCTGCACCAGCCCATTCAACTGATCGCCAAGACCCTTGGCGGCCAAACCTAAATGGATCTCGAGAATTTGCCCGACATTCATACGCGAGGGAACCCCCAGCGGATTGAGCACCATGTCAACGGGCATGCCGTCTTCGAAATAGGGTAAATCCTCAATGGGCAAAATCCGGGATACAACCCCCTTATTACCATGACGACCGGCCATTTTATCCCCCACCGACAGTTTGCGCTTCATGGCGACGTAAACCTTAACCATTTTAATAACGCCCGGCGGAAGATCATCACCTTTCTCATAGCGGCTGACCTGTTGTTCGAATGCCAGGCGACAGAGCTCGCGTTGATCCCGATAGCGCTCTAAGATCTCATGAACCTGCTGGCTGATCTTAGGGTCTCTGAGGACAAGGCCTTCCAGCTGAGCCAATGGAATCTGTTCTAAAATATCGGCCGTTACCTTGGCACCGTTTTCGATGTAGACCTTTCTGCCTTTTTTCAACGCAGCCATGGCCTTTTTACCAATCAGCAGATCGGCCAGCTGGGTACGGACAACTTCTTCAATCACCCCCAGTTCATCGTCACGATCCTTTTCAAGTGAGGCAATTTCCTCGTCTTCGATCAGACGCGTGCGGTCATCTTTATCAATACCGCGTCTGGAAAATACTTTGGCATCAATAACGATGCCCTGGACGCCGGGTGGCACGCGTAAAGAAGTGTCTTTGACATCACCGGCTTTTTCTCCGAAAATGGCACGCAGCAATTTTTCTTCTGGGGAAAGCTGAGTTTCACCTTTGGGTGTTATCTTACCGACCAGGATATCCCCCTGTTGCACCTCGGCACCCAAATGAATAATACCGCTGTCATCTAAATTTTTTAAGGCTTCTTCTCCGACATTGGGAATATCACGCGTTATTTCTTCTTTGCCCAGCTTGGTGTCTCGGGCCACAACCTCGAATTCTTCAATATGGACCGAGGTATAGACACCATCGCGTACCAGTCTCTCGCTCACCAGGATTGAATCCTCGAAGTTATACCCACCCCAAGGCATAAAGGCCACGGTAACATTTTTGCCTAAAGCCAGCTCACCCTGATCTGTTGCCGGTCCATCGGCGATGATCTGACCGGCCTGAACATACTCGCCTTTGCGCACGATGGGGCGATGATTAAAGCACGTGTTCTGATTGGAACGAATGAATTTTGAAAGATTATAGATGGTAACGTCTTTTTCTGTAGGCGTTTCAGTTGGGTGATGCTTGAGTACAATCCGGGCGGCATCAACGTGGGCAACTTCAGCATCTCGTTTGGCAACCACTGCAACTCCGGAATCCCTGGCGACCACCCCTTCGATGCCGGTTCCGACCAGAGGAGCCGAATTGATCAGTAGCGGCACCGCCTGGCGTTGCATGTTGGAACCCATCAAGGCCCGGTTGGCGTCATCGTTTTCCAGAAACGGAATCAAAGAAGCCGAAACGCTGACCAGCTGATTGGGTGAAATATCCATCAGGTCAATTTTTTGTTTTTCGACCATCATAAATTCCCCGGCGACCCTTGAGGTGACCAACGGATTAATGTAGGCTCCCTTTTTATCAATGGGTGCATTCGCCTGGGCGATGGGGTGATCTTTTTCTTCAAATGCATCCAGAAATTTAACATTTTCGGAAACCTTGGCGCCCTCGACGACCCGGTAAGGCGTTTCGATGAAGCCATATGGGTTAACACGCGCGTAGGTGCTTAAAGAGACAATTAGACCGATGTTCGGTCCCTCCGGCGTTTCGATGGGGCAAATGCGTCCATAGTGTGAAGGGTGGACATCGCGCACCTCAAAACCGGCTCGTTCCCGCGTCAGCCCACCAGGCCCTAATGCACTTAGTCGCCGTTTGTGTGTCGTTTCAGAAAGCGGGTTGGTCTGATCCATAAATTGAGACAGCTGACTGGTTCCGAAAAATTCTTTGACCACCGCCGATACCGGCTTTGGATTTACCAAATCGTGGGGCATGAGCGCATCGACTTCCTGCAGGCTCATGCGCTCTTTAATTGCCCGCTCCATCCGTACAAGCCCAATGCGATATTGATTTTCGAGCAACTCCCCAACTGCGCGAACCCGGCGGTTGCCGAGATGGTCAATATCATCCACAACACCCTGGGTATCGCGCAACTGAACTAAAGCTTTGGCTGTCAGCAGAATATCTTCTTTACGCAAGATGTTTAACGTAATTTCACTGCTGATACTCAGGCGCTGGTTGATTTTCAGTCGCCCGACACCGGAAAGGTCATAGTATGTCGATCTAAAAAACAAGTTATCGATAAAATCCTGCGCGACTTCCGGCGTCGCCGGGTTTCCCGGCCGCAGCCGCCGATAGATCTCGATCAAGGCCTCTTCTTTGGTTTCAACTTTGTCTAATAGCAGTGTTTTGCGAATAGAATCGCTGTTGTTGGCTGTATCGACATAGAGCAGATCAAATTCGGTGATGCCATGCTCACTTAGCTTGGCCAACGTGTCTTCTTCAAGCAATTCAGCAACCTTTACGATCGGTTCTCCGCTTTTTGGATCGACAATGGTATTTGCAAACGCACGATCGATAACCTCTTCCACGTTGATCGGAATCAAATCAGTTCGAAGCGATTTAAGACGTTTAATGGCCTTGATCGTAAACACACGGCCTTTTCTGACAATGACATCTCCGCTTTTGGCATCGCGTACATCTTTGCTGGCCCGTTTGCCCTTTAAAAATTCTTCGTTGAATTCTTTAAAATAGCGCTTGCCTTTTACCACGATTCTTTCTGTTTGATAAAAGTAACTCAGCAGATCTCCGGTTGAATAACCAAAAGCCTTAAACAACAGTGTCACCGGAAACTTGCGGCGGCGATCGATACGAATATAGACAATATCTTTCGGATCGACTTCCATATCAATCCAGGAACCGCGGACCGGAATAATTCGGGAGCTGTATATAATTTTTCCGCTGGAATGGCTTTTGCCTTTGTCATGGTCAAAAAATACACCGGAAGACCGATGCAGCTGGCTGACCACTACCCGCTCAGTACCGTTAATGATGAATGTCCCTTTTTCAGTCATTAAGGGTATCGTACCAAAATAGATCTCCTGCTCCTTGATATCGCGGATATTGGAAACGCCTGTATCATTATCAATTTCATAGACCACCAGTCGGACAGTAATCCGAACCGGAATCTCATAAGTCATTCCACGGTGAATGCATTCCTCGATGCTGTGCTTCACCTCACCGAACCGGTAAGATACGAATTCAAGGGATGCACTACCCGTAAAATCTTTAATCGGAAAAACAGATTTAAAAACGGTTTGCAATCCGATATCCTCACGTTTCTCCGGAGGAATATCCATTTGCAGAAGCCGCTGAAAAGATTCGCGTTGCATCCCGATAAGATCAGGGATTCCCACGATCTGCTTTATCTTTCCAAAATTTTTCCGAATCCGTTTTGGTGCCAAAGGGTTTTTCGACATGGCATCTCCACTGTTGGTTGGGGTTATGAGTTGCTGGTGATAATTTGATTACAAGAAACAATAGCTTATCCGGCGCCGAGCAAGGGGGCTATCACCGTTTGTGATGCGCCCCCTATGCCCAGTAATATCCAGTGAATCTACTTAACCTCCACCTGGGCGCCAGCTTCTTCGAGTTGAGCTTTAATTTTTTCAGCCTCATCTTTGGGCACACCTTCTTTAACCGCTTTGGGGACTTCGTCAACCAAGGCCTTGGCATCCTTTAATCCCAATCCGGTAATGGCCCGAACTTCTTTGATAACCGCAATTTTCTTGTCTCCTGCGGCTGTGATAATAACATCAAACTCAGTCTTTTCCTCTGCCGCCGCGGCTTCACCCTGGGCCGGTCCGGCGGCCATCATGGCGACCGGGGCTGCAGCGGAAACGCCAAATTTTTCTTCCATTTCTTTGACGAGCTCGCTGAGCTCAAGCACCGACATATTTGCTACAAATTCAATTACATCTTCTTTGGTAAGTGTTGCTTTTGCCATTTTTTCCTCCAGTTTATTAACGTCATCATCATTTGATGGTTTGTTCATTGGGTCGATCAGGCTGCTTCCTTTTGATCTTTGACGGCCTGCAAAACATTAAGAAATTGCCTTGGGATTTCTGCCAGTACTCGCACAAATCCGGTCGGTACACTGTTCAATGCGGAAACGAACATGCCCAGCAAAACATCCCGCGATGGCAGGTCCGCAAGGGCTTTAATTTGATTGTTGTCTAAGACCGCGCCATCCATGACGCCGACTTTGATTTCAAAGGCATCGTGTTCTTTGGCAAAGTCGGTTAGCACTTTTGCCGGTGAAACCGGGTCCCCATAGCTCATTGCCACAGCACTTGGACCTTTAAAAGTTTCCTTGATCAACGCCACATCCGTTCCTTCCGATGCTCTAATGAGAAGCGAATTTTTGGCAACTTGATATTCGACTTCTTCTTTTGAGAGCTTGCGACGCAAATCATTTATGGAAGCGACATCAAGGCCCTTGTAATCGGTGACAAATACAACAGCAGCCTTTGCAAATCGTTCATTTAAATCCTGTGTAATGCGTATTTTCTCTTCTAGATTCACGAGTCAGGTAACACCTCCTTTCCAGATCTTCCTGACAAAACCGGAGGAATTCACATAGCCGAGTTGCAATTGACAATAGCAGGTTCCCGCACCGCAAAATACATGGCAGAAACGCAAATCATACAACTATCTCGGCAGGCCGGCAGTGCCGATTAAACACAATCACAGCGAATAGCTGTATTAGTGAACCTACGGTCTTTGACAGATGATTTCTTATTTTAGCGCGCCGAGATCGACGCGTGTTTAACGGTTGCGCAACAATCGCCGTATCAGGCTAACCGTTTTTAGCTACTTTAATAGGTCTTTGACCAAAGCCGCATCGATCTTCAGACCGGGTCCCATCGTCGTTGAAATGGCGATACCCTTAAGATATGTACCTTTACTGGAAGCCGGTTTGAGACGCATGATGGTGTCAAAAAAAGCGGTCATGTTTTGAACAATCTTATCAACGCCGAACGATACTTTTCCCATGGGTGCGTGCACAATTCCGGCTTTTTCGACTCGAAAGTCAATCTTTCCAGCCTTAAGGTCATTAATGGCTCGCGCCACTTCGAATGTAACGGTTCCGGTTTTGGCGTTAGGCATCAAACCGCGGGGTCCTAATAGCTTTCCAATCTTTCCGACGGATCCCATCATATCCGGCGTTGCAACGGTTTTGTCGAATCCAAACCAGCCACCTTTTATTTTTTCAATCAAGTCGTCATTGCCGACGAAATCGGCTCCGGCTTCGGAGGCCTCTGTTTCCTTCTCGCCTTTGGCGAAGACCAATACCTTGATATCCTTGCCGGTACCATGCGGCAGAACCACGCTGCCCCTGACCATCTGATCAGCATGCCTCGGATCAACTCCCAGGCGCACAGCCAAATCAACCGTTTCATCAAACTTGGCAAACGACGAAGCCAAGGTCATTTTGACAGCGTCATTAAAGCTGCTGACATCTTCTAATTCTAGTCTTTTTTTGGAATCTAGATATTTTTTCCCCCGTTTCGGCATCTTTCTAAGTATCTCCCTGAATCGCGCTGCGTGTTTTAGGTTGAGGTTGAAACCGTTTTGATTTCGCTCCACAACCGCATCCCGCAACAGTAATGTTTAGCTGACTTCTATACCCATGCTTCTGGCCGTGCCGGCTATAATATTGCAGGCAGCGTCCAAATCATTGGCGTTTAGGTCAACCATTTTTAGCTTTGCAATTTCTTCTACTTGCTGGCGTGTAACGGAACCGACGCGCTCTCGTTTGGGGTCTGCGGCGCCTTTTGCAATTTTGGCGGCTTTCTTCAGCAGAACCGCTGCAGGCGGCGTCTTCGTGATAAAAGAAAAAGATCGATCCTGATAAACTGTAATAACGACCGGTATGATCATACCTTCTTCATTGGCCGTTTTGGCGTTGAATGCCTTACAAAAATCCATTATGTTAACACCATGTTGGCCCAGTGCAGGACCAATGGGTGGCGATGGATTGGCCTTTCCGGCTTCTACCTGCAATTTGATCATTGCCAATACTTTTTTTGCCATTTGCTTTTTCCACTCCGTTGTTTGTTATTTGTTATTGGTTATTAGTTATTGGAGCTGGTTGTTTCAATTTGTTATTCAATTATTGTGTTGTCGGTGAACGGATTCCATTCCGCTTTAACAACTACCCCATATCTAAAAACAAATAACTGATAACAAATAACCAATAACCCCCCATTGAGTTTTAACTCAATGGGGCTAAAGTTTTTGAACCTGGACAAATTCCAATTCAACCGGTGTCGAACGGCCAAAGATACTGACCAGCACCTTGATTTTTCCCTTTTCAGGATTGACTTCCTGAACGGTTCCATTGAAATTGGTAAAAGGCCCGTCAATGACACGGACCTCGTCGCCGGATTCAAAAAAATATTTGGGTTGCGGCTTGAGTTTGCCGGCTTCCATGCGATTTAAAATTCGAGCCGCCTCTTCCTCAGAAAGCGGCGTCGGTTTGTGTCGACCGCCCAAAAAGCCGGTTACCTTGGCTGTGTCATTTACGATATGCCAGGTTTCATCATTTAGATCCATCTGAACCAATATATATCCCGGATAAAACTTGCGTGCCGATGTTTTGCGTTTGCCTTTAACCAGTTCAACAATTTCTTCAGTGGGTACAACGACCTCTCCAAATTTATCCGCGTATTGAGAGGTGGCAATGCGTTCTTCCAAGCTGGCTTTAACCTTGTTTTCAAAGCCTGAATAGACGTGAATGATGTACCATTTAAGCGCCAATCGTTTTCCTCCTTGTTTTATTGCAGAACCACACGGATCAGATTGGACAAGCCGATATCAACGAATCCGAGAAAAAGCGAAATGATTAAAACCAAAACAATAACAACGGCGGTGGATCCGATCGTTTGTTTACGCGATGGCCAGGTCACCTTTTTGAGCTCTATTTTTACCTCTCTTAGAAACTGGATCGCCGATTGAATAAAATTCGTCTTGGATTTTACAGCCGCGGTGCTAACCGTTGCAAATTGTTTCTTGGTTGTTACCGGCTTTCTCTTCTGGGTCGCTTTGCTTTGGGTTGCGGCGCTGGCCTTCTTCTTCCCGCTCACATCAGCGGTCATCTGACCCTTTTTGGATGCAGCGGATTCGGCTGATTTTTTTTTCTTTTTCTTGGCGCCAGATGATTTTTTGCGTTGTAGCCGTCCCATATGACTCCTAAAATGCTGAAAGCTCAAAGCGTCAAAGATATGAGGAATCCCAAAGTTCCCTGACCTTCAAACTCCGAGCCTTAAAAGGGGATGGCAGGCCAGGAGGGATTCGAACCCCCAACCGCCGGATTTGGAGTCCGATGCTCTACCGTTAGAGCTACTGGCCTGCATCCTTAAATTGGTTTCAGTTCATCTAATTGTACTTTCGCAACAGTACTGGCTTAGCGAAGCCTTCATTTTTGCGTTTTTTCAACAATCGTGTGACAGCCGATGCGATCCTTACCTGTCTATTTCGTCTCTCGGTGAGGTGTATGCTTGCGGCAAAATCGACAATACTTGTTGAACTCCAATTTATCTGGGGTTGTTCGCTTATTTTTTGTGGTTGTATAGTTTCTTCTTTTGCATTCCGTACATGCAAGGGTAACGATTATTCTCACCGCTCGACTCCTATAGCATTATTCGATAATATCGCTGACCACACCGGCCCCCACGGTACGACCGCCTTCACGCACCGCAAACCGCAACTCCTTTTCCATCGCAATCGGGGTGATCAACTCAGCCTCAATGGCAACATTGTCACCCGGCATCACCATCTCCACACCCTCGGGCAACGTCAAAACACCCGTTACATCGGTGGTGCGAAAATAAAACTGCGGCCGATATCCACTAAAAAACGGCGTGTGACGACCCCCTTCTTCCTTGCTTAATATATACACCTCAGCCTTAAACTTGGTGTGCGGCGTGATCGTGCCCGGTATCGCCACCACCTGACCGCGCTCAACCTCATCGCGCTTGGTGCCCCGCAACAATACGCCGATGTTGTCGCCCGCACGACCCTCATCCAACAGCTTGCGAAACATCTCCACTCCAGTACACACCGTCTTTAACGTCGGACGGATGCCCACAATCTCTACATCATCGCCCACATGGATGATACCACGCTCCACTCGACCCGTTACCACCGTACCCCGACCCGATATGCTAAACACATCCTCTATCGGCATCAAAAACGGCTTGTCCACATCACGCTCCGGCTCCGGAATATACGAATCAATGGCGTCCATTAACTCAAAAACACACTTGGCCTCTTCACTGTCAGAATCATCTGTCTCCAACGCCTTCAGTGCCGATCCTTTGACAATGGGCGTGTCATCGCCGGGAAACTCATATTTGTCCAATAACTCCCGCAACTCCAACTCCACCAACTCAATCAGCTCCTCATCATCAACCATGTCGGTTTTGTTTAAAAATACCACAATGCGCGGAACCCCCACCTGACGCGCCAACAAAATGTGCTCGCGGGTCTGCGGCATCGGTCCGTCATCTGCACCCACCACCAATATCGCACCGTCCATCTGCGCTGCGCCGGTAATCATGTTCTTAATGTAGTCCGCATGCCCCGGACAGTCCACGTGCGCATAATGACGATTGTCGGTCTGATACTCCACATGCGCTGTGGCAATCGTTATCCCTCGCTCCTTTTCCTCCGGCGCTTTGTCAATCTGATCAAACGGTACAAAATCCGCCAAGCCCTTTTTACCCAAATGCTTGGTAATCGCCGCCGTCAGGGTCGTCTTACCATGATCTATGTGCCCTATGGTGCCTACATTTACATGCGGCTTGGTTCGCTCAAACTTCTCCTTCGACATCTTCTCATCCTCCCATGGTGTTTAAAATAGTTAAGTTATAAGACTTTAAGGTGTATTCGAACCCATTAAAGGCCGCCCCAAGCAAACACGCCCCAAAATGGCATATGCATCGGTGGAGCCCACGACCGGAATCGAACCGGTGGACCTCTTCCTTACCAAGGAAGCGCTCTACCGACTGAGCTACGTGGGCAACGACTAAACGCCAGGTGCTTAGAAACAACCAAACCTTCATCTGGAGCGGGAGACGAGATTCGAACTCGCGACATCCAGCTTGGAAGGCTGAAGCTCTACCAACTGAGCTACTCCCGCTTAAACATGAAAACCAAATGACAAATAGGGAGATTAAACATATTCCCACAAAAACTGAGAAATCAAATTCATGCAGGAAGTCATGTAGTTCGAATCGATCCCTAAATTAAACCGAAATCTCCTACAAACGACTTAGCTATGGTTGGTGGTGGGGGGAGGATTCGAACCTCCGAAGGCTTCGCCGACAGATTTACAGTCTGTTCCCTTTGACCGCTCGGGAACCCCACCTCAAATTTATAACAGGCCTTAAACGGTCATGGTTTTACGATTGCAGGAAACGATCCATGTCCGCTGTCTTGCTTGGAGCCAGCGAAGGGATTCGAACCCCCGGCCTACTGATTACAAATCAGTTGCTCTACCAGCTGAGCTACGCTGGCCTAACAACTTAACCTTTTAAAATTTTTTTATATTGATTAAAATGTGATGGGACGATTTCCTGCACCTAAAACCGCTATTTTTAGCTAGATAATGTGAAAAAAGCAAACGCTTTTAAGTATCATAATTAGTATATATTTTCGATTAAAGGATGATAAGCTGTTATTTTGTCTTATTTTCTGTTAATTTTAAGCTTTTTTGTTATATTTTAACTTGTTTTGTCAGGTGGATTTTGGATCAGGATACTTAAGCCATTGCATTTACATTAAAAACGGAATCCTTTCT
>JASFEV010000085.1:0-16047 GCA_050124655.1 Desulfobacterales bacterium
GCCAGGCGCTGGTCGATGACAAGCACCAGATTATCGTTTGTGGAGAGGCTTTTGGCAGCGGACAGGATGCTAAACATCTTGAGCCCATGGTCGATGGGGCCAAAGCCAACATGGAAAAAATCGGTCAACGTGCAGATTATTTTAAAGGTAAAATTTTGACCGCTGATACCAATTACCATAATCAAGGCAATTTAAAAAAGTGCCACGATGAACACATCGATGCGTATATACCGGATTTAAAATTTCGCAACCGCGACTCGCGCTTTGCCACCCGGCCGCGCAATAAACCCAAGAAGGGCAAAAAGTTTGTATTAGAAGATTTTAAGCACAACAAGGCTGCCGATCACTATATTTGTCCCAATGGTAAGGTGCTCAAGCTAAAGGTAAAGCGTCACACGGTAGATCACAATCTTTACCGGCGCTATATGGCCGATGTCAAAGATTGCAGCCGCTGTTCACTAACGCATCGATGTTTTTATCGTAAAAATACCAAGCGTCGCTCACTGGATGTGCCCATCGGTGCGGCCAGCACCAATTTTTCCAAAGCGATGCAAAACAAGGTCGACAGTGAGAAGGGGCGCAAAATATATCCGCAGCGCTTTGCCATTGTCGAGCCGGTCTTTGCCAATATTAAAACCCAAAAGCGATTAGACCGCTTTACACTGAGGGGAAAGATCAAAGTAAACATCCAGTGGATGCTCTATTGTATGGTGCACAATATCGAAAAAATCATGAACTTTGCCGGGACATAATGGGCGGGGAACACGTCCGGGGGGTGACAGGCAAGGTAACCAGATATACCAGCTGCCGAAAAAAACATTTTAAAAATTCGAAATTTGGCCCAACAGATGGATATTTAAAAACGACTTGTTCAACAGCTTCCCAACATCTATGGACCTTCGGACACCTACAAAAATTTGAGATATCCATACCATATCTGAAATTTAAGCAAGATCTCTGCAGCACAAGTAAATCGGCGTTTTCATTACCATACGAAGTTATCCATATCGGTTTTGGCGTAGGAATTCGCCGGGCAGGTGCTTCATTGAGGGTCGCCTGATCCCACGGCCAGTCGGGTGATCGCAATCTTGTGCTCATCGAAACACACCGCCACATCCTTGCCTGCATCCCGCGGACGTTCGTGAATGGTGCCTTCATAAACGAGCGTGTCACCCTGCTGACGATAGACATACTGGTGGGGATGGGTGTCCAGGCCGCAAAATTGATGCGCTACTTCAGCGTTCATGTTGAGCGGATGAGGCAGATTGACATTCCAAAAATATCCGCGCGCCAAGTCCCGGCCCAACAGCATTTGCAACACACGTCGGGCATGATAGCCGGTCACGGACCAATCGACCTGCTGATCTCTGGCAATATATTGTGAGATGGCCATCGCACGACACCCTAAAATGGTCGCTTCCCGAGCCGCCGCCACCGTGCCCGAATTATACACATCAGAGCCCAGATTGGCCCCGGGATTAATGCCGGAAATCAGCCAGTCAGCATCTGGTACAAATCGCTTCAGAGCAACCCGCGCACAATCGGCAGGCGTTCCATCGATACTGAACCGGTCTGGGCCCAGCTGATCAAAACGAATGGGGTCCCGGACGGTGACCTGGTGGGCTGCGCCGCTGTTAGGTTGTTGCGGGGCGACAGTCACAATGTCGCCCAACGGCCGCATGCATTGATACAATGTGTCCAGACCCGGGGCATCAATGCCGTCATCATTGGTTATGACAATTTTCAAACTTGTTTTGTTCCTTGCCGAGGGGTGCTCAGGTCTTATTTCATTTAAGATGCAAGCCTTCGGGGTTCTGTTAGCCACCCTGTTTTGTTAAAATCGATACGGCCGTAAAAGTTGACTTTTAAAGCAATTATATGATAAACTACTGAAAACAAGAGAAATTATAGTCTCACCGCTTTTATTAAGCAATCCGCAATGAAATTCCGGAGTTGCGACCTTATGCCCCGACTATCGGATCTGGATATATTCGAAATTCGCCAGTTCTTCGAAGAAGCGCTCAATCAGGCGCAGCGTGCAGACAAGCGCGAAAAAATGCGCATGCGCAGAAGGATTCGGGACGAGGTTTTCAATCTGCTCACCTGGGAAAAACCCACACCCACCGGCATTATGAACCGCTGGGAAGAGCGCCTGCACGACATCTTCTCGGTCATGCCCTACGGTTTTAAAGATGATCTGTTTCACATACTGAGCGACAAGATGCTAAGCCCTATGCAAAAGGGAAAGAACTGATCAGTGCATCATCTTTTCGAGTCCTCTTCCTTGCTGTAACATTTTCCGCATTCGTCTTGCCCCCCCTCAACGCGTCAAATGACAACCCCTATAAGACATCATTCAACGCCCATAAACCCGCTCTATTCTGAGAGCGGCACGTTCAGGGAAGTTCGATCTGGCTCAATTGTTCCAGCAACATACCATAAGCGACCTGGCCGCGACCAAAGCTTTTGAGACGCCAAAATTCATCCGGCCCATGAATATTTTCATCCTTGAGGCCAAAGGCAAAATTGACGGTGTAGGCGCCCAGCTCTTTTAAAAAAAGTCCGCACACCGGAATGCTGCCCCCCATGTAAGCGTAATAGGCCTGCTTGCCGTAAAGCATCTTGTGAACGCTGACAGCGGCCTGATTCCCCGGATGATCGTAAGGGATTAAATAGGGATCCGCCATGCTAGGATTCGGTTCAACGGTCACCTTGACGCCGGGTGGCTGATGCTTGTCGATATGAGTGCCGATCCGTTTAAGGATAGTTGCAGGATCCTGGTCCCGCACAAGCCGGCAGCTGACCTTGGCATGGGCAGTGCTTGGCAGGACGGTTTTGACCCCTTCGCCCTGAAAACCGCCCCAAATACCGTTGACTTCCAGCGTGGGTCGTATCCAGGCCCGTTCATAAGTCGAAAAACCAGGCTCGCCGAAAAGCTGATCGACGCCCAGCTCGGCTTTATAAGCGGCCTCATCATATGGAATTTCTGCGATCTGGGCCTTTTCGGTTTCCGAAAGTGACCGTACGCCATCATAAAAGCCGTCAACGGCGACTTTGCCGTCCCGCCTGTGCATCGAATCCAGCAGCTGCACCAGGGCATGGATTGGATTCATAATGGTTCCGCCAAAAGTTCCGGAATGAGTATCGCTTTTGGCCGCCTGGACATCAATCTGCAGATTACACAATCCGCGCAGTCCGATCATCAACGCCGGTTGATCTTCATCCCATTGACCGCCGTCCGCACTGAAAACCAGGTCACAGGCCAAGCGGTCACGGTTGGCTGAAATAAATTCCGGCAGCTGCGGGCTGCCGATCTCTTCCTGGCCTTCAAAAAAACACTTAACGTTGACCGGCAGCCGCCCTGTGCTGTTGAGCATTGCCTCCACCGCCAGGATCGGAACCAGCATATTGCCCTTATCATCAGAGGCGCCCCGCGCATAGACGCGATCATCCCGGAGGGTCGGCTCAAACGGCGGCTGGGACCACAGATCCAACGGATCGACCGGCTGGGTGTCAAAATGTCCGTAAATCAAAATGGTCGGCTGATCCGCTGCATGTAGCCAGTCGCCGTAAACAACCGGATGACCGCCGGTGGGCAGCACCTCGACATTTTCGACGCCGGCCGCCTGCATCCGGGCCGCGACCCAGTCCGCTGCTTTCTGAACGTCTTCTTTATGCTCTTTTAAGCTGGAAATACTGGGAATGCGTAAAAAGGCCAGCAGTTCTTCCAAAAAACGATCCTTATGTTCTTCCAGATAACTTTTCCAGGAAGCCATCAGTAGGGTCTCCTTTCTCGATTGACATCTTTTTTAAATCAATTTCTGAAATGAATATGAACATTCAGGAAGCTACATCAGATAAAGCTTATTGTATATAGAATTTAGTATAAAATATGTTCGTTTGATCCGTAGGAACGGTATATCCGTCAAACGGTTTGCTCTGACGCCGCTGTCCGGGTCAGGTTTTGCCCAGGTAAACGCCATCATAATCCATCGTTGTTAGGGGGACCCCCTCGGCAGGTCTGCCGGCAGCAAGCACTTCTCCGACAAACAGGGTATGATTGCCGGGTCGGTAATGGATTTTAAGCTCGCATTCCAGATAGGCCAGGCAGTCGCTTAGGATGGGACAGCGTGTTTTACCTATTGTCCAATTGAGACCGGAAAATTTTATGTTAGGATCCGGTCCTTTGAACCGCGCAACAAAATCTGCTTGGGTGTCGGACAAAACGTGCAACACAAAGACGCCGCCATTCTCAATGAGATGATGAGAATAACGGTTGGGGTGCACGGCCACCAATATCAACGGCGGCTCATATGACACTTGCGAAACCCAGGAGGCGATCATGCCGTTGATTTGTTCCTGGTAACAGGATGTCAGAACATAGATGCCGTATGTCAATTGACCCAATGCATTGATCCACTCTGTTTTCATCACATAGCCCTTCTCTTGAGGATTTTAGATCATGTATACGTTTCGCAAGCGCCGAAATCAACCCCCGGGTGAGTACCTGTCAAGTGCACAGCGTCAGTTGACATCTCGTTTATTTTTCTCTAACGTAAAGCGACACTGTTGCCAATAATGAAATGCCTGCCCAGAGGTTATCATTATGCCAACAAACTTGCCGCCAGAATATTATGACGCCGAAAAGCGTTACCGTTCAAGCAAAACACCTGCGGAAAAACTCGCCTGCCTTGATGAAATGATCAGCATCGTCCCCAAGCACAAGGGAACTGACAAATTACGCGCCGATTTGCGCAAGCGCGTATCTAAATTAAAATCGGCTGTCCAGGCCAAAAAAAGTCTGAGTCGTCATGAATCCGCCTATCACATCAACAAAGAAGGGGCTGGACAGGTAGTGATCGTCGGTGCCACCAACGTCGGCAAATCAGCTTTGGTTACCCGGGTGACCAATGCCGCCCCTGAAGTTGCCGATTTCCCCCATTCGACCTGGAAACCGACACCCGGTATGATGCCAATAGAAAATATTCAGATTCAGTTGATCGACACCCCACCGCTCAGCGCCGAGTATGTTGATCCGGAAATGATGGATCTGATTCGCCGCTGCGATTTGGTGCTATTAATGGTGGATCTACAAACCGATCCGCTACAGCAACTCGAGGATTCGCTGGCTTTGCTCGAAGCGCAACGTATCGTACCGTTGCGGCTTAAAGACCGCTATCGGGATCACCGTGGCATCCGCCTGGTCCCGTTTTTAATTTTGGCCAATAAAAACGATGATGCGCAAACCGATGAAAATTTCGAAATTTTCAAAGAGCTGCTGGCAGACAGTTGGCCAATGGTGTCAGCTTCAGTTAAGACCGGCCGCAACCTGGAGCAACTGAAAGCAGCCCTGATAGAGCGGCTGAACATTATTCGAGTATACACGAAGTCACCTGGTAAGAAACCGGATATGACCGCACCGTTTGTGCTTAAGAAAGGCAGCACCATGGCCGACTTTGCCGGCAAAGTTCATCAGGATTTCTCACGCAAACTGAAATCTGCTAAAGTATGGGGCCCGGCGGTGTTTGATGGCCAGATGGTTCAGCGGGATTACGTGCTGCAGGAAGGCGACATCGTCGAGCTGCAAATTTAAATAAACACCTGCAGCAGTTTAGCTTGCCCTAACACGGGTAGATAGCGTTTTGCGAATGCACAGTAAAGCCATTGCAAAGCAAATCAACTTCAGCTAAGTAAAGAATTCAAAATGAATTAATGGGCAGCATTGTTTTTTCGTTTATTAAAAACCCGAAGGAGCCAGTTATGACTGTCAAAATTGTCATCAAACGCAAGGTACCCAAAAACAAAGAAGCTTCTTTGCTACCCCTGATCAAGGCCTTAAGAATCGCCACAACCAAGCAGGACGGTTATATTTCGGGCGAAACGTTGCAGCGCATCGACAAACCCGGTGAAACCGTGGTGGTCAGTACTTGGGAGTCTGCCGAAAATTGGACCCGCTGGATAAAAAATCCCGAGCGCCTCCAGCTGCAGGAAAAAATCGATGCCCTGCTGGGTCAAGAAACCGAATATCAGATGTACACCCACGTGTAGCGATTCAAACAAACAGCGCGGCGGGCAATCTGGCGCCCGAAAATGAAGTGCAGAAATGAAAGCGACTGCATGGTGTCACCTAAAATATACACCCGCTTACATATTTTTCTACATTTGTAGTTGAAAGTTGGAGATTAATGTTCTTTTAAGCTGTCGTATTTAATCGTTATAATTTTTTGGATGCTGATGCGCATAGTTTTTGCATTTAATTTAACTATCAGAATTTGCCAGCAATCATCGCAATATGCAAAAGCGAGAAATTCCCGCTCGGCGACAGGAGATCGTAATGGATAAATACGATGTTATCGGTCTGGCGATTGCCATAATTGCCGTATCCATTGTTTTATTGCATTAGCCGACAGGTGGGGCAACAGCACCCCCTGCCCGGAGCCCTGTTGCTGCGTCTCGGGGATTGAAGCGTCTTATTCCGCAACGACTGTGTTTGGTGTCGCAAAATAGATTGCCCGTTTGCACAACCACCACCCCATCCATACCTCAAGACCACAGCGCCTCAGATCAGCTGCAATTTTTTTTAAAAATTTGGTTGCAGATGGTTTCCAAATGAAGCAATAGTGCTTAGTCTAACTGTAAATCATTTCAACATGGGTAGAACGGGAAACGCTTGGCATGGAAGAAAAAACAAATTTTCGATCAACTGCATTCGACCAGGCCTGTCAGGCCATCCTAGGCTCTTTTCCCGATGCAATCGGCGTGGCATTCAAGTTTTTGGATTGCGGTTGCTCACTACTATGCGGTGTATCAGCTCAGGGAAATCCAATCGGAGAGCTGATCCATGTTTCCGGTCAGCCGATAAAAAAGAATAAGAAGCCACCGATTTGTTTCCGATGCAAAAGAGACGGCGGACTGCAGCGTGTGATCTGGGAAGGGATACACTGGCCAGGAGATGAAAACGAATTGCCTGATAAGGATTTGAGGCTGACCATCGGAAGAAACGTATTCGGGCCCGGCTACATCGAAACTGACACGTAAAATGAACTGCCTTTCCATTCGCTTACACATCAGGCCTTTATGGGCCGGTACAGCCCCTTGTGATACCAAATTCTGGAAAACGGTTCTCCGACAGGCAGAAGGGCTTCCTTAAGACCGGCGGCATCAATGACAATTTCAGGCTGATTATATGCGGCATCCCAGGGTTCAATCAGCACCGCTCCCTCATTCAGGGGAATCATTCGTGGAAAAATAGCCGGTCCCCACGTGTGATGAACCATTTCTTTTTTCAAATCTGCGAGTGAACGATAGGCTAACAATTGTTGCAGTGTTACCAGGGTTGGCGGACTTAGGGGGAGCTGCCCGCAAAAATTGTCGGCCAGGCCTTTTGCGGGGCTGATCCACAACCCGTGGGTGGTTTCGAGCTGGTCCGGCTGGCAATGCTGGTCGGCGGGCATGCATGCCAGCCAGAAGCGGGTATCATAGCGGCGTTTCATCCGCACAGGGGTAATCCAATGGCTCCATGGTGATAACGCCGACAGCATCAGCCGCCAGTCTTGTGAGACGATCAGATTGACAAACCACTCCTGTGGGAGGTCCGCACGGCTGCGAAGTTTGACCACCTGTTCTCTATCCGACCGGCCCTGATTTTCGCGCTGCGCAAAAAAGACGCCGGCTTCCTCGAGGGTCTCGCGTATGGCCGCGACGCCATAAGCCATGATTTGCTCTGCTGTCAACTTCCTGTCGCCGAATCGATCCCGAAGCGTTCTGGCGTCCACATCCACGTAGTTTTGCCAAACGGTATATTGCCAATCTTCCGGATCGAGGATGCCACCCGGAAACACATAGTGGCCAGCCATGAATCCACTTTTGGCATGTCGTCTTAGCAGATATACCTGAAACTCCGTCTGATGTTGGCGTACGATAATAACCGTGGCGGCCGGCAGCGGTTTGGGTGGGGATGCGGTTTTAGGCGACATGATGATAAGTAAAAATCGGCAATAATTTTAATTTGAATATTAATAAAAATATAACCATCCGCGGTAGCTGTCAAAAGAAAATTTTGCTGGCGATTGCATTGGGATATGCCGACCCACAATCCCCGATCAACCAGTTCAAAACCGGGCGTGAGGATCTGGATGCCTACCTAAGGTGGTATGAATAAATCAGGGCAAATCGACCGCAATAATCATTGAACAAAAAATTCCTATTCAAGACGTTTGCATCTGGCTGCTTGCTTCTTGCTGCTGGCCAGAAGCCAGTGACCAGAAGCCAGCGGCCATGAGCTAAAAACCGGCAGCCAGCAACACTTGATCTGATACAATTATTAGCCGCTAGATGGTCATTTTTTGAGTTAAGGGCTGGCCAATCAGGCATACCGGTCTTAGATTGTAGCACTTAAGGATGCAGATCGCTGCGGTACCTTGTTGTCCAACTCGGCAAATGATAAAGTTGCGTTAATGAGTGAAATAGAATCCATAACCCGACAAGTTTTACATAATTGCGAGATATCCGATGCGCAGCACGCCGGATTGTATTCCACCTGTGGACTGGCCCTGCGGTTGCGTGATCTTTATAAGTGGGAGCACGGCTTAAATCCATGGGAAGAAAAAGACACATCCGAAATTTTAGATTGGATTGGTGAAAAAGAGGCACGCTGGGAAAAACTGGCAGATGCCAAACACACGAAGATAACGATTGAGGGTAAAGACTACGACCTGTTTGACACCCCTGCCATCAATGCAGTCTTGGAGCCCCGAGGCTTTTTGTACGGGGCCGGCTATGCATTTAGCTTGAAACCGACCTTTTTTCTGGCTGAGATTGAAAACAAAAGCCTCAATAATGGATACACCGTCTATGCTCTTGGACGCGAACGCGCCCGTGATTTGCTGACATTGCCGGCACTAACGCAAACTCAGCAGATCTTGTTACGAACCGATTCCGCCAAATTGTTTCTGTGGGATCAAATGACTTATATCAAAAAATCGGGCCGGTCAGCGCTAAAGTTTGCTCTCAAAAACTGTGGGCTCGAAAAACAAAACACCGAAGCAATCCAGCAACATCTGCCAACAATTCTAACAGCACAAAAAGACAATTACATATATCATGAGATTGGAGAACTCAGCGATTCTACCTTTGACCCCGAAATTTGGCGCGAACTGATTGCCGCCTTTCCGCACTCACCGATTGAACTACTCGCCAGAAGCCTTAAAGATCTTTTGGCGGATACGCATCCAAGCGGAACACTTCACCATCTGGTTGAAAATCGCAAAATGGCCGGCCTGGGATTCTATACCGCTTTTTTAGACGGAATGCTCAAAGAACTGTTCGCCCAAATGCAGCACGCCTTTAACGACTTTACCAAAACGCTTAATTGGCGTATAATCAGGGAAACCGCGGTCGAAGGCCACCAGCATGCCAAACGGCTCGCGTCTGAAATGATCGAACTGTTTCAAAAAGGGAAAAAAAGGAAGCAAATGCGGTGGGCCAAAGATCAAATTGAGCAACGTCTGTTAGCAGAAATCAAACGAAGAGATCATACAGCCGCCTGAAATCAAAGAGGTTCAGGAAAGAGGGGCTGCTATCATAGCCGAGTTGAAAGATCAGGAGTGGGTCCATTGAAATACTATGTATACTTCGATGCTTACGGGCATGCCCGCCAGGCTATCAGTGCCGCCCAGCTAGCTGAAACTTACCAAAACGATACCACCAAGTTCTTACAAGCCATGTGCCGCCGGGGGGCCGATGGAGATACGTTCCCTCTAAGCGGCCACGTGGGAACCCTCAGCTTTAATAGCCCCAAAGAACTGCAGGACTATCTTGATTCTTTAGGCGATGAATTAGATGGCTTTTATGAAGCTGGAGCTGACAGTCGCCCATACAACTTTTAAAATCTAATTTATAAATGCATCTTGCGCCCAAGGGCTTTGTTCTCCATGATAAATGGATTACACATCTATTTTATTAACACTACGGTGTGCATCAAACCGATTCAAAATGCTCGCATACTAAAGGTTGAGCCCGTTACCCGTTCGCCCGTTTGCCGGTTTAAAGATTATTCAATCAGGTACTTTCCTTTCTTAACGGGCTCAACTGGCTCAACGGGCCCAACCGGCCAACCTAATCGATAGCTTATTGGGCGGCGAAGACTTTCTGGAGCAGGTCGGTCACCCGGGCAGCCGGCTGGGTGCGGATTTGTTTTTCCTGCTCGGCCAGCATTTTAAACAGCCCTTTCAAAGCCCCATCGGTTACATACTGGTCCAGATCAAAACCAGCGCTTTTGCCAAACGGCATGCTGGCGATTTTGTCGTTTAAATCTTGATAGGATCGCGTAACACCCACCTCACCCATGGCATCTTTTACGATGGGTTTAAAAACCTCCTGCAGCCGAGCTGAAGTTTTGTCCTCAAAATAAAGCGTCGCCTCATTGTCGCGCCCGTTTAGGATTTTTTGAGCATCATCGAACTTCATATCAGCAATAGCGTCCCAGAATATGGATTTCGCCTCGGGCGCCGCTCGCTCGGCAGCCCGATTCATGCTCAATTCAAAAGCGTCTACCTGTTTGCCATAGCCGGCGGTCCTGAGCCATTTTTCAACTTTCTGTACGGATTCGGGCAACGGTATCTTTATGGCCGGATTCTGATAAAAACCATCCGGTTGAGATACAAGAGCCACTGCTTTTTCGCTTCCAACCTGCAACGCTTCTTTAAGACCCGCCGTTATTTCATCGCTGCTTAGCCCGCCGGGAGATCCGCCCAATGCTTTCTGGGCTTGCTGGGTTAGATCACTCAGTCCGGCAGCCAGACCCAAGTGCACGTTTAGAAACATTATTGCCGTCAACAGGCTGGCCGTATATCGACTTATTTTCATATGTAACCCCCTTCAGTGCCCGAGCAGTCTTGACCGTAACGGTGAGGTCGGGCGCAGCTTTTGTTTGCACCATCCCGTCTTTGTCCATATATCCGCGCATCGAAAACATCATTGCGTTTCGTCGGCTTCAACCGCCGGGCTTTGAGCGTCAGATGTTTCTTTCATCTGGGTCATCGCCCGAATTTCATCCAGTCGAACTTTCAGCGTACTGATCTCATCCGTTTGGGCTGCAATCGTTGCCGTAAGTTGTTGATTCTCAGCCAATAGATTTTGATTCTGATCGTTTACCGATTGCAACCCAGCCATTTTTTGCTCGAGCTCTGCTTTTTCATTTGCGCAAACTTGCGCTTGCATTTTTAATTCTCGGTTTTCGGCTATCAGTCGGTTTTTTTCACCCCCGGTGGACTGTAAATCAGCCTTTTCCTTTTCCAGGCGGGATTTTACATCGTTTAAAGATGCAATTTGGGATTTCAATTGTTCGTTTTCAGCCGCTAAACCCTGGCTCTGGCCGATCTGGGTGCGCAGCGTGGAATTCTCCTGTTCCAAATTATTTTTGGCCGCGATCAGCGCCTGAATCCGATCGGTTAGTTCCAGGCTTTTCTCGGTTGCGGATTTATCAGAACTGAGGGCCGTTTGCAGTGCCGTATTTTCCTCTTGCAGCGACGCTAATTGCATCTCAAGGTTTTTGATGCGATCATCTACGGCCCCTTCCGCCGGTGCTTCCGAAGGCGTCGCTTCAGCCGGTGTTTTCGATTTGCCGATAGCCGCTTCTTTCTGTTCTTTGGCTTCCAGCTGAATTTCAAGTTCACTTTTGCGAGTCTCTAGTCTGGCAACATATTGAGCCGCCTCTCTGAGCAGCGCTGGAAAATCCCGCTTTTCGCCGTCAGCGATACCCCATAATAAATAACCGGCAATCACACCACCGCAAAATAAGATGAGCACCAGAATACCAATTGAAATGATCTTACTTTTGTTTGTCATGATCGTCCTCCCCACAAAAAGATACTGTTATTATTCAAAATTAATAAAAATGAAGGGCCCCATAACTGTGATCCTGTCAAATCATACACGGGAACAATTCACCCAACAAAGCGTGGTATAATATCGCAAATTCGTTTCGCAATCATCCCAATTCATTCCGGGCGTAGGAGTTCACAAAATCATTTTAACTTATCATTAAGCTAAAAAAAGAATTGTCAAGAAGATCTCCTATGATAAAATGCAGCCCAAAAAGATGACAACCATTGGCAATACGAAAAAAGGGAATATCAGCTGCTAACATGTATAAAAATCGCTCTGAATTTGTGATCTCGAAAGATAAAGCTGTATTTTGGCTGGATAAAAACGGACGCTGGCACAATGCGCACGGAAAATTTCAGCACCAAAAAATTATCAATTACTTTCATTCGGCCATTAAAAAGGACGCAAAAGGGTATTACCTTTTTCAGGATAGAGGGGATTTTCGGGAAAAGGTTTATTTTCATTATGAAGACACCGCCCTGTTCGCTGTTGATTTAATCAGCGACCCGTATCCCACCCTAATCCTCAATACGCGCAAACGGATCAAATTAAAACCAAAATGCCTTTTCATCCGCAATGACAACCTGTACATGATGCTGGGCACGGAAACCATAAAGTTTGCCGAGCGGGGACTGCTAAAGATCTCAAATCTGCTGGTGTATGAAGATTCAAAATACTTTATAAAAGTAAAAAATAGAAGATACAAGATACCCGAGAAATAGCAACTCTTACTTTTTCGACGCCAGTGCCATTGAAGCGTTGCAACGTTTTTACGAACAGGTCGAAGACGGCAAAGAGATTGCCAAACGCGCCAAGGGAATGCTTATTCTTCCCAATGTCGGCAAAGGTGCACTTATTGTCGGAATCGAATATGGTCGCGGAGCGCTACGCGTCGGGGGTAAAACCGTAGATTACTAAAGCATGGCAGCGGGCTCATTAGGCTTTCAGATCGGCGGGGAAGCCAAGGACATTATTATCACCTTTAACAATGACGAAGCGCTGAAAAAATTCCGTGACGCCAAAGGATGGGAGGCCGGCATTGATGGAAATGTGGCATTGTCCACCGTTGGCGGCGGTGAAAAAACACTTGTCGCCATGAATAAAAATCCTAATTATAAAGGTTGTCCCGTTGAGCCTGTTTTTAACGGAATGCTGTCTGATTTTATTTCTTCGGGCGAACGGGCTAAATGGCTAATCCACCAGAGGCGGACAAGCGGGTAACGGGCTCAACCTATTTAGTTGGAATTTTAGTTGCAGGGCTTAGCCGTCACCAGCAATTGAAAAACGCCGCTATATTTTTTTTCCACGGCCCATTTCGAAGCCGTTTTCCCCTGGTTATCGACTGCACGAACATCAGCACAATTCTCCAGAAGCGTTCGCACCACTTCTTCATATCCCCGCCGGGCAGCTATGATCAGGGCCGTGCTTTGAGTTTTATCTTTCACGTTGACGTCGGCACCTAACGAAACCAACTGCTGAACGATTTCAGCATAGCCAGCAGCTGCGGCATAGATCAAAGCGGTTTTCCCGTTCTGATCTTTTATATTAACTTCAGCTGATGTGGCTTGCAGGTCCTGAATCAATCCCTGATGACCGTTTAGGGCCGCAAACATGACGGCAGTAGCGCCGGTGTTGTTTTGCGTATTAATTTTGGCACCGTTTTGCAGTAATAGCTTGGCGATTTCACGGTGACCGAACTGAGCTGCCATCATTAATGGCGTCCAACCAGCGTTTTCTTGAGTATCGACCGCGGCGCCCTTGTCGATTAGCAACCGGACAATATCTTCATGACCTTCATAAGTGGCTTTCATTAAAGCGGTCCAGCCGTCCAGATTCTTTGCCTCCACGGGCACACCTTGGTCTAATAATTCTTTAACTGTATCGATTTCGCCCAACTCAGCAGCGTTAATAAGCTGATTAGAAAGCTTTCCGGCTATAACTTGTTCATTTGACAGCATCATTAAGCCGCACAAAGCGATCAGTATTGAAAACAAGGCGCTTAGACGTGACATAACCACATCTCCCCGGAACCGGTAAAAAATTCGATACGACTGCTCGGAAGAATTTCGGCGTTCACGTTTTGCGAGACTCTTCCGGACAGCATTCCTCGATTTCCTTCTCCAATTGCTTTGAGTAGTTTTCAAGTTTGGATTTAGCCATTTCAAGTTCTTCTATAATTGCCACCCGTTCAAATTCCCGGGCTTCAACTTTAACCAGCATCATACCAAAAGATTCGGCTAGTTCTGCAAGAATACTTGGATATCTGCCTTTTTTTGATAGTTCAAACAACCGTTCCGAATCGGCTTTGTCATATTTGCCGGATGCAATTTTTTTACAGCAGGCATTTAGCATTTCAAACAAATCGAGGTAATAACGCTCAAAATCCATTTTGATGTTCCTTTCATGCGATGAACGCTGTCGCTCATGACTGGTTTCCAAAAGCAAAACAGATGCGTCTCTATGGTTCAATATAGCGTCTTTTCAGACGTCACGCAATAATGAACACCCGATTGATACCCATCTGAAACTTACTCATTTTGCAAAGCACTTGTTTGCAAAATCATTCCATGAGATTATATTGGTGTTAGGTTGTCATATAGCGATTGGGATTAAATTCTGCTCTGGCGATTGTGACGGCTTGATCATACAAAATAAACGACCCGCAATAAACACCGCCATGTCTCAAAGAAATTATAGCGGATGGCGTATCCGCTGGCCGACGACAATCGCTCGTTGATGTAATGGAGTGGGGTCATGCAGAAAAAATATCTATTCTGGTCTTTGTTCTTTGGTTGTATTTTATTTTTGAGTGCAGCCGTTTGCGCTGCGCAGACACCGGACAATATCCTCAAAGCGATTGTCAAAATCAAAGCCAGCATCCCTCAGGATGCATATACGGCTCAGATTTTGGGAACAACACGCGAAGGTAATGGTGTGATCATTGATAAACGGGGCCACATCCTCACCATCGGTTATCTGATCCTTGAAGCTGAAAGCATTGAAATTTTCATAACCAATAGCAAACCGGTCAAAGCCGATTTTGTGGCGTATGACTATCAAACCGGTTTCGGTATTTTGCGGGCGGTAGAGCCACTGTCCATCGCCCCCCTTAAACTGGGCCAGTCCGACCAGTTGAAGGCCGGCGACCCGATTTTGATTGCCGGTTTCGGCGGCTTGGATGCCGTTCTGGGCTCACGGGTTGTCTCGCGCAATGAATTTGCGGGCTATTGGGAATATTTGCTCGAAGATGCCATTTACACAAGTCCGCCTTATCCTGATTTCGGCGGAGCCGCCTTAATCGGCCGTGATGGGCAACTGTTGGGAATCGGATCCATTTTCACCCAACTCAATATTGCAGGAATGGGGGTCATTCCCTGCAACATGTCGGTTCCAGTTGATCTTCTCAAACCGATTCTGGCGGATTTGATTAAAACAGGGCGCTCTTCAGAACCATCACAACCCTGGCTGGGTATCCATGCGAATGAAACGCAAGGGCGCGTTTTCATCATTCGGGTCACACCGGGAGGCCCTGCCGCGAAAGCCGGTATAAAGGCCGGAGACATCGTTGTGGCGGTCAACCAAAAACCGGTGAATGGGCTGGCCCAGTTTTTCCGTCAGATCTGGGCAACGGGACCCGCCGGTGTGAAGGTCACATTGAGCATCCTGCAGAAGACACAGGTACGAGACATCCAGGTACTTTCTGGTGACCGCTATCGGTTTCTAAAAATATCCCGACAACGTTAACGGCGTGGGTCGGGCTTATGGGGATCAGTATTTTCCAAGGATACAGCCACATGAAAAAAGATAGCGGAGATTTATTCAGAGGGATTTTGCTGGCACACCTTATTTTGTTTTTGCACCTGTTGTTTATTGTCGGTCTGGGGTTTGTGATTATCTTTTTCCGCGGCGTTTCCCAATATATGCACTGGATTTTTTTAGGTGTAACAGCGGTTTTAATCGCCTCCGGATATTTCTGCTATCGATTTATTAAATCAAAAGGCAAACAGACACTTAAAGATATTGAAGAATCCGCTGTATTTAAGAACAGAAGTGTCGAGGTTCGCTTTTTAGGCGGGGTGGCATCGCTGAAGATCGGTCAGCCGGGTGGCCCAAAAGCAATTGAAAATCCAGCCTACAATCCGCGACATCAGCTGGAAGACC
>JASFEV010000086.1:0-15979 GCA_050124655.1 Desulfobacterales bacterium
CGGGCTCGTGCTTGAAGACTTCCTTCAATATCTTGAGGTCGTGACCGATGTTGAAGGAGTCGCGGGAATCCTCGTGACTGAAGAGGTAGTAGAAATTGTCGTACCCGCCCCAGGTGATCGCCGAAGAACACAGCGTGCAGGGCTCGTGGGTGGCGAAGAAGATAATGTTTTTTGAATCGACGCGTTTGGATTCATCTTTGTTGACCATCTCGTAGTATTGTTTGATGGTATAGATCTCGCCATGCCAGAGGGGATTTTCGGTTTCGTGGTTGGTTCCGGCGATAATGGTCGACAAATCGGATTTTTTGAGCAACGCAGCCCCGAATATTTTATTGCCGTTTCTAACACCCTCTTGGGTCAGGGGAATGATCTCCTTTTCCATCACCGTCAGCAATCGGTCGATGAGCGTTGGGTCGCATTTTGTTATCTCCCCCGGACGTTTGGTCTTGCCGCTGACAGTAGAAGCGCCGGAACCGGCCATCAGCACGGTAAGCAATAACATATCGCCTTTGATAGTTCCCAACATGGTCCTTCCTGTTTTAGGATTCAGGCTCGTTTATTCTCGAGACAAGAATCCACTGGTCGTTGAATAGCACATCGACGTTGAAACTTAATAATCTTACAAACGAATTTCAAGCGGAAAAAAAGCCTCAAATGAAGCTTGACATGGTATACGATTATCTTTCATATCTTCTTTAAAAAATAATGCCCGCTCACCATGAAAATGAGGGACATAAAAGATGGCAATTAGCGTCAAATTGGCCGCGCTGGAAAAAATATACGACATTTACGATGAATTTGCGGCCTCACTGGATTTGGCCTGCAAGAAACACTGCGCCCATTGCTGCACCACCAGCGTGACCCTGACCACGCTTGAGGGCTACAAAATAGTCAAGCAACTGAAATCAAATCAAAATACAGCCTGGATGGAACAAATTCAGCGGGCATCTGAAAAGGTGCATTTTCAGCCCAAAATGACCACCAACCAGTTTGCCCAGATGTGTGCCGCCGGAATCGACCCTCCGCAAGAAGAACAGCTCGCAAGCCTTACATGCCCCTTTTTAAGCGATAGTCAATGCCCACTGTACAGCGTTCGCCCCTTTGGCTGCCGCTGCCTGATATCACGCCATGATTGCGGCCGGCATGGCTATGCCGATATCGATGATTTCGCCCTCTCGGTCAACACGGTGATGTTGCAGACCATCGAGCACCTGGATGCCGACGGTTGCAGCGGCAATATGCTGGATGTTCTCAGGGTCATGACCGGACAGGAAAATCGGCAGGCATATCAAGAGGGCAAATTGGATTGCGCATCAAATGGGCTGATTGCCAATCAGCCGCTCAAGGTCTTGATGGTCCCCCCGCAGCACCGCACCCGCATGGAACCCATTCTAGAATCTCTACGCAATATACGCATATGACGGCTTCAGGTGTCCCGCCTTCGATTGATGAGCGAGATCCTGGCAGCATTAAGTGTCAAGATTAATAGAGACGAAACATCTCCGGCAATTAAAAAATTAAACAAAAAAATATTAGAATTAACTTTTTAATTTATACATGAGGAATTTTTTCGATGAGTCCGCCTGAGGCGGACACAAGGATCTACGAGGAGGCGTACTGGTAGTACGTCGACGATGTAGATTCGCGGAGAACAACGCTCATCGGAAAAAAGGCCATTTATAAATTAAAAAGCTTGGCGGCGTTGAGGCCACATATGTGCTCCATCTCTACATCCGACAATCCGGCAGCCTTCATCTCATCAAAATACCGGGCGGGCGGCAGGAGGGGAAAATCGCTGCCAAACAAAATTTGTTCCATCCCGACAAAATCTATGGCCACGCGGTAGACCTTGGGATCGTAGAGATACGGCGAGGCGGCCGTATCAAAATACACATGCCCTAAGCGCTGCTTGACCTCCTTTTTCAGAAGGCTGAAAAAAAACAGACCTCCGCCCCAGTGGGCCAAAACAATTTTATTGTCTGAAAACGTATCAATCAATTGATAGATCTGGGCCAGGGTATTGGGGGTTTTGCCGGGATAGCTGTGTCCGATGGGCTCATTGGTGTGAATCAAAACGGGTCGATTCTGCTCTTTGCATATTTCCATAACCGGCTGCAACCGCTTCAGCGCAGCATTGTCAATCCCGCTTTGATAAAAGGCCAGCTCTCCGATGCCGGATAGTCTGCCCTGCTGAAGGCAGCGGTGCGTTTCTTCAGCCGCGTCATCACAAAAGGGGTCAAAGCAGCCCAGACCGATAAATCGATCCGGGTAACGGTTGATCGTTTCGATAATATAATCATTGTGCTTTTTAAATAATTGCGAATCTTTCCAGGGAAACCCGAAAATAACGGATCGGTGCACCTGGTGATCATCCATGGCCGCCAACAATTCCTGTCCACCGATCAGTTGCGATTTCGGCGATTGATATAATTTTTTAAATGCGGGCTCGCCTGAAAAATAAGCTTCCCGCTGATCGCGGATTGGCTTCGGGAAAATATGAGTGTGAACATCAATGATCTTCAAGCTGGTGCTCCGGGTGTTAAATTCTAATTTTGTGACATGTGGATATTGTTATGGAAAAGGCGATTAAAATTCAAACAAAAAATAACGGCTAATCAGTTTTGTCTGATTAGCCGTTAAGGAGGAGAACAGATGAAGAAATTATTAGGCTGCACTTAAGCAAACTGCAAAAGCCTTGCCAAAGATAATTTCGTCCGGCGAAATTATCTATTTTTATTTTTTTATTAATAAAATTCAAATGGTTATAAGCAATAAAAATTCTGATTAGAAGTTTTCATAAATAAGGTGATGCCTTAAAATTGAGGCGCTCGGTTCATAATTTTTAACCCCAATTACCTATAAATTGAAAAACCTGTTGTTTTTAAACCATTTTTCTATTATTGGGAGAGGTTCAAAATTTTGAACCTTAACTTTCCCTGAATGGCAATAAGTGTCTAAGAATATGAAATAAATACAAAAAATGGGTTTATGGCTCTGAACTTTTGCTAAAACGAACAAAAAATTGCCGTTTATCAATGACCATGCAACAAGCGGTCGGCGCGTTTTTTTACCACTCAGATCGAAAAAGAGGCCAAGCCCATCAATTTACCTATTTCAACTGCAATAATAAAGCCATCAGCACATGCAACCCACAAAAGAAATTAAACGTAACCCGATGTTCTGGTACCTGGCGGTTTTAACCATCTGCTCAACCATCGGATTACAGACCTGGCAAACGCTGTTTAACAATTTTGCCGTGGACATTGCCGGACTGGATGGAGATCATGTCGGCGTGATTCAATCGGTGCGGGAGATCCCCGGACTTTTAGCCCTGCTGGCGGTCTATGTCATTATGATTATCAGAGAGCACCGGCTTTCCGCTCTGTCGATTCTGTTGTTGGGTTTTGGGCTGGCCATCACCGGCTTACTGCCCAATTTCGCTGGGCTTATTTTTACCACCCTGGTGATGAGCTTCGGCTTCCATTATTATGAAACCACCAATATGTCTCTGACGCTGCAGTATTTTGATACCGATACCTCACCTTGGGTATTCGGCAAACAGCGCAGCTATGCGGCCGCTTCCAGCATTGCCGTCGGGCTGGCCATCTATCTTCTGGCCTTTTTCCTGAATTTTGCCAAGATCTACCTGCTGATCGGCGCGCTCATCATGGCCGCATCCGTCTGGGCCCTGACGCGCAAGCCGGCCCAAAAGGATATCGTGCCCCAGCACAAAAACATGGTGTTTCGTAAAAAATACGGGCTCTTTTATTTCCTGACCTTTATGGCCGGCGCGCGACGCCAGATTTTTATTGCTTTTTCGGTTCTGCTGATGGTGCAAAAATTTCAGTATACGGTTCAGGAAGTGACCATCCTCTTTGTGATCAACAATCTCATCAACTATTACCTGAGCCCCATTATCGGGAAAAGCATTATCCGCTTTGGCGAACGCAAGGTATTGTCCCTGGAATACGCCAGCCTGGTTGTCATATTCATGGCCTACGCCTTGACCGATTCTAAATGGGTGGTGGCCCTGCTTTACATTCTGGACCATATCTTCTTTAATTTTGCGATTGCCATTCGAACCTATTTTCAGAAAGTCGGCGATCCGCGGGATATTGCCCCCAGCATGGCGGTGGGCTTTACCATTAATCATATTGCGGCTGTATTTCTGCCCGCCCTGGGGGGAATTCTGTGGGTTGTGGATTATCGCATTCCGTTTTTCGGCGGGGCGGCCATGGCGTTCATTTCATTGCTGGCGGTGCAGGCTATTGATAGAAGCATCCGTTTCGAAAAAACGGATTTATAACAGCTGCAGCCGCTTAAAAAAAAAGAAAACGCCAGCCGGCGTTGTTGCCCGGCTGGCGTTTTGACATTCAAGCGATCTGATTGATTTAATATCATTCAAATGCTTTTAAACCTGGCCAAAACTTATCCTTTTAACGGAAACTTCGGTTGAAGCCCGTTATAATAGGCCTGCTCGGATACGGTTCCCCATGTGCCGACTATTTTTTGGAACTTCTTAAAGGATTCATTTACTTTTTTGGCCATTGGGCTCTTGGCAGCTTCTTCCTCACGGACAGCCTCTGCCATCGGGCGCAGTGCATCCAGCACTTCGTCCGGGAATTTGAATAGCTGGACCTTATGCTTGTTAATCAAAGTTTGCAAGGCAGCACCGTTGTGGCGGTCAAACTCAGCCAGAACCCAGTGCTCATTTTCCATGCAAGCTACATCAACGATATGCTTCAATTCCGTGGTTAGCGAATCGTAAGCTTTTTTATTGAAAAAATATTCCAGGTAGGTGCCGGGTTCATGCCAACCGGGGTAATAATAATACTTAGCAGCCTGATAGAGACCCAGACGTAAATCGTGGTATGGGCCCACCCATTCGGTGGCATCGATAACACCGCGCTCAAGGTTGGTAAAAATTTCACCACCCGGTGTGAGGACCACAGTGCCGCCGGCCTTGGCGACGACCTTGCCGCCCAGGCCCGGGATGCGCATTTTCAGGCCTTTAAAATCGTTGATGGTGTTAATTTTTTTGTTGAACCAGCCGCCCATTTGAACACCGGTGGAGCCACCGGGACGTGGAATTAGATTAAACGGCGCGTAGGTTTCCTCCCAGAGCTTGAGCCCTTCTCCGTCGCCACCGTGAAACCAGGCGGACATACCCTGGGCATTCATGCCGAAAGGCACGGCCGCAAACCACTGGGTTGCGGGTTCCTTACCGGCCCAGTAGTAGGAAGCACCGCTGCCAACCTCAACCGTGCCGTCGGAAACCGCCTGAAAACTCTCGAATGCCGGGACCAGTTCGCCGGCAGCAAATACCTGAATCGTTAACTGACCATTGGTCATCTCACCGATCCTTTTCGCTAACCGCTCACAACCTTCCTGCAGCACCGGCAGCTTGGGGGGCCAGGTGGTCACCATCTTCCAGCGGTATTTTTTTTGGGCCATTACTGCGGGGGCGTTTACGGTTGTCGCGGCAACCGCGGCTGCACCCAGACCTGCTTTCTTTAAAAAATCACGTCTTTTCATGAAAAACCTCCTTTTCCGATTGAGATGGAATTGCGCATTCAGATTTGCTGATATCGCAAGCCACCGTTTTCATGGTTACATTTCGGTCTTTTTCCACTTCAGATTCGGGTCCTTGTTCGTTAGCAGAAAGAGATCCCCAAAAATAGGTTATCCTTTTCGTTAGTCAAGGTTTATTTAAAAACCGTACCCCTGTCAGGGACCAAATACAAGCCTGGGCAGCCAGGTGGCCAGTTTCGGAAAGAAAACAACAATTCCCAGTCCGATGAGTTGAAAAAGGACAAACGGAATGATACCCCGGTATATATGCCCGGTGGTCACCTCGGGCGGCGTCACCGCTTTTAGATAAAACAGTGAAAATCCGAAAGGCGGCGTTAAAAACGAAGTTTGCAGATTGACCGCCAGCAGGATACAAAACCAGACCGGATCGTATCCGAAATCGATCATGATGGGTGCAAGAACCGGTACGTGAATAAAGGTAATTTCGATAAAATCCAGAAAAAAGCCGATGAAAAAGATCAGCAGCATCACAATGGCCAAAACAGCAGCGTGGCTGTATTGATCGGCGATCCCGCCCAGGAATTCCCGCACGATCTCATCGCCGCCCAGACCCCGGAAAACCAAACCGAAAGCAGCCGCGCCGCACAGGATAATAAAAACCATGCAGGTGAGGCGCACGGTGGTGTGCATCACATCGCGCAGGATGTTCATGTTAAATTTGCGGTTAACAATCGTCAGGAAGGTGGCGCCCACCGCTCCGACGGCCGCCGCTTCGGTCGGCGATGCGATGCCTGCAAATATGGAGCCCAGCACAGCCACCATTAAAAATAAAGGTGGAAACAGCGCCCGGCCGACCTGGGCGGCCAGCTGGCGCGGAGAAATCGCCGCCAGTTCTTCTTTTGAAATGGCCGGCGCCACACCCGGTCGCAAAAACGAAACAATCAGGATATAGACGATAAAAAGGCCGACCAGCAGCAGGCCCGGCAGGACCGCACCGATGAAAAGATCGCCGACAGAGACCCCGACAATATCGCCGATGAGCACCAGCACGATACTGGGCGGAATGATCTGCCCCAAGGTGCCGGAGGCCGATACGGTGCCGGTCGCCAGCTCTTTCTGGTAGCCGCGCCTGAGCATGGTCGGCACCGCCAGCAGTCCCATGGTGACCACCGTCGCACCGACAATACCGGTGGAAGCACCCAAAAGCGCGCCGACCACGACCACTGAAATCGCCAACCCGCCGCGCAGGCGGCCGAAAAGCAGCCCCATGGTCTCCAGTAATTCTTCGGCCAGGCCCGATCGCTCCAGCATAACGCCCATGAACACAAACAACGGGACCGCCGCCAGTGTCACATTGGTCATGCGGCCCCAAATGCGCAGGGGCAGGAGATTAAAAAAATCCCATCCAAAACCGATCAGTCCAAATGTCAGCGCGGTACCCAGCAGCGTGAAGGTCACCGGAAAGCCACCCATCAATAAAATCGTCAGCGCTAAAAACATCCAGGCTGCCAGATACTCCATCAGTGATGTGCCTCCTCTGCCTGTTCAATTCCCAGAATCTGCAGCAGGCTATGGATGCCCAGAGAAAGCCCCTGAAGCAGCAAAAGCGTAAATCCCACCGGGATGCAGCCCTTGAGCACAAACCGAAAGGGGATGCCGCCGGGATCCGGTGAGCCCTCCATGATCGCAAATGCGTTCATTGTAAATTTCCAGGAGGTTGTAATCACCATGATGCAACCGGGTATCAAGAAAAGGACAACACCAATAAGATTAATCCAGGCCCGGGATTTGAACCCGACACGCTGGTAAATGATATCCACCCGCACGTGACCATCGTGCAGCAGGGTGTAACCGGCCCCGATCAGAAAAATAAAACCAAACAGGTGCCATTCCAATTCCTGGGTAAAAACGAAACTCATATTGAAAAGATACCGCATGACCACATCGACAAAAACCACCAGCACCAGCCCCAGTGTTACCCAGGCAACCCCCCGGCCGACCCATTGGTTAAGGGTGTCGATCCATCGGCTTAATTGTTTGAGTACATTCATAATATGGAGCTACCTATTAAATTCGAATACAATGGAAATATCTGAATTAAAAATGCGACTATAAGAGAATGAATATTTAGAGTCAAGATTTAAAAAATTGCATTAATTTGGGATGCTATTGTTTTGATGGGATAAATTAAGTTGCCGGAGAAAAAGGGATAGGATTCCGTTGTTGAAAATGAAGGTTGAGACGTTTAAAAAAAAACAATTAGTTCCAAACGCCATCTATCTTATGGCCACAGTGCGTACAACAGCCATTTGCGATCCGAACAGCGCCAACCTGAAAGCCCCAGCGTTCGATGACCTGCTGACCACACCCGGGGCAGAAGGTGTTTTCGCCTTCATCGCCGGGCACATTACCGGTGTAGACGTATTTGAGTCCGGCCTGCCGCCCGATGTCGCACGCCCGCGTAAGCGTTTTCAGCGGCGTGGCCGGACGGTCGGTGAGTTTGTAGGTCGGATGAAACCGGCTGATATGCCACGGCGTGTCTGTCCCCAGGTCATGGGCGATGAATTCAGCCAGTTGCTGCAGTTCGGCAGGATCGTCGTTGAGACCCGTTACGATCAAGGTGGTGACTTCGACAAAAATGCCGTGAGCCTTCATGTGCCGCAGGGTGTCCTGGACAGGGCCAAGACGCGCGCCGCACAAATCCTTGTAATATTCGTCTGTGAAGGCTTTCAGGTCCACATTGGCGGCGTCCAGATACGGCTTGATCATGTCGATGGCTTCGGGGGTCATGTACCCGTTGGTGACAAAAACATTACGGATGCCGCGCTGATGGGCTAGTTGGGCGGTGTCATAAGCAAATTCAAAAAACACGGTCGGCTCGGTGTAGGTATAGGCAATCGACCTGCAACCGGATTTGACAGCATCATCAACCACTTGCTGGGCGGTGACCGCCTTGCCCATAATACGGCCGTTGTGGTCTGTCGGCATCTGCGCAATATCGGCGTTCTGGCAAAAACGGCAGCGCAGGTTGCAACCGACAGTGGCTATTGAATAGGAAAGGGTCCCCGGCATGAAATGAAACAGCGGCTTTTTCTCGATGGGATCCACGTGCCGGGCGATCAGTTTGCCATAAACCAGTGTCTGCAGTGTGCCGGCTTGATTTTCGCGCACGCTGCACAAGCCCCGGCGGCCGTCTTTTATCACGCAGCGGTGGCTGCACAAATGACATTTGACTTTGCTATCATCAAGCGGTTCATACAGATAGGCTTCCATCGATTGAGGTCTTTCTGGGTTCATATCCGAATTCTAAAATCAAAAATCCAACATCACGGCGGTACTATCCGGTTATCGCACCGCCCGGGTTCCTGGCATGGTATCGCATGGTCAACGGGCGTGTTCTAAATTTCGGAACCAGGGAAACCACCATCCCGGCAAAAGCGCCAAACGGACAGCGTTGAATAATTTTGGACTGCTCCAGACTGGTGGCGATCTTTCCCGATTGGGACGGCAATTGGCAAACAGTCCGCCAGGATACGGGCGTGTTGCCGACAATTTTGCGAATCCTCTGTTTCAGTTCCCAGACACTGAAAAATTGTGCATGGTTAAAAATGCTGGCCGTAAACATGCCTTTGACGCGTCGCTGGATGCCCTTGATGGCATAGCGATTCAGGACACCGATAAAGATACGGTCTTTGGCGACCCGACAGGCTTCCTCCAGCGTTTTTTGGGGATTATCGACAAATTCCAAGGTCGTAAACAGACAGGCGTAATTAAACGAATTATCATCAAACGGCAGGTCTTCGGCATAGCCCTGATAAAGATCAGCACGGTTGCCGATATTGCGGGCGGCGATATCCAGCATGTAGGTCGAGGGATCCAGGCCGGTCACTTGCAGCTCCATGTCCAGAAAAGCGTGCAAGCATGCACCGGTCCCGCACCCGATATCCAGCACCGATTCGCCCCGCATGGGCTTGAGCAGCGTTTGCATCAGCCGGCTTTCAAGCTCGAAAGCGGCCTTGCTTTCGGGTTTTTTCAGCCACTGCTCATAAGCGATAGCATCTTTAAAATCGAATACATGACCCATAGCACGTAATCTAAGTAAAAAATTGGACTTTAGCAAGGAAGAAAACAACGCTTTGGATACCCACCGTCAATAGAGGGAGAATGATCGTCAGCAGAGAATTGGCATGACTTCAACTCTTTTTGGAATGTGGATTGGGCTTCGGTTTTTTTTTAGCTCGGGAAGGACTTCTTTTTTTGCGTTTAGACCTTTTTGGAGGCGCCGGCTTTTCCGAGTCTTTCGTTTTAGGGGTGTCGGTGCCTTTCGGAGATTCGGGGCCAAAACCAAAAAATGCGCCTGGAAAGGATCGCGTTTTGTCTTTTTTTGAAGTGGCCGGTGTCTGCGAGCGTTTTTTGGCCCGGTGCTGGCTGCGCTTTCGACCCGATTTTCTGAGACGGGATCGGCGCTCAGAAACGATGGGTTTCGACTTGTCGGCTTCATACCAGTCGTTTCCGGGCCAGACCACGGGTAATTTGTATCCCAGCATTTCCTCCAAAGGCTCCAGATGGTAGACATAGTCTTCACAGGCCAAAGCAAAGGCTTTGCCGGTCTTGCCCGCCCGGGCGGTGCGGCCGATGCGATGCACATAATTTTCAGAATCCTGGGGCAGGTCATAGTTGATGACATGGCTAATATCTTCAACATGGATACCACGGGAAGCGACATCGGTGGCCACCAGGATTTTAATTTGACCGTTTTTGAATTGCGCCATCAACCGGAAACGCTTGCGCTGGGGCAAATCGCCGGTAATTTTTTCCGCCGGCCAGCCATTGCCCTTCAGTTTTCGGGTCAACCAATCCACGCCGACTTTCGTATTCACAAAAATAAGCACTCGATTCCACTCTTCTCTTTTGAGCAGACCCAGCAAGAGTTCCAATTTTTTTTCCGATCCAACGTGAAACAGTTGCTGGTCGATTCCCTCAACCGTTATCGTCTGCGGCGTGACCGATATAAATTCGGGTAAATTCATGAATTCATAGGTCAGCTCCATGACCCGATACGAAAGTGTGGCTGAAAAAAGCATGGATTGTCGCTTTTCATAAACAGGCAGTTTGCGGAGCAGATAACGCATATCTTTGGTGAATCCCAGGTCAAACAATCGATCCGCTTCATCGATCACCAATATTTTGATCGCTTCTGTTTTGAAAATGCCCTGCTTATAGTAATCGATGATACGCCCGGGTGTACAGATGACGATGTCAACGCCGTGGCGTAGGATCTGGGCCTGGCGTTTGTAATCAACGCCGCCGACAACTTCGGCTATCTTTAAGTCCGCCTGCCGGCCCAGGGTGCGCGCCTCTTCGTAGATCTGATGGGAAAGTTCCCGCGTGGGGGCGATAATAAGGGCCGAGGGCAGACGCGGATTGCGATCGGAGAGCATCAAAAGACGTGTAATGACGGTGACCAGAAAAGCCGCTGTTTTACCGGTTCCTGTCTGCGCCTGACCTGCCACATCCCGGCCACTCAGAGAAATGGGAAGCGTCTGCTCCTGGATCGGCGTGCACTGTACAAAACCGGCATCATTTAATGCAGATAATAATGGCGCCGGCAGTTCGAACGCGTCAAATCGCTTTTCGGTCAAAAATTCCGGCTTTTCAGCCCGCAGCACCGGTGCTGAAGATTCTTCTGTCTCAGACATAAGGTTTTAGTATTTTTGATATTTTGCGGTAGGTTCAATGTTCAATACTACTTTTCGGGCGATTATAACCTTTTATTAAATGGTTTTGCAAGAAGGAGATCAAACTCGCTACTGGCTATTGGTTGCTGGCCGCTGGCCGCTGGCCGAACCACAGACAGCTCGATGAGGTTGCATCGCTAAATTTTGATGCAGGCGGGGATAAACTCCGCCCCGACAACCGTCATTTTTATCGATTTGCAGGGGCGGGCTTTACGCCCGACCTCCGTTTTAAAAGCCAGCAGCCAGAAGCAAATAACTAGAGGCCGGAAGCCGACCAATTTTAAGCAAGCGGTAATTGAAACTCATGACAGAAAAATTTGACCATTTGAATTGCGCATCACGGTATGCTAACAATAGGTTTTTATTTTTGAATGCATCGGAATGGATAACGTGAAGCAATGAAAGAATTTTTTAAAGTTACAAGTTTAGAAACGGTACTCAACTATCGCAGCGCGTTTGCGCAGGTCGGAATGGAGCAGGTCCCTTTACCGGAAGCCGTTGGCAGAATCATAGCCGAAGATATGGTGGCCGATGAAGATCTGCCGGATTTCCCGCGCACGATTGTCGACGGATATGCCGTTCAAGGCGCCTCTACGTTTGGCGCCAGCGAGGGCAACCCAGCTTATCTGACCATAACAGGCAATATCGCCATGGGACAATCGCCGGAGTTTGAAATTGCTCCCGGTGAGGCCGCCAGGATCGCCACCGGTGGTATGGTTCCACGAGGCGCCGATTGCGTGGTGATGATTGAACACACCGCGGCCATCGATGACACCACGATCGAAGTTTATCGCAGCGTCGCCCCCGGCCAGAATATGATTGCCATCGGCGAGGATATCCAAAAACACGCGAAGGTGCTGAGCAAAGGACAGACCATACGCCCTCAGGAAGCCGGGCTTCTCGCAGCTTTGGGCAGGCAGCAAATACCGGTTTTCCGAAAACCCGTGGTCGGCGTTATTTCCACCGGCGACGAAATCACACCCATCAGCGAAACGCCGCAGATGGGGCAGATTCGAGATATCAACACCTATACCCTGGCGGGCCTGATTCATGAGGCCGGTGCTGTCGCCGTCCCATATGGAATTGTGCGCGATGATTTTGACATGCTGTTTCAAAAATGCCAGCTGGCGCTCAACCATTGCCACATGGTTTTAATTTCCGGCGGCAGTTCGGTCGGCACCCGTGACTTTACGGTCGATGTGCTTTCAGCCTTGCAGGATGCAAGCATTCTGGTTCACGGTATATCGATCAGCCCCGGCAAACCCACCATTTTGGCAAAGGTCAAAGACAAGTCGTTCTGGGGAATGCCCGGGCATGTGGTTTCTGCCATGATTGTATTTTCACAGGTGGTCCGGCCCTTCATTGCGCATTTGGGCGGACAATCCGATATGGAAGGGGATGTGCTTCGCTTACCGGCCAAATTAAGCCGCAATGTGGCTTCGAAGCAGGGACGGGTGGATTTTCTACGGGTCCGGCTACGCCGTGAGGGTAACCAGTTATGGGCGGATCCAGTGCTGGGAAAATCCGGATTGATCAGCACGATGGTCAATGCCAACGGTCTGGTTCAAATCGATATCAATACCGAGGGACTCAATAAGGGCGATGAAGTTGAGGTCATACCCCTTTGATGCAGGCCGCTTGCTGCTGGCGACTGGCTGCTGGCAACCAATTCCCTGCTTCCAGCCAGAAGCCAGTAGCGAGGAGCCAGTAGCCTAAACGTGAATCCTAAACATCTGAAACATTAAACCCTGAATCCGATATTTAGGAAAAAATATGAGCTTTAAACGTAACGTTTATCTGAAGATGAAAACCCTGCCGGAGGCCCGGGACATTCTTTTTCAGACATTTGCCGACTTACCGCCACTGGCAAGCGAAGAAATATCCGTGCCGGACGCTGTCGGTCGGGTTCTGGCAGTGCCGGTCAATGCCCGACTGTCTTCTCCCAACTTCCATCTGGCAGCAATGGACGGACTGGCCGTAAAAGCCGAAATCACTTTCGGGGCCAGCGCTGCAACACCCAAAACGCTGATGGTCGATCGCGAAACATTTTATGTCAATACCGGCCACGTCCTGCCACCGGATACGGATGCCGTCATCATGGTTGAAGATGTCAATGCGCTGGACGAAGAACGCGTGCAGATCGAAGCACCCGTATTTCCATGGCAAAACGTTCGTAGAGTCGGAGAGGACATCGTGGCCACTGAATTGCTTTTCCCGCAAAATCATGTGATCACGCCCTATTGCGTGGGGGCTCTTCTTTCAGGAGGCGTGTTTAGCGTACCGGTTAAGGTCAGACCAAAAGTGCTGATTATCCCCACCGGGTCGGAACTGGTAGACTGGCGCAAACTCAAGCTCCCTGATTTTCGGCCAGGGCAGGTACTGGAAACCAATTCGTTTGTCCTGGGCAAACTGATCGAAAAAAACGGCGGCACTTATCGGCGTCATGAAATGGTCGTGGACGATATCGACAAGATTAAAAAGGCCATCACAGCCGCCGTAGATGCGGATTATCAGATGATCCTCGTACTGGGCGGGTCTTCGGCCGGCTCTGAGGATTTTGCCAAAACCGCTATCGTTGATCTGGGCGAAATTCACGTGCACGGCGTCACCATTATGCCCGGCAAGCCTATTGTCATCGGATCGGTGGCAACCAAACCGGTTTTCGGCATTCCGGGTTATCCGGTTTCAGCCATCATTGCTTTTGAGCAATTTGTCCAACCCCTTTTGCATGCATTTCTCGGTCAACCTGGACCGCAGCGGGAAACGGTTGAGGTTCAACCGACAAAAAAGATTGCTTCCAAACTCGGAGTGGAGGAATTCCTGCGCGTGAAGCTGGGTGAAGTCGGCGGCCGGATTGTCGCAACCCCACTGCCCAGAGGTGCCGGCACGATTACATCCATCACCGAAGCCGATGGCATCATTCGGATACCCAACCACGTTGAAGGCATCAACGACAATGAAATCGTATCGGCGGAACTGCTGCGACCTCTGCCGGCCATTCGTAAAACCATCGTTATCGTTGGAAGCCACGACAATGCCTTGGATGTTCTCGCCGATCAGCTCAAGGCCGGCCACAGTGAACTCACCCTTTCCTCAAGCCATGTCGGCAGTATGGGCGGCCTGATGGCCATTAAGCGCGGCCTATGCCACCTGGCGGGCACCCATCTTTTGGATACCACAGATGGGACCTATAATGTTTCTTACCTCAAAAAATATCTGCCGGATACGCCTGTCAAGCTGGTCCATCTGGTGCAACGCGATCAGGGCTTGATTGTCAAAAAGGGCAATCCTAAGCAAATTGGCGGCATTGCGGATCTCAGCCGCAAAGAGGTCTCTTTTATCAACCGGCAAATCGGGTCCGGCACGCGAATTTTATTGGACTACAAATTAGACCAGCTAAACATCAAAGCTGCAGAGATTAATGGCTATCAAAATGAGGAGTTTACCCACATGGCGGTGGCTGTATCCGTGTTGAGCGGAACCGCAGATGCCGGTCTGGGGATTTATGCGGCCGCCAAGGCCCTAGATTTGGATTTTATCCCGGTGGTCACCGAACAATATGATCTGGTTGTGCTCCCGGAATTTTTTACCAGCGATGCGGTTCAAATCCTATTTGACATCATCAACAGCAGTGACTTCAAGCAGCGCGTGGAGACTCTGGGCGGATACAACACAAAAAATACCGGAAAAGTTATCTTGTAGCTAATTTCAGAAGCTGGTACTATGATAGTCTCCGATAACAGGGCATGGGGCATGGCGCAAAGGGCATGGCGTTTTGAATGAACTGCATTTAGATGCTTATTCAACTCTATGCTCCATGCTCCATGCCCTTTGCTGTAAATATGGGATTGTATTCGGTTATTGACAGCAGTTTTTAGCGGCCATTGAGATTTTGAAGGTCCCCTATGAGTTTTGTGGAAGCGATCATACTGGGCATTATCCAGGGCTTGACCGAATTTTTACCGGTCAGCAGCTCAGGGCATCTGGTGCTGCTGCAACAATTTCTCGGGCTCAAGGAAGCCGAGCTTTTCTTCGATGTATGTGTTCATCTGGGAACATTGGTTGCCGTTCTTATTGTCTTTCGCACGGATGTTAAAAATATTATCATGGCGCTGCTACGGCTTTTGGCGCTCGCCGGGCAGAAAGATCGCTTACAATCGGTGATTGAATCCGATCCTGAACTCAAAATGGCCTTGCTGATTGTTATCGGTTCCATACCGACCGCTTTGCTGGGGCTGGCATTTAGCGGTATCGCTGATCAGATGTTTGCATCGGTATTTATCGCCGGTTTGATGTTGATGGTAACAGGCTTGCTTTTGTGGCTTACCCGTTGGAGGACAAAACGGTCCCAACCACTTGATCGTAATCGCCTCACCCCCAAAAATGCATTTCTGATCGGCATAGTACAGGGATTGGCTATCATCCCCGGCATTTCAAGATCGGGCTCAACCATCAGTATTGGGTTGTTGTTGGGTATCAATCGTGAATTAGCGGCTCGATATTCCTTTCTGCTCTCCATACCGGCCATTGTCGGGGCTGGATTGCTAAGCCTTAAGGATGCTTTATCCGGGACGGATCTGGACTTTCAGATTCCACTGGTGGGGGCCCTTACGGCTGCAATCGTGGGTTATGCTGCTCTAAGAGCCCTGCTGCAAGTGGTCAAAAAAGGGGGCCTGCATTTGTTCGCACCCTACTGCTGGCTGATCGGT